>JBKAGF010000003.1:0-166269 GCA_046290265.1 Roseovarius sp. | reverse complement strand
TCATCCTGGAACGGTGCGCCGAAGCCGAAGCCGATCTGGTCGTCTTTTTCCTGATCGAAGTAGGGCGCGGCATTGGTCAGCACGCTGCTGTTGATCGGCGTCGTGTGCTGGCCCAGCACGTTTACGACCTGCACGGCGGCGGCGGGAGTGGCGAGAGCGGCAATGACCGCGACTGTAGTGATGGTACGCATGGTGAGATCCTTTCCTGTGCGCTGTTGCGGCGCGGGCTGTCCGCGTCGTCTGGCAGGGAGATGGCATCGGAAAGGAGCTGGTTACAGGGATGCTCCGTGTCTCGTTACCCGGCGTTCACACGGATGCACAGATGCGTGATGAAAGGCGTGATTCAGCGGCATCAGCCCCGCATCAGCATCGGAAGGGTTCGTTCAAGGCATTGAAAATGAACGATTAAATGTCAGGTTTAGCGGTCTGTGCGCAGGTGAACATACAGAGCTACAATTTTGCCTGCTGGCAGATATTGTAACATTCGCGCTGTGCCGGGGCCGCAGGTGGCCTAGTGCCGGCGCGGGTCGGCGGGATAGACGCCCAGCATCGTCAGGTCGGACGTGAAATATTCGAGTTCCTCGAGAGCCAGTTTGACGCCTGGGTCCTCGGGGTGGCCCTCGATATCGGCGTAGAACTGCGTTGCCGTGAACGATCCGCCCACCATGTAGCTTTCCAGCTTGGTCATGTTGACGCCGTTGGTGGCGAAGCCGCCCATCGCCTTGTAGAGCGCCGCGGGAATGTTGCGCACCTGAAAGACGAAGGTGGTCATCATGCCATCATCGCCGCGGCGGGAATTATCCGGCTCGGTCGACATGACGAGAAAGCGGGTGGAATTGTTGCCCTCGTCCTCGATCTCACGCGCGAGCACGTCGAGACCGTATATCTCGCCGGCCAGTTCCGAGGCGAGCGCGGCCAGTTCGGGATCGCCGGCCTGGGCGACCTCGCGGGCCGAACCGGCGGTGTCGGCGCCGGTCACGCGCTGGATGTCGTGCTGCGCGAGGAAGCGGCGGCACTGGCCCAGCAGCATCGTGTGGCTTTTGGCGCGCCTGACCTCGGGTAGCGTGACGCCGGGAAGGGCCAGAAGATTGATGTGCACCCGCACGAACGCCTCTGCGATGATATGCAGGCCGGATTCGGGCAGAAGGTGGTGGATGTCGGCCACGCGCCCGAAAGTGGAGTTCTCGACCGGCAGCATGGCAAGATCCGCCTCGCCGGAGCGCACTGCCTCGATTGCGTCCTCGAAGGTCCGGCAGGGCAGGGTATCCATGTCTGGATAAGTGTCGCGGCAGGCCTGGTGGGAATAGGCTCCGGGCTCTCCCTGGAACGCGATACGTTTGGTCATGGTGCTGAAACTTCGCCTGTTCTGTCCGCTCTTACCGCACTTTTTAAGCAAAGGCGGTCGATTGGTCGCGGAAACTACACCTTGCGCCACACAAGGGGAAGCGGATAGATACCGCGCGAGAGATTCAGATGGATACGGGCTATGTTTGACACAATGACCTTCACAAAGATCATGGGCGGCCTTTGCGGGACGTTCCTGATCTTGCTTCTGGGCAAATGGGCCGCGGAAGAGATTTACCACGTGGGTGGCGGCGGTCACGGCGACGAGCATCAGGCGGCCTATATCATCGAGACGGATGAAGGCGAAGGCGGCGGCGAGGAGGAAGAGGCGGTCACGCTGGCCTCGCTTTATTCCGAGGCCGATCCGGGTGCCGGCGAGCGCGTCTTCGGCAAGTGCAAGGCGTGCCACCAGGCGGCGGAAGGCGCCAATGGCGTCGGTCCCAGCCTGTACGGCGTGGTCGGGCGCGAGGTCGATGCGGTCAGCGGCTTCAGCTATTCCGGCGCGCTGGAAGAAGCGGCGGATGTCTGGACCCCCGAGAACCTCTACGCGTTCCTTGAAGACCCGCGCGGCTATGCGCCGGGCACCACGATGGGGTTCAACGGCCTGCCCAAGCCCGAGGACCGCGCCAATGTGATCGCGTTTCTTGATATGACCGATGGCGACATGACCGAGGTCGCGGCCGAAGAGGGCGCCGCGGAGGAAGCTGCCGCCGAGGGCGAGGCGACCGAGGAGGAAGCTGCCGCCGAGGGCGAGGCGACCGAGGAGGAAGCTGCCGCCGAGGGTGAGGCGACCGAAGAGGAAGCTGCCGCCGAGGGTGAGGCGACCGAAGAGGAAGCTGCTGCTGAAGGCGAGGCGACCGAAGAGGAAGCTGCGGCCGAGGGTGAGGCGACCGAAGAGGAAGCTGCTGCTGAAGGCGAGGCGACCGAGGAGGAAGCTGCCGCCGAGGGTGAGGCGACCGAGGAGGAAGCTGCCGCCGGGGGCGAAGGATCGGCTTTTGCCGAACTGGTGGCTGCCGCGGACGTGGCAGACGGTGAAAAGGCGTTCCGCAAATGCGCCGCCTGTCACAAGGCCGATTCCGAGGATAATGGCGTGGGCCCGCACCTGGTTGGCGTGGTCGGACGTGACATCGGTGGGGTCGACGGGTTCAACTATTCCGACGCTCTGGCAGGTCTGGACGGCGCATGGACGGTCGACGAACTGAACGCCTGGCTGGAAGACCCCAAAGGCTATGCGCCGGGAAACAAGATGGCCTATCGCGGCGTGCGTAAGGAAGAAGAGCGCGCTGCGCTGGTCGCCTACCTGGAGTCCACCGGCGGCTGAGCCGGCTACCGCAGGTTGAACAAGGCCGTCGTTCCCGACCGGAACGGCGGCTTTTTCATGGGCAGCGCCCACGGGACAAGCGGCAAAGCCCCGCCGTCAAAAGGATTTGAACGCGAAAGCCGCTTTCCGCGCTTGAAACCCGTTTCGATCCTCCTTTAGCTTGCCTGCAAGGAAAAAGACCCCACATCAGGCAGGTCAAGAGGAGAGAAGAATGACCCGACGCCACAGCCGGGCCACGACCCGGTCCGTTGCAGTGTCCCGCCCCCGTGTCCTGATCGCCGCCTTCACCGGCCTGTGCATCGCGGCCCTGGCCGCCACCAGCGCCCTGTCCCAGGACGAGGCACAGGACGAGACGATCATCAAGAGCCACGGATATTCCTATTTCGGCGACCTGAAATACCCCGCCGATTACGAGCATTTCAGCTATGTGAATCCCGATGCGCCCAAGGGCGGCGAGATCTCTCTTGCGCTGCCGGGCAGCTTTGATTCCATGAACCCCTATACGCGGAACGGGCGCGCCTCGCAGTTGTCGACAATCATGTACGAGAGCCTGCTGGGGCAGGTTCTGGCCGGGTCCGGCAGCCTGCCGGGCGACGACATGAACGGGCTGTACGGGCTGGTGGCGCACACGGTGGAATATCCCGAGGACAAGTCCTGGGTGATCTTCCACATGCGCCCCGAGGCGACCTTTTCCGACGGCACGCCGGTCACCGCCGAGGACGTGGCGTTTTCGCACAACCTGCTGCTGGACCAGGGGCTGAAGAGCTATGCCGAGGCGGTGCGCAAGCGCATTCCGAAGGTAGAGGTGCTGGACGAGCATACGGTGAAGTTCTACTTCGCGGACGGCATTTCGCGCCGCAGCCTGATCGACCAGGTGGGCACGGTGCCGATCTGGTCCAAGGCGTGGTACGAGGAAACCGGAGCGCGGCTGGACGAGCCGCGGCTGGAGGTTTCGCCGGGATCGGGCCCCTACGTTCTGGACGAGGTCGAACCGAACCGCCGCGTGGTGTTCAGGCGCAACCCCGATTACTGGGGCTGGGATCTGCCCATCAACAAGGGCCGGCACAATTTCGATACGATCCGGCTGGAGTATTTCGCCGATTCCACCGCCGCCTTCGAGGCGTTCAAGGCCGGCGAGGTGACGTACCGGACCGAAGCCGATCCCAAGCTGTGGGACAGTGCCTATCGGTTCCCGGCGGCGAACAAGGGCTGGGTCAAGCTGGAGTCGATCCCGAACGGATCGCCGCCCTCGATGACGGGCATCGTGTTCAACACCCGGCGCGAGGCGCTGAAGGACAAGCGCGTGCGCGAGGCGGTGGCGCTGATGTTCAATTTCGAATGGACCAACGAGTCGCTGTTCGCCGGTCTGTACGAGCAGCAACGGTCGTTTTCCACCGGCACCCCGCTGGAGGCGACGGGCCTGCCCGAGGGTGACGAGAAGGCGTTTCTTGAGTCGCTGGGCGACGTGGTGCCCGAAGAGGTGATGACCGAGGAGCCCTGGGTGCCGCATGAGAGCGACGCGGCCCGCCTGACCTCGCGCAAGAATACCCGTGCGGCGCTGCGGTTGATGGAAGAGGCGGGCTATACCGTCGGGGACGGCGGCAAGATGCGCAACGCGGACGGCAAGGTGTTGACGCTGAATTTCCTGTTGAATGCCTCGGGTCAACCGACCGAAAAGGCCGTGGCCGAGAATTTCGTCGCCAACCTGCAGAGCCTGGGCATCGACGCGCGCGTGCAGGCGGTGGACAGTGCGCAATACACCAAGCGCGAGCGCGACCACGACTATGACCTGGTGTTCGACGGCTATCCGGCGCTGATGGGCACCGGCACGGGCCTTGCCCAGCGGTTCGGCAGCGAGGCCGCGGACGACCTGTTCAACCCGGCGGGGTTGCGCAGCCCCATGGTGGACCAGATCATCGCGGAATCGCTGATGACCGAAAGCCAGGAGGAAGAGGACATGACGATCCGCGCGCTGGACCGCGCGCTGCGCCATGAATTCATGCTGATCCCCGACGGCTATGCCCCCGATTACTGGGTCGCGTACTGGGACCAGTACGCCCACCCCGAGGAAATTCCGCCCTACCTTCTGGGCACGCTGGATTTCTGGTGGTACGACGCCGAGAAGGGCGCGAAGCTGCGAGAGGCGGGCGCACTTTGAAGACAGTCGGGATCGCAGGGGCGGGTATGCCGGTACCGCGCACCGTGCCGGTGTAGGGGGCAGGCTTGGGCGCGTATATCATAAGGCGGCTGTTGCTGATCATCCCGACGCTGATCGGGATCATGATCGTCAACTTCACGCTGGTGCAGTTCCTGCCCGGCGGCCCCGTGGAGCAGGCGATTGCCGACATCCAGGGCCAGGGCGACGTGTTTGGCGGCTTCGCCGGGGGCGAACAGGACGGCGCGGTCAGTGGTGGCGACGAGATCGGCGGCTATATCGGCTCGCAGGGGCTGCCGCCGGAGTTCATCGCCGAGCTGGAGGCGCAGTTCGGGCTGGACAAGCCGCCGCTGGAGCGGTTCCTGAACATGCTGGTCAACTACGCCACCTTCGATTTCGGCGAGAGCTATTTCCGCAAGATCAACGTGATGGACCTGGTGCTGGAAAAACTGCCGGTCAGCATCACGCTGGGGATCTGGACAATGCTGCTGAGCTATCTGGTGTCGATCCCCCTGGGGATCCGCAAGGCGGTGAAGGACGGCTCGTCCTTTGATACCTGGACCAGCGGAATCATCATCGCGGCCTATGCGATACCGGCCTTCCTGTTCGGGATCATGCTGCTGGTGCTGTTCGCCGGTGGCAGCTACTGGCAGATCTTCCCCCTCCGCGGCCTGACCTCGGACGGGTGGGAAGACATGAGCCTGATCGGCAAGGTGCTGGATTACCTGTGGCACATCATCCTGCCGGTCGCCGCGCTGAGCATCGGCGGCTTTGCCACGCTGACGATCCTGACCAAGAACTCGTTCCTGGACGAGATCAAGAAGCAGTATGTGATCACCGCGCGGGCCAAGGGACTGGCCGAGCGGCGGGTGCTTTATGGTCATGTCTTCCGCAATGCGATGCTGATCGTGATCGCCGGGTTTCCGGGCGTGTTCGTCGGCGTGTTCTTCACCGGCAGCCTGCTGATCGAGACCATATTCTCGCTCGACGGGCTGGGGCGGCTGTTCTACGAGGCGGCGATCGGGCGGGATTATCCGGTGCTGTTCGCCACGCTCTACCTGATGACGCTGATCGGCCTTCTGGTGAACCTGCTGGGGGACCTGACATATGTGCTGATCGACCCGCGCATCGACTTCGAGAAGAGGGCGGGCTGAGATGTTCACGCTGTCCCCGCTCAACCGCCGCCGCTGGCGCAACTTCAAGAACAACCGGCGCGCCTTCTGGTCGCTGATCATCTTTTCGATCCTGTTCCTGATCTGCCTGCCGGCGGAGTTCGTGGCCAATGACAAGCCGATCCTGGTGAAGTACCGCGGCGAGCTTTATACACCGATCTTCAACTTCTACCCCGAGACCGCGTTCGGCGGGGATTTCCGCACCGAGGCGGTCTATGCCGACCCCGAGGTCGAATGCCTGATCGTGTCGGGGGGACTGATCGACTGTTTCGACGACCCCGAGGGGATCATCGAGGATGCCGGCGACGGCGAGGTCGCCGGCGAGGCGATCGACAAGGGCTGGACGATCTGGCCGCCGGTGCCCTACAGCTATGACACGCCCGTCGACCGGCCCGGTGCGGCACCGCTGCCGCCCAACGACCAGAACCTGCTGGGCACGGACGGCACCAAGCGGGACGTGCTGGCAAGGGTGGTCTACGGTTTCCGCCTGTCGGTGCTGTTCGCGCTGATCGTGACGTTATTTTCCTCGATCATCGGGGTTTTCGCAGGGGCGATCCAGGGCTTCTTCGGCGGGCTGACCGACCTTATCTTCCAGCGGATCATCGAGATCTGGGCGGCGACGCCGCAGCTTTACGTGATCATCATCATCTTCTCGATCATACCGCGAAATTTCTGGCTGCTGGTGGGCATCACGGTTCTGTTCGGGTGGATGGGCCTTGTGGCCGTGGTGCGGGCGGAGTTCCTGCGCGCGCGCAACTTCGAATACGTGCGGGCCGCCAAGGCGCTGGGCGTGGGCAACATGAAGATCATGTTCCGCCACATGCTGCCCAACGCGATGGTGGCGACGCTGACTTTCCTGCCCTTCATCATCACCGGCACGATCAGCCTGCTGGCGACGCTGGATTTCCTGGGCTTCGGCCTGCCGTCCTCGGCCCCCAGCCTGGGCGAGATGACGCTGCAGGCCAAGCAGAACCTGCAGGCGCCATGGCTTGCCTTCACCGCGTTCTTCACCTTTGCGATCATGTTGTCGCTGCTGGTGTTCATCTTCGAGGGCGTGCGCGACGCGTTCGACCCACGGAAGACCTTTCAATGAGTCTGCTTGAAGTCAAAGACCTGAAGGTGAGTTTCCGCCAGGACGGGGCGGTGACGCAGGCAGTCCACGGTGTGTCGTTCAGCGTTGACCGGGGCGAGACCGTGGCGCTGGTGGGCGAGAGCGGGTCGGGCAAGTCGGTGACGGCGCTGAGCACGGTATCGCTGCTGGGCGACAGTGCCATCGTCGAGGGCAGCGTGACCTATGACGGCCAGCAGATGATCGGCGCGAGTGACAAGCTGCTGCGCAAGGTAAGGGGCAACGACATCAGCTTCATCTTCCAGGAGCCGATGACCAGCCTGAACCCGCTGCACACGCTGGAAAAGCAGCTGCGCGAGTCGATCGAACTGCATCAGGGGCTGCGCGGTGCAGCGGTGCAGGAGCGCATCCTGGAACTGCTGAACCGGGTGGGCATCCGCGACCCCGAAAGCCGGCTGGGGGCCTATCCGCACCAGCTTTCGGGCGGGCAGCGGCAGCGGGTGATGATCGCCATGGCGCTGTCGAACAAGCCCGACATCCTGATCGCGGACGAGCCGACGACGGCGCTGGACGTGACGATCCAGGCGCAGATCCTGGAGTTGCTGGCAGAACTGAAGCGCGAAGAGAACATGGGGCTTTTGTTCATCACCCATGACCTGGCTGTGGTAGAGCGGATCGCCGACCGGGTCTGCGTGATGAAGGACGGGGAGATCGTGGAAACCGGCCCTACCGCAGAGATTTTCGGCAATCCGCAGCACGCGTATACGAAAAAGCTGCTGGGCGCGGCGCCGTCGGGTGTGCCCGAACCGGTGCCCGAGGGCGCCGAAACGCTGGTGGAGACCCACGGCCTGCGCATCTGGTTCCCGATCCAGAAAGGGTTGTTGAAGCGGACTGTGGGCCATGTGAAGGCGGTGAACGAGGCCGATATCGAGGTGCGCCGGGGCGAGACGCTGGGCATCGTGGGCGAAAGCGGATCCGGCAAGACGACGCTGGCGCTGGCGCTGATGCGGCTGATCGAGTCGCAGGGCGAAATCCGCTTTGACGGCGAGGATATGCGGGACTGGTCCACGCGCAAGCTGCGGCGGAAGCGGTCGGATATCCAGATCGTATTCCAGGACCCGGTGGGCAGCCTGAGCCCCCGGATGACCTGCGAGCAGATCATCGCCGAGGGGCTGGGTGTGCATGGCAACCCAGACGGGCGGCCGGTGCGCGAGCTGGTGGCCGAGGTGATGCGCGAGGTGGAACTGGACCCCGCGGCGATGGACCGCTATCCGCACGAGTTTTCCGGCGGCCAGCGGCAGCGGATCGCCATCGCCCGGGCGATGATCCTGCGGCCCAAGCTGGTGGTGCTGGACGAACCGACCAGCGCGCTGGACATGACGGTGCAGGTCCAGATCGTGGACCTGCTGCGGCGGTTGCAGGCGAAATACGGGCTGGCCTATCTGTTCATCAGCCACGACCTGGCGGTCGTTCGGGCGATGAGCCACAAGGTGGTGGTGATGAAGCAGGGCGATATCGTGGAATACGGGGCGTCGGAGGAGATCTTCAACAATCCCAAGACCGATTATGCCAAGACGTTGTTGCAGGCGGCGATGGATTTGAAGGTTTAGGAAGCGCGTGGGTTTTCACCCACCCTACGCGGGCCGGCAAACGCGCGATTGCGCCAGGAGGTCCCGGATGCGGATGAACTCTTGTGGCACCCACTGGCGCGCGACAGGCAGGGCTTACCTTGCGGCAAGCCGCTGAGCACCTTGACCCGTGGGGCCAGTTGCGGCCTACTTGCCGAAATCAAAAAGGGGGCGGGCGTGATTCAACCCTTCCGGTCAGCCACGCACCGCCGCCGAACCTCAGGGAGATACGCATGACATTGATGAAAAGCCTCATGGGCGCCGCCGCAACGCTGGCGCTGAGCGCGGCGGGCGCACTGGCCGATCCGGCTCTGATCTTCGATCTAGGCGGCAAGTTCGACAAGTCTTTCAACGAAAGCGCCCATAACGGCGCATCGCGCTGGGCCGAGGAAACCGGCGGCAGCTATAACGAGATCGAGCTGCAATCCGAGGCGCAGCGCGAGCAGGCCCTGCGCCGCTTTGCCGAGAACGGCAACAACCCGATCGTCATGGTGGGCTTTGCCTTTGGCGATATCCTGGGCGAGGTGGCGCCGGATTATCCCGACACCAAGTTCGCGATCATCGACATGGTGGTCGAGGAGCCCAATGTGCGCTCGGTCGTGTTCAACGAGCATGAAGGCAGCTACCTGGTGGGGATGATGGCGGCGATGGCCAGCGAGTCCGGCACGGTCGGGTTTATCGGCGGCATGGACATCCCGCTGATCCGCAAGTTCGCCTGCGGCTACGTTCAGGGTGTGAAGGCGGCCAATGCGGACGCCACGGTGATCCAGAACATGACCGGGACCACCCCTGCGGCCTGGAACGACCCGGTCAAGGGGTCCGAGCTGACCAAGGCGCAGATCAGCCAGGGTGCGGACGTCATCTATCACGCCGCGGGCGGTACCGGCACCGGCGTGTTGCAGACCGCGGCCGACGAGGATGTCCTGGGCATTGGCGTGGACAGCAACCAGAACCACCTGCATCCGGGCAAGGTGCTGACCTCGATGGTCAAGCGGGTGGACAATGCCGTCTATGACGCGATGTCCGCGGGCGCCGAGCTGGAGACGGGGCTGAACGTCATGGGGCTGTCGAATGACGGCGTGGCCTATGCGCTGGACGAGAACAACGAGGCGCTTGTCACCGCCGAGATGAAAGAGGCCGTGGACGCCGCCGCCGATGAGATCGCGGCGGGCGACCTGAAGGTGCATGATTACATGTCCGACAACAGTTGCCCGGCATCCTGACCACGCGGGGCCGGGCCGCCTGTAGGGCCCGGCCGCTTGCCGGAGACTGCCATGAGTGACAGCGTCAGACGGTTCTTCAACGCCTGGGGCGACAGCGACGCGGAGGCGCGGATGGCCGTGCTGAACGACGTGCTGGCCACCGGCGTGCGCTATGCCGACTCGCGGCTGAAAACCCCGCTGGAGGGATCGGCGGCCGTGGTGGATTATGTCGGGCAATACTCTGCCATGGCCCCCGGTGCGATTGCACAGGTCGCGGACATCGAGTGCCGTGACGGCGTGATCCGCGCGACCGTGGAATTCATCATGGCCGACGGGTTCATCCAGCCAGGCCAGTTCATGATAGAGACGGACGACGCGGGACGCCTGCTGCGGCTGGTGGGCTTCAAGGGTGTGGGCACATGAGCGTCGCCCCCGCCATCGAACTGCAGGGGATATCGAAATCCTTTGGGCCGGTGCAGGCCAACAAGGATATTTCGATCAAGGTCGCGCCGGGCACCATTCACGGCATCATCGGCGAGAACGGCGCGGGGAAATCGACGCTGATGTCGATCCTCTACGGGTTCTACAAGGCCGACGCGGGCCGGATCTTCATCAAGGGGCGGGAAACCAGCATCCCCGACAGCCAGGCGGCGATTGCGGCTGGCATCGGCATGGTGTTCCAGCATTTCAAGCTGGTCGAGAACTTCACCGTGCTGGAGAACGTGATCCTTGGCGCCGAGGACGGCGCGCTCTTGCGGCCAAGCCTGGCCAAGGCGCGGCGGGAACTGGCCGCGCTGGCGCGCGAATACGAGTTGCAGGTGATGCCCGACGCGCTGGTCGAGGATATCGGCGTGGGGATGCAGCAGCGGGTCGAGATCCTGAAGGCGCTTTACCGGCAGGCCGATATTCTGATCCTGGACGAGCCGACGGGGGTGCTGACGCCCGCCGAGGCGGATCAGCTGTTTCGTATCCTTGCCCGGCTGCGGTACGAAGGGAAGACGATCATCCTGATCACCCACAAGCTGCGCGAGATCATGGAGATCACCGATGACGTGAGCGTCATGCGACGCGGCGAGATGGTGGCGACGGTGAGGACCGCCGAGACGGGGCCGGAGGAACTGGCCGAGTTGATGGTGGGGCGCAAGGTGCTGCTCAGGGTCGAGAAGGAGGCGGCCCGGCCCGGCGATGTGGTGCTGGAGGTCGAGAACCTGCACGTGGTCGACGGGCAGGGGGTGGAGCGGCTGCGCGGCGTTGATCTGCAGGTGCGGAAGGGCGAGATCGTGGGGCTGGCCGGGGTGGCCGGGAACGGGCAGTCGGAACTGCTGGAAGTGCTGGGCGGGATGCGGCCCGCGACGGGGCGCGTGGCGGTGAACGGCGTGGACCTGCCCCTGTCCGGCGGGGGCGCGGATGGCAGGGCGCGGCGCGCGGCGGGCGTGGGGCACGTGCCCGAGGACCGCCAGCGCGAAGGGCTGATCATGGCGTTCTCGGCGTGGGAAAACAGTGTGTTCGGGTATCACAGGGAGCCGGCCTCGGGGGCTGGCCTGCTGATGGACAATGCCGGCATCCAGACCGAGGCGGCGGCGAAGATGGAGCGGTTCGACGTGCGGCCCCGAGATGCCAAACTGTCGGCCAGGCATTTCAGCGGCGGCAACCAGCAGAAGATCGTGCTGGCACGGGAGATCGAGCGGAACCCGGACCTGCTCTTGGTGGGGCAGCCGACGCGGGGCGTGGATATCGGGGCGATCGAGTTCATCCACGCCCAGATCATCGCGCTGCGCGATGCGGGCAAGGCGATCCTGCTGGTGAGTGTGGAGCTGGACGAGGTGATGGCGCTGAGCGACCGGATTGCGGTCATGTTCGACGGGCGTATCATGGGCGAGCGTCTGCCTGCGGAGACGGACGAGACCGAGCTGGGCCTTCTGATGGCCGGGATCGAGGGGCGGCCCGAGGATGCCGCCGCCGCCGTGCAGGAGGCGCAGGCGGCGCAGGCGCAGGAGCATGCGGAGGAACACGGCACGGCACAGGGAGGCGGGCATGGATAGGCTGCCGGGCTGGGCCGACGCGGTCCTTGTGCCGCTGGTGTCGTTGTTGCTGGCGGCGGTGTTGTCGGCGCTGGTGATCCTTGGCATCGGGGAAAGCCCGGTCGAGGCGCTGCGGATCATGGTCACCGGCGCGTTCGGGTCGACCTATGGCTGGGGTTATACGCTTTATTACGCGACGACGTTCATGTTCACCGGGCTGGCCTTTGCCGTCGCCAGCCATGCGGGAATGTTCAATATCGGGGCCGAGGGGCAGGCGATGCTGGGGGGCCTTGGCGTGGCGCTGGTGTGCCTGGCGTTGCCGTGGCCGCATTGGGCCCTGGCCTTGCCCGCCGCGATGGCGGGGGGCGCGGTGTTCGGGGCGCTGTGGGCGCTGATACCGGCCTGGCTGCAGGCGACGCGGGGCAGTCACATCGTGATCACGACGATCATGTTCAACCTGATTGCGGCCGCTTTGCTGAACTACTTGCTGGGCGGGGTTCTGCGCCCGGCGGGGTCGGTGGATTCGGCCACGGCGCGGTTCCCCGAGGGGGCGACCTTGCCGACGCTGCATGACATGCTGGCGCCGCTGGGCATTTCGTTTTCCAAGGCCGCGCCGGTGAATATCAGCCTGTTCGTGGCGGTGCTGGCCTGCCTCATCGTGTGGCTGCTGATCTGGCGGACGCGGCTGGGATACGAGATCCGGGCGCTGGGGTATTCGCAGACGGCCTCGCGCTATGCCGGGATCGGGCCGGTGAAGATCGTCGTGGTGGCGATGCTGATCTCGGGCGGCCTTGCGGGGCTGATGGCCGTGAACGTGGTAATGGGCGAGGCGGAACGGTTGTTGCTGAACCCGACCGAAGGCGCGGGGTTCATCGGGATCGCGGTGGCGCTGATGGGGCGGAACCATCCGTTGGGCGTGTTCCTGGCGGCGATCCTGTTCGGGTTCCTGTACCAGGGCGGGGGCGAACTGGGTCTGTGGACGTCGATCCCGCGCGAGTTGATCGTGGTCATACAGGCGCTGGTGATCCTGTTCACCGGGGCGCTGGACAACATGGTGCGGATGCCGATGGAGCGGGCCTATGGCGCGCTGCGGCGGAGGCGGAGAGCATGAGCGCGCATGGTTCGGCCTGGAGCGAAGTGTTGATGCTGGGTCTGCGCAGCGATGTGTGGCAGGCTGCATGGGTCACATGTACTCGGAGCCTCGGACCATGACCGAATTCGCGCCTTACCTTCCCGGCTTCATCGCCGCCTATGCCATCCTTCTGGTGGGGGCGTCCTCGCCCGGGCCGGCGGTGGCGATGCTGTTGGGTATCTCGACCAACCAGGGGCGGGGGCCGGCGCTGGTGACCTGCGCGGGGATCGCCGCGGGCAGCATGACGATCAACATCCTGACCATGCTGGGCGTGGGGCTGATCCTGTCGCAGGCGGCCTGGGCGATGAGCCTTTTGAAGCTGGTGGGCGCGGCCTACCTGGTGTGGCTGGCCTATGGGGCGTTCAAGAAGGCACTGAACCCGCCGAAGCTGTCGGTGATGACAACGCCGAAGCAGGCGAAGGCGAAGCTGTTTGCGCAAGGTTATGCGTTGCAGGTGACAAACCCCAAGGCGATTGTCTTCTGGCTGGCCATCGCGGCGGTGGGGGCCGTCGAGGGGGCGCCGGGGACCGTGATTGCCGCCTTCGTCGCCGGGTCTTTTGCGATCAGTTTCACGATGCACGCGGCCTGGGCGCTGTTCCTGTCCTCGGGGCCCATCCGCGCGGCCTATGCCGGCGGGCGGCGGTGGATCGAGGCGGGGCTGGGCAGCTTTTTCAGCTTTGCCGCGTACAAGATGGCGACGTCGGAGAGTTGAGCGCATGGACATCCTGACCCTTCTGGACATCCTGGACAGCACCGTGCGCCTTGCCATACCGCTGTTGCTGGCGTGTCTGGCGGGGCTTTTCAGCGAAAGGGCGGGGATTTTCGACATCGGGCTGGAAGGCAAGATGCTGATCGCGGCGTTCTTTTCGGCGGCGGTGGCCTATGTGTCGGGGTCGGCCTGGGTAGGCCTGCTGGCGGGGATCGGGTCGGCGATGTTGCTGTCGGGTCTGCACGGACTGGCCAGTATCACGTTCCGGGGCAACCAGCTGATATCCGGGGTTGCGATCAATTTCCTGGCTGCCGGGCTGACGGTGCTGATCGCGGCCGACTGGTTCAACGAGGCGGGACGCACGCCGTCGCTGGGGGCGGGCGCGCGCTTTACGCCAATCGACCTGCCCTTCGCGGATAGTCTCGGACCGGTTTACGGAGAGTTGCTGTCCGGGCATACGATCCTGGTCTACATCGCCTTCCTCTGTGTGCCAGCCAGCTGGTGGGTGCTCTATCGCACGCGGTTCGGCCTGCGCCTGCGGGCGGTGGGCGAGAACCCCGAGGCGGTCGACACGGCGGGGATCAGCGTGCCGGGCATGCGGTTCGCCGCGCTGGCCATCTGCGGTGTGCTGTGCGGGGTGGCGGGCGCGTACCTGTCCACGGCGTTGCAGGCCGGGTTCGTCAAGGACATGACGGCGGGGCGCGGATACATCGCGCTGGCGGCGCTGATCTTTGCCAAGTGGCGGCCCTGGCACGCGCTGTGGGCGACGCTGCTTTTCGGCCTCCTGCAGGCGGTCGCGCTGCGCTATCAGACGCTGGAGGTGGCAGGCGTGACGATCCCGACGCAGCTGATGGATGCGCTGCCGTATATCCTGACGGTGGTGATCCTGGCAGGGTTCGTGGGCAAGGCGATTCCCCCGAAATCGGGCGGCGTGCCTTACGTAAAAGAGCGTTAACTGTACCGTGCGTCTCAAAAATTATTGAAACGGACGTCACGTGGCATGATGCGTTCACCTTTCGTAAGGCCAGTTCACATAAATTGATCAGACCTGATGCTGCGAAGCCGATGCCGCACTTGCAAACCGGCGCGGGGCGAGGCTAACACGGGATATGCAGATCTACCTTCCCATCGCCGAGGTTTCGGTCAACGCTTTCCTGCTTTTGGGACTGGGCGGAATGGTGGGCGTTCTTTCGGGGATGTTCGGGGTGGGAGGCGGCTTTCTGATGACGCCGCTTCTGTTCTTCATCGGGATCCCTCCGGCGGTGGCCGTGGCCACGGAGGCGAACCAGATCGTCGCCTCGTCCTTCTCGGGCGTGCTGGCGCATCTGAGGCGCAAGACGGTCGACCTTCGCATGGGGACGGTGCTGCTGATCGGCGGTCTTATCGGGGCCGCGCTGGGCGTCGTGGTGTTCAACTACCTGCGGTCGCTGGGGCAGGTCGATCTGCTGGTGCGGCTGTGCTATGTGGTGTTTTTGGGCATCATCGGCGCGATGATGTTCTTCGAGAGTCTTCGGGCGATCCGCCGCAGCAAGTCGGGAAAACCCGCCACGCGCAAGAAACATACCTGGATCCACAAGCTGCCCTTCAAGATGCGGTTCCGCACCAGCGGGCTTTACATCAGTGTGATCCCGCCGGTCCTTGTGGGGATCGCGGTGGGCATCCTGGCGGCGATCATGGGTGTCGGCGGCGGGTTCATCATGGTTCCGGCGATGATCTATCTGCTGGGGATGCCGACCAAGGTGGTCGTGGGCACGTCGCTGTTCCAGATCATCTTTGTCACCGCGTTCACCACGCTGTTGCATGCGACGACCAACTTCACCGTCGACGTGGCGCTGGCGGTGCTGTTGCTGATCGGCGGGGTTATCGGTGCCCAGATCGGCACCACGATCGGCACCCGTATGAAGGCCGAGCAACTGCGTATCCTGCTGGCACTGATGGTGCTGGCCGTATGCTTCAAGCTGGCGCTGGACCTGCTGATCATGCCGTCGGAACTGTATTCCGTCGGCGGGGTGGAGGGACATTGATGCGCTGGCTGATCCCCCTTCTTTTCCTTGCCGGTCCCGCGCTTGCGGCGGAAGAGGTCGTGCTGGGCCTGAGCCGTGACAAGGTGGCGATCACCGCGACCTTCGATGGGTCCGAGATCCTGGTCTTCGGTGCCGTCAAGCGCGACGCTCCGATCCCCGAGGAACCGCTGGACGTGATCGTTGCGGTCGCCGGCCCCAGCAAGCCCGTGGTGGTGCGGCGCAAGGAGCGGCGTTTCGGGATATGGGTGAATGTCGACTCGATCGAGGTGGACCGCGCGCCGTCCTTCTATGCCATCGCGACGACGGGACCGTTGCAGAATGTCCTGTCCGAGGTCGAGGACCTGCGGCACCGGATCTCGATACCGCGGGCGATCCGGTCGGTGGGCACCGCCAGCGAGACCGTGAACCCCGAGCTTTTCACCGAGGCGATCATCCGCATCCGCAAGGCCAACGGCGCCTACAGCCTGCAGGAAGGCGCGGTGTCGCTGGATGAACAGACGTTGTTCCGTACCTCGATCAAGATGCCCGCGAACCTGACGGAAGGCGCCTATCAGACGCGGATCTTCCTGACCCGGGGCGGCAATATCGTGTCGACCTACGAGACCGCGATCGGCGTGCAGAAGGTCGGGCTGGAACGGTGGATCTTTACCCTGTCGCGGGAACAGCCGTTGATCTATGGCCTGATGTCGCTGGCCATTGCCATTGCGGCGGGCTGGGGCGCGTCGGCGGCGTTCCGGATGATCCGCGACCGCTGAGCGGCGATTGATGCCTTAACGAGGCGATCTTTCCGGAGTTTCGCGCGCCGGTGCCACGAGTGCCGGGCGACCGGTTGACGTCCCGCGCGCATTTCGCAACCGCAGCATGGCAAATGATGACTGGGACCGAGGCGCCAAGCCCAGCGGCGCGAATTCACCGGGTGACGACGACATCGGCCGAGATGTCGAGACCCTGTTCCACGGCATCCAGCAGATAGCACGCCGTGTCGCTGCGCGAGATCAGACCGTTACGCCAGCTCGAGGGGTCGCGGAGCACCCGGTAGCGGCCGGTCCGGGGGCTGTTGGTCAGGATCACGGGGCGCACGATGGTCCAGTCGAGGGCGCTGTCGGTGATGAGCGCCTCCTGCCGGTCCTTGTCGGCATAGGGACGCCCCAGGATGGCCTTGTGGCCGAGGCGTTCTACCGTGCTCATGGCGGCGCGTGACCGGCCCGCGCCGAACCCGGTCACGGCGACGAGGCGCGAGACATCCGCGGTGCGCATGGCGGCAAGCAGAATGCGCGTGCTTTCGGAGAAGAGCGTGACCTCGGTCCAGAGCATCGAGACGCTTTCCTTGATACCCAGGGCGTAGATGACCGCATCGGTTCCATCCAGCGCCTGCGCCACCTGATCCGGATCTCGGGCATCGGCCGGGACCGGTTCGAGCCGCGGCTGCGGGTCCATCCCGGCGGCGGAGCGGGCGACCGCGCGAACCGTATGGCCCCGGTGCAGCGCTTCCTCCACGGCGGATTTGCCGATACCCGAAGTGGCGCCGAGGATGGTGATGTGCTTGGTCATGACCTTCCAGGACGTAGCGGGATCGGGGAGCGGGTAAAGCCTGCCGGTCACAGCCCGGTGATCATGGTGCGAAGATCAGGTTCCAGGCGGCGGCGATCCAGCCGGTGCGAAAGCTGTGGCCGCCCGGGTGCAGGCATTCAACGAGGCGCGCGCCGGTGGCCGCGGTCCAGGCCTGGCAATCGAGGCCGTCGCCGAGGCTGGGAGCAGGGGCGGGTTCGTGCCCGCCGGTCCGCCGGTACATTGCGAGCACGGTGTCCACATCGCCCTGATGCGCCGGTCCGATGGGTCGCCCGGCCAGCGGAACGATCCGGTCCGAAGTGCCGTGGATATGCACGATCTGGGCCACCGGGGTATCGCAGCTTTCGGGCGCCGGAGCCCAGAAGGTGCCTGCGACGGGGATGAAACCGGCGTAGTCGCCCGGGCGGTTGCAGGCGATGGTCCATGTGACCATACCACCGGCGGAAAAGCCGCCCATGACGATGCGGTCGGGGTCGATCGGGTACCGGGCGAGGATGTCGTCGCGCAGGGCGTCGAAATAGGCCAGTGCCGCGTCCGGGCTGTCGACGCGGCCCGAGGGCGCGTTGGGCAGAAGCCAGTCGTCGCCATCGGCATTGGCGGCGACCAGGGCGATGCCCAGCCGGTCGGCCATGTCGCGAAGAGATCGGTTGCGCATGGTGCCGGCCGCCGAGCCCTTGTAGCCATGGGCGAAGACAAGTGCGCCCAGGGGCGTGGCGCCGTCATGGCCGGCGGGCATGTGGATGCGATAGCTGCGGTCGCCGAGCGCGCAATCGGTGTCGGGGCCGCAGGCGAGGGCGGGCAGGCCGGCGCCGCAGAGGGCGAGAGAGATCAAGACGTGTTTCATGCAAGGATGGGTAGCACCGGACTTGCCGCGGGACAGCGGCTATTCCGCCGCTTCACGGGCATTTGACCCTGCGTGGCGCGCCACATCGGGCGCCGGCGCGCCGTGGTGCCGGTCGGATCATGAGTATTGGGGAACAATGAAAGCAGGGGTGGAACGAGAACGCCCCGCAGGAGCCATGCGGGGCGTTTCGTTGCAGACGTGATACGCCTATTTGTGCTTTTTGTACTTGGTCGCCTCGACACCATTGCCGAAGAACAGAGCGGCGAGACAGATGCCGATGGCGATCAGGCTGTAGACCAGCGTGTGGCCGCCAGCGCCGCCGACGAAGATGACGCCGCTGACACCGTCCCAGGATGCGTTCTCAAACGGAAATCCCATGGTTCTTTCCTTTCGTTACTGCGACGCCGGGGGCGACGCCATGATGCCTTCGGGATAGGCCTGTGCCGGTACCTTGACCGTGTCCAGACCCGCGATTTCGGCAGCTTCGGGCACGCGCAGCATTCCCACCATTTTCAGGATGAGAGAGCTGACGAAGCCGGTGCTGAACCCGATCGCGACGAAGACCACGATGCCGACAAGCTGGCCGATCAAGCTGACCGTCGGGGCGCCTTCGCCGGTGAGGGCAGGGTAGCCCGACGCGAAGAGGCCCAGCATCAGCATCCCGAAGACGCCCATCGTGCCGTGCACGGTGACCGCGCCCACGGCGTCGTCGATCCCCATGTTTTCAAGGATCGTGGCGGCGGGTTTCAGCATGATGCCCGCGACGATGGCGATGATGAAGGTCAGCGACGGGAAGTAGATGTCGAGACCCGAGGCCACCGAGATGAGGCCCGCCAGTGCGCCCGACATCATCCAGAACGGATCGCGGGTGAAGAGCCACGCGCCGATGATGCCGCCCGAGACACCCATCAGGATGTTGAAGGTCAGTGCGCCGAGGTTGGTGGGCGTTCCGTAGATCGTGGTGAAGTTGGCGCCCCAGGACCACGCCTCGCCGCCGACGACGAGACAGGCCATCAGGAACCCCCAGAAGCCCACGACGATGAGCATCAGGCCCGTGGCCGTGAAGGGCATGTTGTGGCCCGCAAGGTTGTTGGCGGTGCCGTCGGGATTGAACTTGCCGATGCGCGGGCCGAGGTTGATCAGCACGCCGAGCGCGAAGAAGGCCGCGACCGCGTGGACGAGCCCCGCAGCGCCGAAGTCATGCACGCCCCAGTCCTGGACCAGCCAGCCGTCGGCATGCCAGCCCCAGGCGGCGGCGAGCGTCCAGCTGAAGCCGCCGAGGATGATGGCGAGAATGACGAAGCCCACAGTCTGGATGCGTTCGATCACGGCGCCCGACATGATCGAGGCGGTGGTGGCGGCGAAAAGCGTGAAGGCACCCCAGAAGACGCCGTCGATCTGGTCTTCGGTGTTGGGGCCCATGTAGGCCGCCGATTCACCCCAGGGGAAGGCGATGGCATTGGCATAGGCCGCGCCGGAGATTTCGTTCGGCCCTGCGGATAGCGTGAAGCCCGTGGGGAAGCCCCAGTAGACCCACCAGCCGAAGAAGTAGAAGGCCGGGATGACGAACGCGAAGGCGAGGATATTCTTGACCCCCGACGACAGCGCGTTCTTCGCGCGCGAGGCGCCCATTTCGTAGGCGAGAAAGCCCGCGTGGATGATGATCATGAGGGGGATGGAAAGGTAATAGTAGGTTTCGGCGAACATGGTGTTGGTCATGTTCCCCTTCGCCTCCATCGCGGCCACCTGGGCCGCAAGTTCCGCGAGTTGTTCTTCCATTTTTCTTTTTAACCTCCGTGTTGGCCGGTCCGCGCAGTCCCTTACGCTTCGATTCCGGCGACGCCATTACTCAAGCGGGTCTCCGGCCATCCGCCAAACATTTTTTTGGACGTCCGGTGCGGCGGGCAGGGCGCGGTTAAGGGGGGAATTGTCGGATCGGCTGCGGCGACGGAGCTTGCAGCGTGGCGGGGTTTCTTTTGTTAAGTTACTGACCTGGAGAGAAAAATCGGGGATGTTGCGATTTACCGCCTTTCCGCCATTGCGCGAAAGGACAATCTGATATCAACCCGAGGGTGTTTCTTGAAAAATGTTCACATGCCCATCGAGGTGAACCAATACTGGACCGAAACCTGCTGAAATTTTAGGCTCATCCCGCCGAAAACAAAAGCATTTGGTCCAATTGTGGACCGCGTTGCACAATGCGGGATTGCCTGGTTTCAGGCCCTCAGGGGCCGTCGGGAGGCAGGACCTTGCCGGGATTGAGGATATTCTGCGGATCCATCGCGGCCTTGATGGCGCGCATCACGTCCAGCGCGACCGGGTCCTTGAGCGCGGCCATGGCGGGCAGCTTGGAGAGGCCCACCCCGTGCTCTGCCGAGAAGGACCCGCCGAGCGACAGTGCCACCTCGCCGATGGCGCGGGTGATCGCGCCGTGGACGGCCGGATCGTCGGTCGAAGGCCAGCACGCGCAGTGCAGGTTGCCGTCACCCAGATGCGCGACGTTCAGGAAGCTGATGCCGGGATCGATGGCGCGGGTGCGGCGCTCGATGCCGGCGATGAGGTCCGACATGCGGTCGAGCGGCACGGCTATGTCATTGTCGACCACCGGAGATTTCAGGCGCGTGAGCTCTGCCGATGCCTCGCGCCGGGCCCACATCTCGGACCTTTGGGCGGCGTTCTGTGCCACGGTTGCGTCGAGGATGTCGCCGGCCATCAGCATCTCGCCAAGGATGGTTTCCAGATGCGCGGCCATGGGCACGGCGCCGGTGTCGTCGGGCGTGGCGTCGCGGGCGGACAGCGCGCCGAGTTCGAGGAAGATGTTGACGTCATGGCGCGTGTCGAACGGCGCACGAGCGTCGGGATGGCGGGTGAGATGGGCGTCGATGAACTGGCCGGGCATAAGTTCGAACGCCTCGACCGCGTTCGCCGTTTCGGACTGAAGCCTGTGCAGCAGGGACAGCGCGGCCTCGATGGACGGGCAGGCCACCATCGCGCTGACATGGGCGCGGGGCATCGGGGCCAGTTTCAGCACGGCGGCGGTGATGATGCCCAGCGTGCCCTCGGACCCGATGAGGAGGTCGCGCAGGTCGTAGCCGGAATTGTCCTTGTGCACCGCGCTCATCAGGTCGAGCACGCGGCCATCGGCCAGCACGGCCTCGATCCCGAGGCAGAGACCGCGGGTCGAGCCGTAGCGTACAACGTTGGAGCCGCCCGCGTTGGTCGAGAGCGCGCCGCCGATCATGGCGGAACCGCGCGCGCCGAAGGTCAACGGGAAGATCAGGTCATGCGCCTCGGCCGCCTGGTGCAGGTTGGCGAGGATCACGCCGGCCTCGACCACGGCGACCCGGGCGTCCGCGCGGATTTCGCGAATGGCGTTCAGGCGGTCGAGCGAGACGAGCAGGGCGCCCCCGGCATCTGTGCCGTGGGTCAGGCCCGTGTTGCCCGAAACCGGGACGACGGGCGTGGCGTGGCGCGAGGCCAGCTGCATGATCTGCGACACTCCTGCCGTGTCGGCGGGGCGCAGCACGGCCAGCGGCGCGGCGCGCGTCTCGCCAGACCAGTCGATGGTGTAGGGCGTGGCGGCGTCGCCGGTCAGGACATGGGCATCGCCCAGGGCGGCGCGCAGAGCGTCGAGAAGGTGAGAGGCGGTGGTGTTCATGCCGCGCAGACTGCGCCGGGCGCCGCGCCGCCGCAAGTTTGAAATCGGGCGATTCCGGTCTTGACGCAATGAAACGCCTGTCTTAACTAGCGCCACGGTCTGGCGGAGTAGCTCAGTTGGTTAGAGCAGCGGAATCATAATCCGCGTGTCGGGGGTTCAAGTCCCTCCTCCGCTACCAGACTTTCCCACCACATGCCGCCGTTCCCATATTGGCTTCTGTCGCGCTGCAGGACCTTTGGTGTGAGCGGCCTATCGCCGAAGTGGTGCATAGGAACATCGTATCCGGCCGGATCCGGAGAGAGAGGGTGCCGACCGGGACTAAGTGATTGCCATCGGATCGCAGCGCCTTAAGATGCGCCGAAATCTCAGCAATTCATCGGACTTTCAAATGTACCTAGCCGCGATTAGAAATCTCGTCCTTCTGACATGCAGCCTCGTGCTTGCTGCCTGCGCGGGATCGATGCCTTCGGACATGAGCGGCGGGGCAAGTCCGCCGGAATACGGCGAGATGCAGGAAGGGCACATCACCATCGACGCGATCGACCCGCAATATCTGCGCGAGCCGAACCGTCGGACATCCGTGACGTATCAGGGCGACGAGGCCCCCGGCACCATTGTCGTCGACCCCTATGCCAAGTTTCTGTACTACGTTCAGGGGCCGCAGAGCGCCGTACGTTACCCTGTTGCCGTTGGCCGGGAAGGGCGCGGTTTCAGCGGGCGCGCCACGATCGGGCGCAAGGCGGAGTGGCCGGGCTGGACGCCCACGGCCAACATGATCCGGTCCGACCCCGAGGCCTATGCGGCCTTCGCCGGGGGCATTCCGGGCGGCAAGGCAAGCCCGCTTGGTGCACGCGCGCTGTATCTCTACCGCGGTGGCCGCGACACGTATTACCGCATCCATGGCACCAACGACCCGGCGACGATCGGCAACCAGGGCAGCGCGGGGTGCATCCGTCTGTTCAACCAGGACATCATCGACCTTCATGCGCGCGTGCCGGTCGGTGCTCCGGTCGTGGTGCGAAGCTATGAGGAATCCGTCGCGGCCGAAGGCGTCGAATTGGCCAATCGGGGCGGTGAGATGGTTCCGAAACCTGTCGATCCGGCCAGCGTCTATGCCTATGTCGCCGAAGAAGCACGGCGCAAGGCGGAGTACGAAGCGAGCCAGTGAGGAAATGCGTTTCCCATTGCGGGACCGTTCAGTGAGCCGCTAGCGGCGAAACGGGCGGTCCTGCCTGGGACGCAATCGGTTCTGCCGGAGCGGTTGTCGCCGCACCGCCAGTTCCTCGTGCCGTCGCGACCGGAAACTCGACCTCGGCAAGCCGAACATCGTGGCGCATAAGTTCCATCTTATGACCGGCCAAGTGAAATCCCGTTTGCCGGGAATCACAAATCAGGTGCATCTGCTCAGTAGTCAGACCGGCGGCAACGCACGGACGCAACAGGCGAGGCACCGGACAGTCCCTGTGATCCGAATGCGCTGATCCGCGAGCATCACAAGGAGGACTTGCATGGCGCACAGACTTGTTCTCGACGGTATATACACCCCGTTGATCACGCCGTTTCACGCCGACACATCCGTGGATTACGACGGGCTCGCCGACGTGATCGAGCACCTGATCGGCAAAGGTGTGCATGGCCTGATCTCTGGCGGGTCGACAGGTGAAGCTTATGCCATGCCCGTGACCGAGCGTGTGGAAATTGCGCGCTTTGCCAAGGAGCGGATCAATGGCCGAGTGCCGCTGATCGTGGGCACCGGGGCCATGATGACGCCGGATTCCATAGAGATCGCCAAAGCCGCGCGCGAGATGGACGCCGATGCGTTGCTGGTGGCTTCGCCGCCCTATTCTGTCCCGACCGAGCGCGAGAACGCGCTGAACGTGCTGGCCATCGACCGTGCGGCGGACCTGCCGGTGATCCTGTACAACTATCCCGGCCGGATGAGCGTGCATATGGGCGAGGAATTCCTTGACCGGGTGGGACGCTCGCGCAATGTGATCGGGATCAAGGAAAGCTCGGGCGATATCAACCGCGTGCACCTGCTGGCGCGCGATTATCCGCATATCCAGATGTCTTGCGGCATGGATGATCAGGCGCTGGAATTCTTCGCCTGGGGTGCCACGAGCTGGATTTGCGCCGGGTCCAATTTCCTGCCGGAGGAGCACATCTTCTTGTGGGAAACCTGCGTGAAGAAGAACGATTTCGCCACTGGCCGCCGCATCATGAAGGCGATGATGCCGCTGATGCGCGTGCTGGAGCAGGGCGGGAAGTTCATCCAGAACGTGAAGCATGGCACCGAGTTCGGCGGCTTGCGTGCCGGGCCGATGCGTCCGCCGCTGAAAGGGCTGAACAAGGACGACAAACGCGCGCTGGAAGACGTGATCCGCGTTCTGAAGCGCACGATCAACGACATAAAGGCAGGGAGCTGAACCATGTCCGATTTGCTGACGCGTGACGAGTATATCGCAATTGCAAAGGGGCTCGACCTGCCCGAATGCGCCTTTATCGACGGTGGCTTTCGTCCGGCGATCTCGGGCAAGACCTTCACGACGATCAACCCGGCCACGGGCGAGGCGCTGACAGAAGTTGCCGCTTGTGCGGCCGAGGATGTCGACCTGGCGGTAAAAAAGGCCCGCGAGGCGTTCGAGGACGGACGCTGGTCGCGGCTGCATCCGACGGAGCGCAAGGAGGTCCTGATCCGGTTTGCCAAGCTGCTGACCCGACACCGCCGTGAGCTTGCCGTCATGGAAAGCCTCGATTCCGGCAAGACGATCCATGATTGCGAATTGGTGGACGTGCCGGAATCCATTCACTGCATCAAGTGGCACGCCGAGGCCATCGACAAGATCTACGATCAGGTTGCGCCGGCGTCGGACGACCATATCGCCATGATCGTGCGCGAGCCGGTGGGTGTGGTCGGGCTTGTCCTGCCGTGGAACTTTCCATTGCTGATGCTGGCATGGAAGATCGGCCCCGCACTGGCCGCGGGCAATTCGGTGGTCCTGAAGCCGGCCGAGGAGACATCGCTGACCGCGCTGCGGGTGGCCGAGCTGGCGGTCGAGGCCGGACTGCCCGCCGGTGTGCTGAACGTCGTTCCCGGCGGTGGCGCGGAGGTGGGCGAGCCGCTGGGGCGGCACCCGGATGTCGACATGGTGTCCTTTACCGGCTCGACGGTTACCGGCAAGCGGTTCCTTGGGTACTCGGGTGAGAGCAACACCAAGGAGGTTGTTCTGGAGATGGGGGGCAAGAACCCCGCCGTTGTCATGGATGATGCCGAGAACCTGGACCGGGTGGCGCAGCACGTGGTGCAGGGCGCGTTCTGGAACATGGGCGAGAACTGCTCGGCTACGTCCCGCCTGATCGTTCACAAGGCGATCAAGGACGCGTTGCTTGAGCGGATCGAGGCCCATACGCGTCAATGGACGGTTGGAGATCCTCTGGATCCGTCGGTGCGCGTCGGTGCGCTGGTGTCCAAGGCGCATTTCGAAAAGGTTTGTGGTTATCTGGAGAAGGTCGAGGGCGAGGCGCTGAAATTCGGCGGAAAGACGGAAGGTGGCGCTTTCGTGGAGCCGACCTTGGTGGACCTGCCGGGGAACGATCACGTGCTGGCGCGCGAGGAAATCTTCGGGCCGATCCTGTCGGTCATCACGGTTTCGAATTTCGACGAGGCAATAGCCATCGCAAACGACACGTCTTACGGTCTTTGCGCCGCGTTGTTCACCGCCAATGCGAAGCGGGCATTGCGGGGCGCGCGGATGCTGCGGGCGGGCACCGTGACCGTGAACAGTTTCGGTGAAGGAGACATCTCGACCCCGTTCGGCGGTTACAAGCAATCTGGCTTTGGCGGGCGTGACAATGGCGTGCACGCGCATGACCAGTACACGCAGCTCAAGACCATCTGGCTTGACCTGAGCGACGACGCCGACGAGGCGGTGATGTGAAAGGCACCGCGGGACCGGGCCTTTTCGTCCGGTCCCGTCTCCGCGGGCGAAGCGAGGACGCGATGACCGACCGCTACACTGCGCGCCGCTTCCCGGTACTTCCCGGTCGGGCGGCGTGGAATGCCATCCTGACAGATCGTTTCGAAGCGCCGCCGCTGGCTGAAGATGTCACCTGTGACGTGGCCATCATCGGCGCTGGTTTTGCAGGTCTTGCTGCGGCACGGCGCCTGACGCAGGGCGATCCCTCGCTGCGGGTCGTCATCCTTGATGCCTTGCCCATCGGTGAAGGCGGAATCGGCCGCAATTCGGGGTTCATGATCGACCTGCCTCATGAGCTTACATCGGACGATTACGCCGGTGAGGGATCGGGGGCCGACAAGGTGACGATGCGGCTCAACCGCCGCGCCATCGATTTCGCTGGAGAGGCGGTAGAGAGTTACGGGATCGACAACTCTTTTTTCGTGCGTTCCGGCAAGATCAACGGCGCGGTCACGGAACGCGGCGCCACCGCGAACCGCAGCTATGCGCGTCACCTGCAGGAGCTGGGCGAATCGCATCGTCTGATCGACGCGCAAGAGATGCAGGAGATCACCGGATCGTCACGGTATCGGTCCGGTCTTTACACGCCCGGTACCGTGATGCTGCAGCCGGCAGGATATGCGCACGGGATGGCCAAGGGGCTGACGCACGAAGGCGTGCGGATCTTCCCGGAAACCCGGGTGGCCAGCTTTGAGCGCCGCAGCGGAGGCTGGCGCATCGCCACTGTGGGTGGCTCTGTCGAGACCGGCAAGATCATCCTTGCGACGAATGGGCATCTGGAGTCGTTCGGGTTCAAGCGGGGCCGCCTGATACACCTGTTCCTCTATGCTGCGATGACGGAACCGATGGACGCGGCATCGGAGCAGAAACTTGGTGGCGCGCGTCAGTGGGCGATCACGCCTGCGGACCCGGCGGGCACGACCATGCGTCGGATTTCGGATGCACACGGGCGCACGCGCCTCATCACTCGGGCCGGGATCTCGTTCCGGCCAAGCATGAGGGTTGCGGACCGCGACCTGAGACGCGCCGAACGGATCATGCGTGCCCGTTTCGATTTTCGCTTTCCGCAGGTGGCGGGGTATCCCAATGCGCATGTCTGGTCGGGGCATCTGTGCCTGTCGAACAACGGCGCCTCGGTTGCGCGAGAGCTCGAAGATGGCGTGTACGCCGCGGCCGTGCAGAACGGCCTGGGATCGACGCGCGGGACGCTGACGGGAATTGCCGCGGCGGAACAGGTGCTGGGAAAGCGCTCGGACGTGTCCGATTTCTTCCTGTCTGCGCCGGAGCCGTCCCGGCTGCCGCCGGAACCTTTTGCCACTCTGGGCGCGCGCGGCCTGATCCGGTGGAAAGAATGGCAGGCAGGCCAGGAATAGACGCAGATCCGGCTTCCGCGCCGAGCCGGTTTGCGTGTAGGATCGGCGGCATGCCACTTCGCCACCCGCTGCCGTCCCTGGGATCCTTCGCAACCTTTCAGGTGGCGGCTCGGCACCTGAGCTTTACCCGGGCGGCGGAGGAGCTGAACGTGACGCAGGCGGCGGTGAGCCAGCAGATCCGGCTGTTGGAAAAGGCCGTGGGGCGTGACCTTTTCCACCGACAGCACAACGCGATGTCACTGACTTCGGACGGGACGATGCTGTTGAAGGCCGTTCGGCAGGGCCTGGGCACCATCAGCGCCGCGGTGGACATATTGCGCGGGTCGGAGGAGGCGGACGCCACGATTTCGGTTGCCGCAACGGCCGGGGTCGCGCGTGGATTTCTGTGGCCGCTGATGGAGGCCTACAAGGCAGACCATCCGGACGTGTGTTTCACTCTGTTGTCGTCGGACGACGATGACGCGGTTCACGCCTTCAACGAGGTCGACATGGCGATCGTCTGCGGCATCGAAAGGTTCGATCCCGGTGAGGAAATGCACTTTTTGTTCAACGAGATCGTCCAGCCCGTGGCCAGTGCCGACTATCTTGCGCGGCACGGCCCGTTCGAGACGCCGCAGAGCCTGACGGAGGCGCGTTTGCTGGAGCTTCACGCAAGCCATTGGCTGGCCGCGGGGATCGGGTGGCAGCCGCTTGACTGGTCGACCTGGTTCGCAACCCAAGGGGTCGAGGTGAACGCCGTCAGGGCCTCGTTTGTCAGCAATTCCTATCCTATGCTGCTGGACGCCGCACTGGCCGGGGAGGGTGTCATGCTGGGTTGGCGGCATCTGACGCAGAACCTCGTGAATGCCGGCCGGCTGGTTCACGCCAGCCCTTTGACGATGGTCCGGGAGCGGGGAAATTTCCTGATGGTGCGACCGGGTGCCGATGGGGCAAGCGCGCACAAGGCTGCCTTTGCGAATGCAATCCTGGAAGCGGCGAGAGCGTTGGTTGCCTAGCGGCGGCGTCCCCGATTTCGGAGAGTCGAGCGGAAAGAACAACCCCTTTTGAACGCGAGAGCGTATCGACAACGATCCGACGGGTTCCGGCAAGTCCGATCGTGCTGTACACCATTTTCACGGGCTGATGCGGGACGCGTTTGCGCGCGCCGCTGGTTTGAAAATGGCGGCCTGACGGCGTTCGTTGCGGCGCGCGCCACTCTGATCTGTTCGAGGGACATCAATGAGCAAGCCAGTCATCATCACTTGCGCGCCGACGGGCGGCATCCACACGCCGACCATGTCGGAATACCTGCCGGTCACACCGAATGAAATTGCCGAGGCCAGCATCGAGGCCGTGGAGGCCGGGGCCAGCATTGTGCACCTGCACGCCCGCAACCCCTTGGATGGGCGGCCGGATGCGCGGCCGGAGACGTTCATGCAGTTCCTGCCGCGGATCAAGCAGGCCACGGGTGCCGTCTTGAACATCTCGACCGGGGCCGGGCTGGGAATGACCCGGGAAGAGCGGCTGCGCGCCGCGGTTCAGGTCAGCCCGGAAATGGCCAGCATGAACATGGGAAGCATGAATTTTGGCATCTTCCCGATGAAGGACAAATACTCGGAATGGAAACATGACTGGGAGCCCGAGTTCCTGGACATGACGCGGGATTTCATCTTCCGCAACACGTTTGCAGATCTCGAATATGCGATGAAGGAACTGGGCGAGGGGCACGGCACGAAGTTCGAGTTCGAGTGTTACGATGTCGGGCATCTTTACAACCTAGCCTGGGTCATCGATCAGGGATGGGTCAAGCCGCCCTTCTTCATCCAGATGGTGTTCGGGATCCTGGGCGGGATCGGGGCGGATTTGGAAAACCTGATGCATATGCACCGGATCGCGGAGCGGCTGTTTGGCGGCAATTACGAATGGTCGGTGCTGGCCGCTGGACGCCACCAGATGCCGTTTGCGACCCAGGCGGCGTTGCTTGGCGGCAACCTGCGGGTCGGGCTGGAAGACAGTCTTTACATCGCGCGTGGACAGAAGGCCAAGTCGAACGCCGAGCAGGTGCGCAAGATCAGCGACATCGTGGGGAATCTCGGGCTGAGCATTGCAACGCCGGACGAGGCACGCGCCCGGCTGGGGCTGAAAGGCGGTGACCAGGTTGCGTTCTGAAAGTGGTGGGACGGCAGATGCAGACAGGGTTTTCGGTGCGAGCGCATGCTGGTGGCTGACATTTCGCATTTCGGGCAGGTTTGCGCATCGTCCTGCGCGGGTTTTACAGGAAGTATCGCTGTAGCTGACAGTTTCTGGACAGAGGATCGGACCCGGGTCAGTTGTGGGCGTATTGGCATTTTCAATCTGAGCGACCGCGTCTATGTTGCGCCCGTTTCCCGACAGGAGGGTCAGATGACCGGTTTCCGTTCTTTCACCAGACGGCGTGACGGACCGCCCAGCCAAAGTGGTTTTCTGTGGATAAACGGGAACGAAGAGGCTAGGAAGCAAGCCACTAGCTGCATTGCGGCATTTTTCCGCCTTTGGGGGTCGAAACGCATGATGAACCGCTCCATCCTACGCATCGCGACGATTGTCCTGGCAGTGGCCGTTTCCGGCCTGTCCGCCGACCGCGCCCTGTCACAGCAGGCGCAGGGGCCGGCGCCCGTCGATGTTGTTACCCTCGAGGCGCAGACCGTGACCCTGACCTCGACGCTGCCCGGGCGGGTTGCCGCATCGGCAGAGGCAGAGGTGCGCCCGCAGGTCAACGGGATCATCACGGAACGGCTGTTCCGGGAAGGGGCGCATGTCGAGGAGGGGGATGCGCTGTACCGCATCGACGCCGCGACCTATGCCGCCGCCGTCGAACAGGCGCAGGCCGCGGTGACCCAGGCCAGGGTGCAGCGGGACGCGGCCGAGGTCGAGGCGGACCGGCTGGTCGAACTGCGCGAGCGCAACGTGACGAGCGATCGGGCCTATGACGAGGCGAAGGCGGCGCTTGATACCGCGGCGGCGGCCCTTGAGGTGGCACAGGCGCAGCTACGGTCGGCCGAGATCGAACTGGACCGGACCACGATCCGGGCGCGCCTTTCGGGAGAGATCGGCCTGGCACGGACCAGCCCGGGCGCCCTGGTGACGGCCAGCCAGGCCGAACCGATGGCCGTGATCCGCAATATCGATCCGGTCTACGTGGATGTCACTCAATCCGCCGCAGACCTGTTGCGGTGGACCCGCGGGCAGACCGAGGACCAACTGAGCAATGCCGACGCGACCGTGCGGCTGACCCTGGCAGACGGATCCGAGTATGACGAGACGGGCATGATCGCCGCCGCGGAGCCCAGCGTTGATCCGCAGACCGGCGTGGTGGTGCTGCGCATGCAGTTCGACAATCCCGACCAGCTGCTTCTTCCGGGCATGTATGTGCAGGTCGAGCTGCCGGTGGGCACGGCCGAGAACGTGCTGCTTGTGCCGCAGGAAGCCGTGCAGCGCGACCGGCGCGGTCGTCCGATCGCCTGGGCCGTCACGGCCGAGAACGTCGTCGAAGAGCGCTTGGTGACCATTCTTCAGGATCGCGGGTCCGACTGGGTGGTCAGCGAGGGGCTGAAGGATGGCGACCGGGTCGTTGTCGCGGGGTTCCAGAAGACGGCGGTCGGCGCGACCGTCGCCGCAGAGGAACGCCCGACGGATGACGCCGAGGCCGGGCAATCCGGTGCGGCCACCGAAGAAACCGCAGAAGAGGTCGAGGCCGAAGAGACCGGTGAGGCCACCGAAGCCCCCGCCGAGGCGGGCGAACAGTAAACCCCATAAGGATCATATCCCATGGCGCGCTTTTTCATTGATCGCCCGGTCTTTGCCTGGGTCATTGCGATCCTGATCATGGGGGTCGGGGTTCTGGCTATCCGGATCCTGCCCATCGCACAGTACCCGGAAATCGCGCCGCCATCGGTGACGATCAACGCAAGCTATCCCGGTGCCTCGGCCGAGACGGTGGCCAACACGGTGACGCAGGTCATCGAGCAGCAGATGACCGGGCTGGACGGGTTGCGGTATTTCTCGTCCAACTCGACTTCGGCGGGGCAGTCGAGCATCACGCTGACCTTCGAGACCGGCACGGATGCCGATATCGCGCAGGTGCAGGTGCAGAACAAGCTGTCGCGTGCCACGCCGCTGTTGCCGGAAACGGTTCAGCGGCAAGGTGTGACGGTCGAGAAATCCTCGGCCGGCTTCCTGATGGTGATCGGGATGATTTCGCGCGGGGACGGGTTCGACCAGGTGGACCTGTCGGATTACATGGTCACCAACCTTGTCGACGAGCTGAGCCGGGTCGAAGGGGTCGGGTCGGTCCAGGTGTTCGGCGCGCAATACGCGATGCGGATCTGGCTGGATCCGTCCAAACTGGCCGCTTTTGAGCTGACGCCTGCCGATGTGGTGAACGCCGTGTCGGCGCAGAACGCCCAGATTTCGGCGGGGGCGTTCGGCACCCGGCCGACGGTCGAGGGGCAGCAGTTGAATGCCACGATCACCGCGCAGTCGCTGCTGACCTCGCCCGAGGATTTCCGGCAGATCGTCCTGCGGGCCGAGACCGATGGCGGGCTGGTGCTGCTGGACGATGTGGCGCGTGTCGAGATCGGTGCCGAGAACTATGCCACCATCGCGCGCTTCAACCAGGACCCGGCGGCGGGCCTTGCGGTCAGCCTGGCCCCCGGAGCCAACGCGCTGGACACCGCCGAGGCGGTGAAGGCGAGGATGGCCGAATTCGCGGAGTTCTTTCCCGAAGGCGTGGAATACGTCATTCCCTATGACACCACGCCCTTCGTGCTGATCTCGATCGAGGAAGTGATCAAGACGCTGTTCGAGGCGATCATCCTGGTCTTCCTGGTGATGTTCCTGTTCATGCAGAACCTGCGCGCGACGCTTATTCCGACGCTGGCGGTGCCGGTGGTCCTGCTGGGGACCTTCGGCGTTCTGGCGGCGGCCGGGTTCACCATCAACACGCTGACGATGCTGGCCATGGTGCTGGCGATCGGCCTCTTGGTCGACGACGCCATCGTCGTGGTCGAGAATGTCGAGCGGATCATGGAGGAAGAGGGCCTGCCGCCCCGCGAGGCGACCTACAAGTCGATGGGCCAGATCACCGGCGCGCTGATCGGGATCGCGCTGGTGCTGTCGGCGGTGTTCGTGCCGATGGCGTTCTTTCCCGGCTCGACCGGTGTGATCTACAAGCAGTTCGCGATCACCATCGTGTCGGCGATGGCGCTGTCGGTGGTGGTGGCGCTGACCCTCACGCCCGCACTGTGCGCGACGATCCTCAAGCACAAGCACCGCGACAAGTCGAAAGGCGCATTTGGCTGGTTCAACCGTGGGTTCGACGCCGTGCTGAAACGCTATGGCGGTACGGTCGCCTGGAGCGTCAAGCGGCCCTTCCGTGTCGGTCTTGTCTATCTCGCGCTTGCCGTCGCGATGGCCTTCCTGTTCACGCGGACGCCGACCGGGTTCCTGCCGGACGAGGATCAGGGCATCCTGTTCACCCTGATCCAGACACCGACCGGCGCCACGGCGGAGCGGACTCTGGACGTGCTGGAACAGGTCGAGGAATATTACCTGACCCAGGAGACCGAAACGGTGAACTCCATGTTCGGTGTCGTCGGGTTCAGCTTTGCCGGCAGCGGCCAGAACATGGGCATCGCCTTTGTGCAGCTGAAGGACTGGGAAGAGCGCAAGTCACCGGAGCAGAGTGTTCAGGCGCTGGCCGGACGCGCCTTCGGCGCGCTCAGCGGGATACGCGACGCGCTGGTGTTTCCGATCGTTCCGCCCTCGGTGATCGAGCTGGGCAACGTATCGGGCTTCGATGTCTACCTGCAGGCGCGCGGAGGGCAGAGCCACGAGGAATTGCTGCAGGCGCGCAACCAGCTTTTGGGACTGGCCGCGCAAAGCCCTTTGATCGAGTCGGCGCGGCCTAACGGACTGGAGGATGCGTCGCAGTTCAATCTGGATATCGACTGGCGCAAGGCCGGCGCGATGGGGGTGACGGCCAGCGACGTGGGCCAGTTGCTGACCGTGGCCTGGGCCGGGTCCTACGTGAACGACTTTATCGACCAGGGCCGGATCAAGCGCGTCTACGTGCAGGGCGACGCCCCCGACCGTGCCACGCCGGCGGATATCGACAAGTGGCGGGTGCGCAATGCCAGCGGCAGCCTGGTGCCGTTCTCGAACTTTGCCAAGGGCTCGTGGAACTATGGCCCGCAGGGCCTCTACCGCTTCAACGGCATCCCCTCGATGCAATTGCAGGGCGCACCGGCGGCCGGGGTGTCGACCGGGGCCGCCATGGCCGAGATGGAACGCCTGGCAGGAGAGCTGCCGGCGGGATTCGCCCTGTCATGGACAGGCCTGTCGCTGGAGGAGCGGCAGTCGGGCAACCAGGCGCCGCTGCTGTACGCGCTGTCCCTGGCGGCGGTGTTCCTGTCGCTGGCCGCGCTTTATGAAAGCTGGTCGATCCCGTTCGCGGTCATGCTGGCCATGCCGATCGGCGTCGTGGGCGCCTTGTCGGCGGCCTATTTCGGCGGATTCGACAATGGTGTGTTCTTCCAGGTCGGGCTGCTGACCGTGATCGGCCTGACAGGCAAGAACGCGATCCTGATCGTGGAATTCGCACGCGACAGGCACGTGGCGGGTGAGCGCGTCATCGACGCGGTGGTCGAGGCGGCAAGGCAGCGCTTTCGCCCGATCATCATGACCTCGATGGCTTTCTCGCTTGGCGTTCTGCCGCTGGTGCTGAGTTCCGGCGCGGGGTCCGGCGGGCGCAACGCGATTGGTTCGGGCGTTCTGGGCGGGACGATTTCGGGCACGGTGCTTGGTGTCATCTTCGTGCCGCTGTTCTTCGTGATCGTGACTAGGCTTTTCAGATTCGGACGCAAGTCCGGCAAGGAAACGGGATCCGGCTGAGGGGCGGAGCCTGCGGCCGGCAAGTTCAGAGGGCGCGCCCGGAAAAATAGCGGATCGCGCGCCCCGCGCCCGGAAAGCGGGATCCTTCCTTGGTGCGCCGATTGCATCTGGCTTCTCGGTGGCGCAGGGTGCTGCAAACACCCGCCTCAGGAGATATGCCATGTTGCAGACCAAACCCGCCGCCACACCCAATATCGCCCATTGGAAAGAAAGGGTCGAACTGGCGGCGGCGTTCCGATGGACCGCGCGGCTGAACATGCACGAGGCCGTGGCCAACCATTTCAGCCTGTCGGTCAATGACGACGGCACGCAGTTCCTGATGAACCCCAATCAGGTGCATTTCAGCCGGGTAAGGGCCTCTGACCTGTTGCTGATCGATGCTGGCGATCCCGAGACGCTGGACCGGCCCGGCGCGCCAGATCCGACTGCGTGGGGGCTGCATGGCGGGGTGCATCGCGCCTGTCCGCATCACCGCTGCCTGATGCATGTGCACTCGATCCATGCGACCGTCCTGGCCAGCCTGGCCGACAGCCGGCTGCCGCCCATCGACCAGAACTGTGCCACCTTCTTCAACCGCTATATCATCGACGACGGGTATGGCGGGCTGGCCTTCGAGGACGAGGGCGCCCGTTGTGCCGCGCTGCTGGGCGATCCGAAGAAGAAGGTGATGATCATGGGCAACCACGGCATCCTTGTCACCGGGGATACCGTCGCCGACTGCTTCAACCGTATGTACTATTTCGAGCGTGCGGCGGAGACGTATGTCAGGGCCCTGCAGACCGGGCAGCCGTTGCGCGTCCTGTCCGACGAGGTGGCCGAGAAGACGGCGCAGGAGATAGAGGTCTACCCCGAGCAGGGTGAGCGGCATCTGGCGGAACTGATGGCGATCCTGGACTCGGAAGGTTCGGATTACGCCGACTGATCCGGGGCTGGCCGGATCATTACCGAAAAGATTTGGCCGAAGCTTGGGTAAATCTTTCGATCAGGCGCGGCCGGCCTCGGACGAGAGGGTGACCGCGCTCACGCCCAGCTTTTGCAGCGCGGATTCCCATTTTCCGCCGTCGGCGTGGGAAAAGACGATTTCCTTGTCGGCCTCGACCGTCAGCCAGGCGTTCTGCGCAAGTTCGCTTTCCAACTGACCGGGCCCCCATCCGGCATAGCCGAGCGCCACGATATTTCGCAGCGGGCCGCGCCCCAGGGCCAGGTCCTCGAGGATGTCCATCGTTGCGGTCATCGCGAAGTCATCGTTCACGTCCAGCGTCGAAATGGCCGAGTGATAGCCGTAATCGTGCAACACGAAACCGCGGCCATGTTCCACCGGCCCGCCGAAATGCACAGGAAGGTTGGTCATGTCGCGACCCTGCGCGATATCCAGCTGTTCAAGAAGGTCCGCGAGCCGCAGGTCGTCGGCGCGCTTGTTGATCATCAGGCCCATGGCACCTTCGGCGGAGTGGGCGCAGATGAACACCACCGCCTGGGCGAAGCGGTCGTCGCCCATCGCGGGCATGGCGATCAGGAGTTTTCCGGTCAGGTCGATGTCGCTCAAGGCGGTCCCCGGTGGTTGCTTTCACTTCCCATGATGGGGGCGCGGGCCGCGCTGTGCAACCATCGCCCCTTGAGAATGGCGGGTTTTCTCGCTTCAATGTGAATTGGCAAAGCCCGGGAAACCCGCCATGTGAGGCCCATGAAACGGATCGTGACATTTCTGAAGGCCGCCTTGCTGGCGCTGTGCGCGGCGCCCGCGTGGGCGCAGAACACCGCTGACATGGTGCGGGTCGAGGTCCTGCCGGGATGGCGGGCTGCGGATGGCAGCCATTATGCGGCCTTGCGGCTGGACCTTGCGCCGGGGTGGAAGACCTACTGGCGCAGTCCCGGCGAGGCCGGCGTGCCTCCGCAATTCAGCTGGCGCGGATCGCAGAACCTGCGCGGGGTGCAGGTGATCTGGCCGTCGCCCAAGCCGGTGCCGCAATTCGGGTACATGACGATCGGATATGACCGCGACGTGGTGGTGCCGCTGAAGGTGCGCACAAGGACGAGCGGCGACGTAGAGTTGCAAGGACAGCTGGAGATCGGGGTGTGCAAGGATATCTGCGTTCCGGTCAGCGTGGATGTGGCGCAGCGTCTGGCGAGCGGGGTGACCGCGCCCGACCCGGCCATCGTGGCGGCGCTGACCGAGCGTCCTTATGCCGCCTCGGAAGCGGGTGTGACGGGCGTCGCCTGCCGGTTGTCGCCGGTACGCGACGGCGTGGAGCTGACCGCGACAATCAGCATGCCGCGCCTGGGCGGCAAGGAAGTTGCCGTGGTTGAATCGGGCGACCCCAAGGTCTGGGTTTCTTCCCCTGCCACCACGCGGCAGGGCGGACAGATTGTTGCGCGGACGGTTCTGCAGCATGTGGACGGGAGATCGTTTGCGGTCGACCGCAACGGGCTGCGCTTCACCGTGTTGGGCGGCGGGCGCGCCGTGGATATTCAGGGCTGTTCCGCCGGCTGACGCCGGCGTGCATGGCGCAGCGCCAGACCCGCGTAGAGCGCCAGCACGATCAGCAGGCTGCCCGCCGAAAACAGAAGGAGCGCGGAGGGCATAGGACCGGCCGGGGCGAGTGCAGCCAGCGGTGCGGGCAGGGTGCCGGTGACGGCGGTGACCCCCAGCGTCATCGCGAAGAGCGCGGCGATCGACACCACCCCTGCCAGCAGGGCACCGCGCAGCTGCCCCGGCTTGGACCGCAGCGCGCGGCGCAGCGACTGGACCTGGCGGGCGATATCGGACTGGATCGCGATGATGGCGGGCACCAGCAGGAGCACCAGCACCATGCCGAAGCCGAGGCCGTAGACCAGCGTGATCACCGTGGGCTTGATGAACTGCGCCTGCGTCGAGTTCTCGAAGAGCAACGGTGCGAGGCCGAGGACCGTTGTCAGCGTGGTCAGCATGATCGGGCGCAGCCGGTCGACGGCCCCTTCGATAATAGCGGGAAGGATGCCGCGGTCTTTTGCGTGCTCGTCGATGGTGGTCACCAGAACGATGGAATCGTTGATGATGATCCCGGTCATGCCCAGGAAACCGACGACCGAGAACATCGACAGGGGCACGTCCCAATAGGCGTGGCCCCAGATGGTGCCGACAAGGCCGAATGGGATGATCGACATCACCACGACGGGCCGGGTCCAGCTGGCGAAGACCCAGGCGAGAACGAGGTAGATGCCCGTGAGGGTCAGGATCAGGCCGAGGCGCGCGTCGTTGAGAAAATCGGACTCCTGCTCGGCCAGCCCGCCCAACCGCCATTCGACCTGGTGGATGCCGGCGATGCGCGGCAGGATCTCGGTTTCGAGCGCGGTCGCGATCTCGGCCGCGCGGGCGGGATCATCCTCGGAGATGTCGCCGATGACGTTGATGTGCCGGATCCCGTTGTCGCGGCGGATGGTCGAGAAACCGACCCGTTCTGTCACGCTGACGATGTCCGCCAGGGGGACATAGGCGCCGGTGGGTGCGCGGATCTGCATCCGCTCGAGGAAGTCTGCGGTGAGTTCATCTTCGGGAAGCTCGACGCGGATTTCGGCGCTGCGCGTGCTGTCGGGATAGGTTGCCGCCTCGATTCCGTTGAGACGGTGGCGCAGAACGCTGCCCAGAGCCTCGATTGTGAAGCCGAGTGCTTGTCCCTGGGGTGTAAGTTCGAGGATCAGTTCCTGCTTGTCATAGGCGAGATTGTCCTCGACCGCGGACACTTCGGGGTAGTCGGCAAGGGCGGATTTCAGAGCCTCGGAGGCCTCCTTGAGAACGTCGGCAGAGGCGCCGTAGAATTCCACGTCGAGCGCGTCGCCGCCGGGGCCGGAGCGCCAGCCGCGAAAGCTGAGCTCCTCGGTCATTGGATGGCGTGGCACGGCATCCTGCAATTCGGCGACGAAGGCGAAGGAGGAATAGGGGCGCAGGTCGGGGTCGATGAGTTCGATCGATATGCCCCCCAGCTGATCGGGGTCCTTGGTGTCTGCCCCGGCCAGCCCGCCGCCGGCATTGCCGCCGATCTGCGCCACGGCGAAGTCAATCGGGTTGGCGCCGTAGCGTTCCTCGTACTGGCGGCCCAGATCCTCGGTCGCCTGCTGGACCTGCCGCATCATGGCCAGCGTATCCTCTCGGGTGGCGCCCGGCGCCATCGAGAAGTTGCCGGTGATGCTGCCGCGTTCCGGGGCGTTGAAGAAGCGCCATTGCACGTCGCCGCGGATCAGCAACGCGGCCTGAGACGCGAGCAGCACGACGATGCAGGCCAGCACCGGGTAGCGGGCGCGGATGACCAGCGCCATGCAGGGCCGGAAGGCACGTTCGCGCATCCAGACGAACCCGCGATTGACGGTGCGCGACGGCCAGTCGTACCAGCGTTCCTTGCCTGCGTGAGCCAGCGCATGAGACATATGATGCGGCAGGATCAGGAAGCATTCCACCAGCGAGGCCAGCAGCACGACGATGACGGTGAACGGAATGTCGATGATCAGGTCGCCAAAGCGGCCGCCAATAGCCACCAGTCCGAAAAAGGCGATGAGGGTGGTCAGCGTGGCCGAGAAGACCGGCAGCGCCATGCGCGTCGCCGCGCGTTCCGCGGCCTGAACGGGCGATTCACGGTACTTGCGCAGGCGCGCGTCGGCATGTTCGCCCACGACGATGGCGTCGTCGACCACGATGCCCAGCGTGATGATCAGGGCAAAGAGCGAGATCATGTTGATGGTGAGCCCGGCCGCGTACATCAGGGCGATGGCGGCTAGCATGGCCACGGGAATGCCCGCCGCGACCCAGAAGGCGGTGCGCGCGTTGAGGAACAAGAACAGCAGCGTCACCACCAGCAAGAGTCCGGTCAGGCCATTTTCCAGCAGCATGTTCAGCCGGCCTGAAATGGCGTCCGAGCGAGTGCGGATCAGCGTCAGCTCGGTACCTTCGGGCAGGGTCGCTTCCATCGTTTCGGCGATCTCCTCGACCCGGGCCTGTATGGCCAACGCATCGCCGTTGGCGGATCGGTCGACGCGGATCTGCAGCGCCGGATTGTCGCCCACGAAATATTGGCGCTGGCGGTCGATGCCTTCGATGCGGACCTCGGCCACGTCGCCGATCATCAGCTTCGAGCCGTCGGGATTCGACCGCAGGATCAGTGCCTCGATCTGGTCGGCGTCGCGTTTCTCGGTGCCGACGCGGACACGGGTGGCACCGCCGGTGACGTCGCCCGCGGGATCGGTATCGGCCTCGGCGGCGATGACGGTGGCGATTTCCGCCATGGTGACATCGAAGGCGATGAGGTTGGCGGTGGGCACCTCGACGATGGTGTGGGGGGCGGCCACGCCCAGTAGCGTGGTGCGGGTGACCCCGGCATCGTAAAGTCGGGTGACCAGCTCGTCCGCGAACTGGCCCAGCTGGGGCGTTGCAACCGGGCCGGTCAGGACGATGTCAGTGACGCGGTCGCGCCACGCGGAGCGGGTGACGCGGGGTTCTTCAGCCTCTTCCGGCAGGTCGGTGATGGCATCGACGGCGGCGCTGACATCATCGGCGGCGCGGCCCATGTCCCAGCCCGGCTCGAACTCGAGCTCGATGCTGGCGCTGTTCTCGCTGGAGGTGGCGCGCGAGGATTCCACCCCCTCGACCGCCAGCAGGCTGGGTTCGAGCACCTGAACGATGCCGCTGTCGATATCCTCGGCGCTGGCGCCGTCCCAGACGACGGACACCCTGACCTCGTCGACGATCACGTCGGGAAAGAACTGTGCCTGCATCCGCGGTGCCGCGGCGAGGCCCAGCACCACCAGCACCACCAGAAGAAGGTTCGCCGCCGTCGGGTGCCGGGTGAAATAGGATAGCATTCCACCGGCGCTGTCGGGAAGATCGCGTGCCATGGATCAGCTGCCCATTCGGCGTTCGAGACGTTCGACCGTCCGTGCCGGCACCTGCGGCTGGTCGAGCTGAACCAGCAGGCGGGTCTTCATCGCCTCGGGAATGTCTGCGCTGTCCTCGACGAACCGGCGCAGGCGCGCGCGGCGATCCTCGCTGAGTTCGACCATGGCGGTGGCGTCGGCTGCGGGATCGGGTGTGTCGAGCGTGCGGACCTTGAGCCCGGGTCCGAGGAGCGGGCTGCGTTCGGTCACGATTTCGAGACCATCGAGGGCGTCTCCGGTCACCAGCACGTCGTTGCCCTGCCGTCGGACCAGCGAGACGGGCACGGCGCGCAGACGCTCCTCGTCATTGACCGCAAGCACGGTGCCGTCGGAGGCAAGCGCTGTGGCGGGCAGCCGCACCACGTTTTCAAGGCGGGGCTCCTCGATCAGGACAGAGACGAAATCGCGGGGCTTCAGCCCCTGCGGGTCATCGATGCGGGCATAGACCAGACGCCCGGTCTGGCCTTCTTCGACCCCGGCGCTGTCGCGAGTGATGCGGCCGGTGGTTTCCATTTCCAGCCCGAAGACGTCGAGGCGGATGCGGACCGGGGCTGGTATCAGTTCGCCGTTTTCGTCCAGCAGGCGGCGGTGCTGGGCGGTGGAGACCCGGAAGGCCACGTCGAGCGCGTCGGCGTCGATGAGGTCGGCCAGCTTCTCGTTCGCCGAAACCAGCCGGCCCTCGACGACGCTGACGGCCTGAAGCGTGCCAGTGAAGGGGGCGGTGATCGTGGTCTCGTCGAGCGCCTTCTGCGCCTCTGCCAGCGCGATGCGGCTGCGCGACAGACGGGTCTGGGCCTGATCAACGCGGGCCTCGGCAGTGGCTTCGGCCTGCCGGCGGGTCAGGACGGCCTGTTCGGCGCTGGCGGCGTCGAGTTCAGCGAGTTCCACCGCCGCGGCGGTGCCGACGCCGCGTTCCTCCAGATCAAGCTGGCGGTCGAGCGCGCGTTTGCGCAGTTCGGCTTGCGACTGCGCCGCCGCAAGCTCGTCGCGAGCAAGGTTCAGGCCGCGTTCGGCCTCGCGCACCTCGGCCTCGGCGTCGGTGAGGTCGGCGCGGGCGAGGTCGAGGGCAAATTGCGCATCGGTGGGGTCGATGCGGGCCAACACCTGCCCGTCGCGGACGCGGCCGCCATCCTCGAAGAGCGAAGTGAGTTCTGTCACGCGGCCCGCCGTGTCAGACCGGATTTCCAGCGTACGGCGGCTTTCGACCTCGCCATAGGCTGTCAGAACGGGTGTCTGGGGTCCCGGCGTGGCGATGACGGTGTTGACGGTGAAGACGCGTTCGCGCCGTTCGGGCGCCTGGGGTTCGGCGCTCATGCGTTCCTGCACGGCGGAAAACACGATCTGACCGGCATAAGCGAACAGGCCCACTGTCAGGGACAGCAGGAACAGTCCGGTCAGGCTGTGGCGCAGGAACCGCATTCAGATCAACCTTTTAAGCCACTTGGCGCGGGGCAGTCATACCATAAAGATAGACGCCCGCGGCAAGGTTTCATGGGGCTGATACGCGGCCTAAGGTCACTTCCGTCGCAAATGTTCGTCCAGACGCGGCATTATTTCGACGAAGTTGCACGGCCGGTGGCGATAATCGAACTGGTATGACAGGATTTCATCCCACGCGTCCTTGCACGCACCGGGGCTGCCGGGCAGGGCGAAAAGGTAGGTGCCGTTTGCAACACCGCCCGTCGCGCGTGACTGCACTGCGCTGGTTCCGATCTTCTGCATGGAAACGATGGTGAAGACAGTCCCGAACGCGTCGATTTCCTTCTCATAGACATCCCTGTGCGCCTCGACCGTCACGTCGCGGCCCGTGAGGCCGGTGCCGCCGGTGGAAAGAACGACGTCAATCTCGTCACTGGCAATCCATTCGCGCAGCTGCTCGGTGATCTGGTCGCGCTCGTCGCGGACGACCATGCGGTCTGCAAGGATATGGCCCGCCTGTTCGATCCGATCGACCAGGACAGCGCCGGAGCGGTCCTGGCTGAGGTCACGGCTGTCCGAGACGGTCAGGACGGCGATGCGGACCGGGATGAACTCCTTGCTGTCATCGATGCGGCTCATGATGGTGTCAGGTCCTTTCTATGAGGGCGAGGCGCAGGGCGAGGCCCGTGAAGATGGTGGCGCAGACATAGCCAATGCCGCGCGCAAAGCCGGGGGAGCGGGCCATGCGGCGGCCAAGGCCGCCTGCGAAGATGCCGACGGCGGCGTTGACGAAGAAGCCGCCTGCCGCGATCACGGCGCCAAGGATCAGGAACTGGGCCAGCACGCTGCCGCTTGCAGGATCGATGAACTGCGGCAGGAAGGCGAGCACGAAGAGGATCACCTTGGGATTGGTAAGGTTCACGACCATTCCATCGCGAAAGGCGCGGGAGGGTTTGACGGGCGGCGTGTCGCCGGCCGTGGGGGGGTGGCGCAGGGCTTGCCACGCCAGCCAGAGCAGGTAGGCGATCCCGGCCCAGCGGATCACGTCGAAGAGCCACGGCAGGCGGGCTATGGCGGCACCGAGCCCCAGACCGGCGAGGGTGACATGAACCATGCCGCCCAGAACGATCCCGGCGCTGGCGGCCACGGCGGGGCGCGGCCCGCCGCGCAGGCCCTGACCCAGGCAGAACATCATGTCGGCCCCGGGCGTGAGGTTCAGCGCGATGGCGGCGGGGATGAAGGCGATCAGCGTCAGCGTGTCGATCATCACAGGTCGAACCAGTTGGGACGCGGGCCGAGATTGACGACCCGCGTTGCGCCGATGTTGCCGGACTGGCCCCAGCTGTCATGGATGTGTCCGCACAGCGCCAGCTTCGGCTGGATGCGCATGATGGCATCGCGAATTGCGGTAGAGCCCACGGACATGTCGAGCGAGGTCAGGTCGGCGACGCCCTTGGGCGGGGAATGCAGGACGAGGATGTCGGCGCTCTCGCAGGCGGTGAGCAGCGTCTCGGCTTCGTCATTGGTCAGGTCGCAGGACCATGCGCCGAAGGGGGTGACCGGAACGCCGTATCCGAGGCCGAAGAGGGATAATGCGTTGACCTTGGTGCCTTGCCCGTGCAGCACGGTCATATTGGGCAGCGCCGCGGCGCGCAGTTCCTCTGCGCTTTCGGCATTTCCGGGAACGGCGACGATGGGGGCGACGATGCCCGACAGCATGTCCATCGCCTGATCGAGTCCGGCACGGTGGTTGCAGAAATCTCCGGCGCCGATGACAAGGTCGGCCCCGGCGCTGGCGTCCACGATCTCGGCCGCGCGGGCGCGGGCGAGGTGGAGATCGGAAAAGGCGAGGATCTTCATGATTGTCTTTCGAGGCGCGCCTGAAGGTCGAGCAGGTCGGCCCAGGCCGCGCGTTTTTCATGGGGTTTGCGCAGCAGGTAGGCGGGATGGAACATCGGCAGGGCCGGTTTGCCGAAAGCTTCGGTCCACTGGCCGCGCAGGCGGGTGATGCCGCGTTTGCCCAGTGCCGCCTGGCAGCTGATATTGCCCATGAGCACGATGACCTCGGGATCGGCCAGTTGCACATGGCGTTCCACAAAGGGCAGCATCATGGCGATTTCCTGAGGGTTAGGATCGCGGTTCTGCGGCGGGCGCCACGGCAGGATGTTGGTGATGTAGGCGCCGGTGGCGGAATCGTCGTTCTGGCGCGACAGGCCGATGGCGGCAAGCATCCTGTCCAGGAGCTGCCCGGCGCGGCCGACGAATGGCTTGCCCTGGATATCCTCGTCACGGCCCGGGGCCTCGCCGATGATCATCAGGCGGGCAGAGGGATGACCGTCGGAGAAGACGAGATTGCGCGCGCCGCGTTTCAGATCGCAATGCTCGAAGGAGGCAAGGGCCGCGCCGAGAGCATCGAGACTGGCGGCGTCCGCGGCTGCAAATCCGGCCTCGGCGGCAGTATCGACTTGGGGTGCCTTCGCGGAGACGGGTGGTGCCGCGTCGGGTTTCGCCGCAGGTGCGAGTTTTTCAGGCGCCTCGTAGCGATTCACGGGGGCGTCGCCAATCGCCTCAGTTGCACCGAGGTCGATTTGCCAGTCGAGCAGGGCAAGCGCTGTGTGCGAATCCAAGGGGGCGTTCATGGGCTGGAAGATAGCGGGTGTAGCGCGAAGGGGGAAGGTCGGCGATGGTCCGAAAGCACCATCTGCCGCCCGCGTCTTTGGCGCATCGCCGCCGACCTGAATGCGCCCGATCAGCAGGGCGACGCCGATATCGGGGTCGTCGCGCTTTTTTGTTCGCCAGGCATCGTCCGGGTAAGAACCCCAGAGTTGGGGGGTGATTCGCAATTCTGACCGGCTGTTCAATTTATTGGAAGATGCTCAAAAACCTTAATCAACCATTAAGGGTGTGAAATCGAGTGGCATCGCATGTGATGACGGACAATATTCGGTGCCATCCTGCTATGCCAGGCGCATTAACTAGCTGAAAGGCCTTGGCGATTCATATTGTTTCCAAAAAGGAAACAGCTTGGGCCAGGTGTCCAAGCAGGAAATTAACGTAAGTTAATCGCCAAAGATCGGTTCTGATGTAAGGTCTGACATGCCTGCTTGGACAGGCTGAAACCAGTGCCGACGCGCACATTTCCGCGCGTCATTTTTTAACAAGTTGTGTTCAATTTTGCTGCTCAAGATACGGTTCATTGGGAGAGAGCCAAGTGTTTGCTGAATTTATAGGCGTTGAAAGATTACACTCCAAAATCCTGGAGTATCCAACTCCCGGTGAAGAAGATTTCTCGGCGTGCCTGCAGGATGCGCTGAAGAAACATACCGTGACATTCCGCAAGGGCGGAACGGTGCAGTTCGAGGGTGACAAGAGCCGCTCGGTCTACTGCGTGTTGGAAGGTTGGCTGGTCATGTCCAAGGCTTTGTCCGACGGCCAGAACCAGATCATAGATTTTGCGATGCCCGGCGACATCGTCGACCCCGCCGGGGCCGACGGCCGGACATCGGTGATGAACATAGGTGCCCTGACCGACGGGTCGGTCGCGGCGATGCCGCGGCGGATCTGGACGCAGATGATCAACACCTGGCCGACCCTGCAGCGGCGGGTGTACCTGACCCAGGCGGCAAAGCAGGCGCGCTACAACGAGCGCCTTCTGCGTCTGGGAAAAGGGCCTGCGGACATGCGGATCGCCTATGCGCTCCTGGAATTCGCGATGCGCCTGAGGGCGATCAAGAAGGACAGCGTGTCCGAGTTTCGCATACCGATGACCCAGCAACAGCTGGGTGACTATGTCGGACTGTGTTCCGTGCATGTGTGCCGGACATTGCGGCGTCTGATGCGAAATGGGATCATCGACATGCGCAAGCAGATGCACATCAAGGTTCTTGACCTTGACGCGCTGGGCGAACTTGCCCGTGCAGAGCACGAAGGTCTGAAAAACGAGATCATGCCCATCCGCCTGTGACGCGTGGGCGGCTTCGGACCGATATCGAAAATCATCAGCCGGGACCCGCATGCTGCCGGGTCCCGCTTTTTCCAAGTTCCGGGTCATCCTACGCGGGGCAGTTGCCGTTTCTCGACGATTTCGCCATAGGTTTCGCCGGCGAGTTGTTCAGAGTAATCCTCGGCAATGGAGTCAAGGCACAGGACGCCCACGAGCCTGTCACGCGTATCGCAGACGGGCAGCCGACGGACCTGGAAATCGCCCATGATCGCGGCGGCGTCCTCGACCGCTTGGGGCTCGAAACAGACCAGGACCTCGCGGCTCATGATGTCGCGGACGCGAATGTCGGGTCTTGGGCCCTCGCTGGCAAGGCTGCGCACCACGATGTCGCGGTCGGTCAGCACGCCGACGATGTAGCCGTCCTCGAGGACCACCAGAAACCCGGTGTCTTCGTCTCGCATCAGAACGGCTGCGGCAATGATATGCGCATTCGCAGTTATGGTGATCGCTGGCCGTGTTGTGAGTGAACCTACGTTCATTAAAATTTCTTTCCACGACACCGACAGCCCGCGCGACCGGCCCCCCCGATCTCACGAAACTGGCGCATTTTCCGTCGCTAGTGAGTGTTAATACAGCATGCCAGAAAATCAGGTTTCGGTGTTAACGGGGGTCAAAATCAGAGAATTTCTTTCGAAATTTCGGAGACTTCCGCCGTTCTGTAAATACTTTTGGCGGTGTCCGCAGGGGTGCCTACACGTATAGGGTGCGCGCGGTACGAGTTCTGTCCGGTCGATCCCGTCCGGCGGGTCATGCGTATGTCGCATCGACGCGGTGGAATTGTTTCCAGCGTGGCGACTCGGGGAAATAAAAAACTCTTTTCACGCCATATTTCTGGCGCATTTTGCTCGCGGTCAATGCGCCGTTCAGGAGTTCCGCGACAATTGAAAAAGGGGAGTGAATCCGAGTTCGATTCGTTTCCGGGAGTGGGAGTTCTTTGCCTCCGCAAGGGGCCGGAGGCGTGGTGTCGAAATGATGGAAATCAAGCAGATCGCCGAGGCGGGCCAGGAAAATCGCGATTTCCTGAAGCACTTTTCGGCGTCCGCAGCCCTGCCCTACGCGTTCATGGGCTTCTTCGACAGCGTTACCATGAAGTTCGATCAGTTCTGGATGGTGTGCCGTGAGGACCCCCAGATCGAGAACCGATCCGAGGTTCGTCAAGTCCCTGGGACGCAGCGTGGCCGGGTATCTGAAGGTCAACCAGGCCTTCTCCGGCACTGTGGCCAGCAAGATCTGCCGCATGCAGAAGGAAAAGAACCTTTGGATCACCTCGGGGGAGGTGACTATCGGGATCGGCGAGAACGCCGGCAGCCTGGTGCCGATCATCGGGTTTCCGACCGGTGCCTTCGACGACACGCTCAACCGCCAGGCGCTGTTCAGGATGGGCCTGACCTATGTGGTGCAGGCCCTGAACAAGACGCTGTTCATGAATGCGGACTGGAACGAGGGCATCTACCGGACGGTCATGCCGCTGTTGTCGGTCGAATTCGTGGTCGTCGACAAGCGCGGCTGTATCGTCCACGACGCGCGCAGCGGTGCAATTGCGGCCGATGCCCCGCCCGGATTGGAGCCTGCAGGCCAGGAGCAGATCGTTCATTTGAGCGATGCCGGCGGTGCGGAGTTCCAGAACGCGGTTGCCGCGGCAGTCTCGGCAGAGCGCAAGACGACGCTGGTGCCTGTTCTGGGGCCGGACGAGATGCCACGTCTGGTGCTGGTGACACCCCTGGAAGCTGCTCAATCCGGGCATGCGCTGGTCATCTACGAAGGCGAGGATTCCGACACGACGTGGCTTCTGGACCAGCTGTTCGGAATCTACAGGCTGACGCGGTCCGAAAAGCAGGTCGCCCGAGGCATCGTGTTGGGCAAGACGGTGACCGAGATCGCGGCGGATGCCGACTGGTCTGTTGCCACCGTGCGCAGCTATGTCAAACAAGTTCTGTCCAAGATGGGGCTGCACCGTCAGTCCGAACTGATCCAGCTTTATCATTCCTCGAAACTACCGATCGTGCCGAAGCCGGAAATGCGGTTGACGGCACGCCCCGCATAGCAGCGTCAGCTTAGACGAAAATCCGAATTCTCCGCAGTCCTGCAGGCCTTCTGTGCCGACCTATGACCGCTCGGTACGTGCGGTGCCGGATAATCCATGCCGTTACACGGCAGATTTGACGCGTCGGATGGGCTGTAACGTCCCGGCCGCGGACCACGTACAACGCACGAAGTCTGGTGAGTATGAGGCCGAGAAGGGCGGGGCGGCCGGGGATACACCCCGGGTCTGACAGGGACGGCTGACGAAGCGGAAGACCTGCCTGAAATGAAATCAGGCGCCCCATTGGGGCGCCTGTTTCGTTCGCTTCGGTACCGCCTGAGATCAGGCGTGGTACGACATCGAGCCTTCTGCATCCAGGTCGATCCACAGTTTGCCGCCGTCGATGGTGACGTTGGCGTCCTGTTCGACGTAGAGCATCGCGATCTCCGCCTCGGTCGTGTTGATCGAGGTGTCGCCGATGTCCTTGGTGCCCAGTTCGCGGCAGCAATCTTCGTAGATCGCTTCCATTTCGGGGCAGTCGACCTCGGCCTGTTCGGCTTCGCGTTCGGGGATGATCACGCATTTGTCTTCGAAGTAGATCACACCCTTGCCGTCACCGTCTTCGCCGGTGTGGAGCAGGAAGTCCATCAGGTCGTCTTCGTCGAAGAACGGATCCGACGGGTTGATGCCATCCAGTTCGTTGACCAGGTTCTTGACGCGAACCGAGCCACCCAGGCTGGACGAGATCAGGACATCGTCGCCCATGATCGACGCCGACAGCGTGCCTTCGAAGTCGGAGTGGAAGACGATACGGTCGTTCTGCTCCTTGTCGAAGTCGGCGATGACGTTGTTGTCGATGGTCAGCGAAGTTTCGTCGCATTCGCCGTCGCCATCGGTGTCGATGTCGTAGCCGAAGACGAAGTCGTCCCCATCTGCGCCGCCGACCATGACATCGCGCCCGGCATCAGCAAGGAGGCAGTCGCTGTGCTTGTTGCCGACCAGCTTGTCATCGCCGTCACCGCCAAGCAGCGTGTCGGATCCGAAACCGCCGTAGAGCGCATCGTTTCCGTCGTTGCCGTACAGCATGTCGTCGCCAGCTTGGCCACGAATTTCGTCGGCGCCATTGCCGCCGTCGATGCTGTCCTGGCCTTCACCACCATAGATCGTGTCGGAACCGTTGCCGCCGTCCAGGCAGTCGTCGCCGGCGCCACCGTCGATCAGGTCGTCGCCGTTGTCACCATCGATTACGTCGTTGCCGTAATCGCCGTTGAGCGTGTCGTTGCCGCTGTTGCCGTGGATCTGATCGTCACCTTGGCCACCGTTGACTTCGTCGTCGCCTGCGCCGCCGGCCAGCACGTCGTCGCCGTCATCGCCGTTGACAACGTCGTCGTCGTCGCCGCCGTCGATCACGTCATTGTCTTCACCACCGTGGATGGTGTCGTTGCCGGTGCCACCCTGGATGTAGTCGGTCGCAAGGTCGCCGGTCTCCTGGCCGTCGGCATTGTCACCCCAGATGAGGTCGTTGCCTGCGCCACCGTCGATGCAGTCGACGTTGTCGTTACCCTGGATGATGTCGTCGCCGTCACCGCCGTGAATGGTGTCGTCGTCGCCACCGCCCTGGATGTTGTCGTTGCCGTCGTTGCCTTCGATGTAGTCATCGCCGCGCTGACCCATAATGGCGTCGTCGCCATCGCGACCATACATCTTGTCGTTGCCGTTATAGCCACGCATGGTGTCTTCGCCGGAGCCGCCGTCCATGGTGTCGTTGCCGGTGCCGCCGTTCATGTAGTCGCAGTCAGCGTTGCCGAACATGACATCGTCGCCAGTGCCGCCATAGAGCACGTCGTCGCCAGCGCCGCCGGACAGCGAATCGTTGCCGGCATTGCCACGCATGACGTCTTCGCCATCCTGACCGGCCATACAGTCGTCGCCTTGGCCGCCGCTCATCTTGTCGTCGCCGGTGCCGCCGAGGACCACGTCATCGTCGCCGCCGCCGGACAGGTCGTCATTGCCCGAGCCGCCGATCACCAGGTCGCTGCCGTCGTCGCCGCTGATGCAGTCGTCGCCTGCGCCGCCGGCCAGAACGTCGTCGCCATTGCCGCCGGAGATCTGGTCGTTGCCACCTTCGGTGTCGCCCAGTTCATCGCCGAGGATGGCGTCACAGCCGTTGTCACCCCAGAGATAGTCGTCACCGCCGTCGCCGCGGACGAAGTCATCGCCGCCGCCGCCGAGGATCACGTTGGTGTTCGCGTTGCCGGCGATGTGGTCGTTGCCGCCAAGGCCCTTGCCTTTGTTCACGCCAGCGTTCTGCGGGCTTTTGAAATCGCCGTTGTCAGACCCCGGTGTGCCGCCTGTCCAGACGCCATTAACCATGGACCAAGCTTCGCTCTTACTCTTCTTATGCATGATAACCTCCAGTTATCGGACTCAACTCGCATGATTGGCGAGAGATCGGTTGATACGGTTCTGGGCTTTGTCTTCGCCATGCGTGGCTGAAACCCAACACCATTGAGCCAAATATGGGGGGTCGGAAATACCCTCAAATTAGGGGTGATCATTAGTTAATTCATAGATTTTCAATGATTTGTCGGCGCGGCGATTGACTGGTGTTAACAGAAGGTAAACGCGTCATCGCGAGGGTCTGTGACGGGCCGGAATTGTGCCGTCAAAGACCGAAACAGCGGGCCCGAGACAACGCCGCCCCCTAGAATCAGAGCCGCCGGCAGATGCCGGCGGTTCCAGGTTTCCATGAAAGTTTGCGGGATAACCTCGTGGATCAGCTGCCGTCGCGCATCGCCTTTGCAAAGTACTTGGTGATCGGCTCCGTGAGGTACTGAACCGGTGTGTGCTCGCCTGTGCGGATGAAGGTATCCACCGGCATCCCCGGCACCAGTGTCTGGCCATCGCCAAGCTTGGAAATTTCCGACTTGGGCAGGACGATCTCGATGCGGTAGTAGGTTCCGCCTGTCTGTTCGTCCGAAAAAGAGTCGGGCGAAACCTGCATGACCTTGCCGAAAAGATCGGGCGTTTCGCGCATGTCGAAGGCCGGGAAGCGCAACAGCACGTCCTGCTGTGCGAAGACCTTGTTCACGTGCATGGGGTCGACCTGGGCTTCGATCACAAGCGGTCTGTCCTGTGGAACAAGGTAAAGGATGGGATCGGCCGGGCGGATCACCGAGCCGCTGCCAAAGACGCGCTGGTTGTAGACGACGCCGGCAACGGGGGCGCGGATTTCCATGCGTTCCAGCTGACGCTTGAGCGTCTGGCGACGTTCCATCATTTCCATCTCGTTATAGTAAAGGTCGCGCAGGATCGAGATGGCTTCCTCGCGGCGGCCCGCCTGGAACTGCAGCTCTTCGATCTCGAGCGCGGCAATGCGTTCCCGTGCCTGTGCCCGGCGGGATTTCAGGTCGCCGATCGTGCCCAGAAGGCGGGCATTCTCGCGGCGCAACGCTGACACCCGAGAGCTTTGTGCAAGCCCCTTGTCGAGAAGCTTCTGCTGGTCCGCGACCTCTTTCTCGATCAGCTCCAGCTGTTGCCTGGCCCCTTCGGACTGGGCGTCGATGCCGGCAATCTGCTCCTGAAGCTGCAGGCGCTGGTTCTGAAGCTGGACAATGGCCTTTTCCATCGTATCGCGCCGGGCTTCGAAGAGACGCTGCTGTCCGTCGGCAAGGCTGGCGAAGGCGGGGTCGGTCGCGGCGCCTTCGGTCAGAAGCGCATCGAAGACGATCTCGTCTGCGCCGTCACGCTCTGCCTCGAGACGGCCGCGGCGGGCGATGATCTCGAACAGCTGTCCTTCTAGGACCTTCAGCTCCGAAGCGAGGATCTCGGGGCTGAGCCGGATCAGGACCGCGTCCTTTTCGACGTAGTCCCCTTCGCGTACCATGACCTCGTCGACGAGGCCGCCATTCTGGTGCTGAACGACCTGCCGGTTCTGTTCCACCACGATACGGCCGGTGGCAAGCACCGCGCCGTCGATCTTGGCGCGAGCGGCCCAGGCGCCAAAGCCGCCGAAAAGAAGTATGACCGTGCCGAAACCGATGACCATCGGGATGCGGGAACGAAAGTTTGTGCGGTCCTTGGTTGCGCGGGTCATGCGACACCTCCGGCAATGTTGGCTTGTTTGCGGATAACGTCGAAATTCGAGAGGATTTTCGACAGGACTTCTTCGCGCGGGCCCCAGGCCCGGCGGGTGCCGTTTTCAAGCACAAGAACCTTGTCGCACTCCTTGATGGCCGCCGGACGGTGGGCCATGATCAGAACTGCGCCGCCCTCTTCCTTGAGCGATTTGACGGCTTCGTTCAGGGCGATGGAACCCAGGTTGTCGAGGTTCGAGTTTGGTTCGTCCAGCACCAGCAGGACAGGGTTTCCGTAAAGCGCGCGCGCCAGTCCGATGCGCTGGATCTGACCGCCCGACAGCTGGGTTCCTACCGCGCTGACGGGGGTGTTGTAGCCCTCGGACAACGTCAGGATCATGTCATGCGCCGCGGCCTTCTTGGCCGCTTCGATCACCCGGGCGTCGTCCGGGTCGCCATCCAGTCGCGCGATGTTTTCGGCGACCGTGCCGTCGAACAGGGCAACGCGCTGCGGCAGATAGCCGATATACTGGGACAGACGCTCGGGGTGGTACTGTTTCAGCGGCGCACCGCCCAGAGTGATCTTTCCGCCCGCGAGCGGCCAGACGCCTGTCAGGCTGCGCGCGAGGGTCGATTTGCCCGAGCCGCTGGGGCCGATGATGCCCACGGCCTCGCCCGGCTGGATGTCGAAGCTGACCAGGCGCAGAACCGCCTGATTGGCGCCGGGCGGGATGACCGTGATCTGCTCGACCGAGACGCGGCCCTTCGGGCGGGGCAGTTCGATCTGAACCGTATCCTCGGGGATGGACGAAAGCAGTTCGACAAGACCTTCCCATGCCAGCTTGGCGCGCTGGATGCCGCCCCATTGGTTGACGACCGTCTCGACGGGCGCAAGCGCCCGGCCGAACAGGATGGATGCCGCGATCATCACTCCCGGCGTCACCTCGCCCAGCAGGACAAGGTAGGCCCCTACCGCCAGCATGCAGGACTGCATGAAGAGGCGGAACGTCTTGGAGAAGTTGGAGAAAGCCGCACCCCGGTCGGCCGCGTTCACGGACTGCGCCAGCGCGCGTTCGCGGTGCTTGGACCACTGTTTGAACGCGTTGCCCTGCATCCCGAGGCTGCGGATGGTTTCGGCCTCACTTTGGATATGGTTCGAGTAGCGGTCCGAGAGATAGCTGGAGGCCGCGGATTTCACCGTGGCGGCCTTGGTCACGTACTGGTTGAGCACAGTGGAAAGGATGAGAATGGTGCCGCCGCCGATGGCGATAATGCCCAGCCACGGATGAAAAAGCGCGATGCCGGCCATGAAGATCGGGGCCCAGGGGATGTCGAACAGGGCGATGAAGACGGGCGACGCGTAGAATTTCTGCAACGCCTCGAGATCCTTGATCTGCCGGCGGGTGGTATTCTCTTCGACGCTCTGATCGGTGGCGGATCTTTTGACGATCGCCTCGAAGACCCGGCGGTCGAGCCGTTTCTGGAACCGCGCGCCGAGGCGTGTCATCAGGCGGCCGCGCGCCCAGTCCACCAACCCCATGACCAGGAACAGGAACGCGACGATGACGAAAAGCGCCACGAGCGTGCTGCCGGAACGCGAGCCGAGCACCCTGTCATAGGTCAGCAGCATGAACAGCGGCCCGGTCAGCATAAGCACGTTCACGAAGATGCTGAAGAACGCAGCGGACCACATGAGGTGCCGGCTTTCGCGGCGCGCCTCTCGCAGTTCCGTCAAACCACTAAGATTTTTCTTGTAATCACTCATCGGACTCATGCCCCACCCTGTCAAAACGCAAGGTCACTGTGTCACGCGGGCGGAGAGCCTTCATTAACTGGGATCAAGGGGGGTCCCTAAATTGGGGTGGACATGCCCGAATACTTGGGGGATTCCAATGTTTCGGCATATTGAGTACTGAATTTTCAAGCCGGCGGCTGTCATCCGCGGAATTGCCCGGGTTGGTGATTCTTCGCCCCGTTCCGCGATGCGCGTGGTCCCGGCGCGGAACGCGTTTTCATGTGCAGCTTGCTCCATGTCGCGGGCTTACCTATAAGCGCGCAGAGACTTGGCGACGGAGCGGTGGCATGACTTTTCAACACGCGCATCTTCTGGGGATCGAGCCCCTGGCGCCGTCTGATATCTCTACGATCCTCGATCTTTCGGACCGCTATGTCGACCTGAACCGGCGCGATCAGAAACATGCCGATGCGCTGGCGGGTCTCACGCAGATCAACATGTTCTTCGAGAATTCCACCCGCACCCAGGCCAGTTTCGAGCTTGCGGGCAAGCGGCTGGGCGCGGATGTTATGAACATGGCGATGCAGGCCAGTTCGATCAAGAAGGGCGAGACACTGATCGACACGGCGATGACGCTGAACGCGATGCATCCCGATCTGCTGGTCGTGCGGCATCCGCAGTCGGGGGCGGTGGACCTGCTGGCGCAGAAGGTGAACTGCGCGGTGCTGAACGCGGGCGACGGGCGGCACGAGCATCCCACCCAGGCTCTGTTGGATGCATTGACGATCCGGCGCGCCAAGGGCCGGTTGCATCGGTTGAGCATCGCGATCTGCGGGGATATCGCGCACTCGCGCGTGGCACGCTCGAACATCATCCTGCTGGGCAAGATGGAGAACCGCGTGCGGCTGGTGGGGCCGTCGACGCTGATGCCTGCGGGTATTGGCGACTTCGGAGTCGAGGTTTTCGAGGACATGCGCGAGGGTCTGAGAGACGTGGACGTGGTTATGATGCTGCGCCTTCAGCGAGAGCGAATGGATGGCGGTTTCATACCCAGCGAGCGGGAGTATTATCACCGCTACGGTCTGGATGCCGAGAAACTCGGGCATGCGAAGGCGGATGCAATCGTGATGCACCCGGGCCCCATGAACCGGGGGGTGGAGATCGACGGCGAGATCGCGGACGACATCAATCGCAGCGTGATCCAGGAGCAGGTCGAGATGGGTGTGGCCGTGCGTATGGCGGCGATGGACCTGCTGGCGCGGAACCTGAGGGCGAAACCCAAGGAGGTGATGGCATGAGCGAGCGCATCGAGATTCGCGAAAGCGAGAGTGGCGTGGTGCGCGTCTTCGACGTGGACCTGAGCCGCGAACAAGCCGAGACGTTCATCCGGCGCAATGGAAGCTGGCCATTGCAGGAGGCGTTGGGGGCCGAGACCCTGGATCCGCACTATGTCGACATGATGCAGGTCGAGGATCTGGAAGGGTATGGCTTGAGCCAGTACCTCGAGCAGGGGATGGGTGTTTCCGCGGATGATCTCGAGGACGCGCATGTGCTGATCGAAGGCCTGAAAGGCTCGGTTCTGGTCATCGGATCGGGCGCGTTCGGCGGCCAGGCGCAGGTGCTGACGCCGCGCGCGCCGCTGCGGCTGGTGGCGACATTCAACGAGGACAAGGCGCCGGTGCAGTTCGATCCGCTCCCGAGCGCAGGAGCGCAAGTGGCGCCCGAGCCGGACGTCGCACCGACGACGAAGAAGAAGTCGGACGCGGCGATGTCGGGCCGGGTGGCGATGATTGTGCTGCTGGTTTTGTTCGTATTGACCGCGGTGGTCGTCTGGGTGGCCTCGTGACAGGGTGGTGCGTCGCAAGACCATGCGCGGGGGCGCATGCATGACCGCGCCACACGACGAGTGGGACGGTATTCTTGACCCCGGCGAGCGTGTCCTGTGGCAGGGGCGTCCCGATGCCCGTGTCACCGTCGGCATCGCGGCCGTGGGATCGATGGTCTTCGGCCTGATCTTCGCTGGGTTCGCCCTGGTATGGATGATCCTCGCGTCGCAGGCCGGGGGCTTTTTCTGGATGTTCGGTTTGATCCATTTCTCTGTCGGGCTGGGGCTTGCCTTTGGCGGCATCCTCTGGGAGCCGTGGAAGCGGCGACACACATGGTACACGCTGACCGACAGGCGGGCCTTCATCGCGCAAGACTTGCCCCTGCGGGGGAGGACGCTGAAAAGCTACCCGATCACGGATCAGACGCGGCTGGAACTGCAGGGCGATCCGGGGTCAGTGATGTTCGACCACGAAATGCGCCGGCGCAAGAATGGCCATTATCGCGTGGATATCGGGTTTGAACGGATCGCGGAGGCGGACGAGGTGATGCGGCTGATACGGCAGGTTCAGGAAAGGCAGAAAGCATGACGACGGTGCTGTTCGAGAACGCGCGTCTGGTGGACCCGGAGGCGGGCGAGATTCGCGACGGCTGGCTACTGATCGAGAACGGGTGGATCGCCGCCAGCGGTACCGAAGACGCGGCGCAGGGCGCCGACAGGCGGGTTGATTGCCGGGGCAGATGTCTGGCGCCAGGGATCGTGGACCTGGGCGTGAAGGTCTGCGAGCCGGGCGAGCGGCACAAGGAGAGCTATCGCAGCGCCGGGGCCGCGGCGGCGGCGGGAGGCGTGACGACGATGATCACGCGCCCCGATACACTGCCGGCGATCGACAGTCCCGAAACGCTGGAATTCGTCGCCCGCCGCGCCAACGAAGCAGCGCCGGTGAACGTGCTGCCGATGGCCGCGCTGACCAAGGGCCGCGCCGGGCGCGAGATGACCGAGATCGGCTTTCTGATGGATGCGGGCGCCGTGGCCTTTACCGATTGCGACCATGTGGTTGCCGACAACAAGGTGCTGAGCCGCGCCCTGACCTATGCAAGCAGTCTGGGCGCGCTGGTGATCGGGCATGCGCAGGATCCCGGCCTGAGCGCAGGGGCAGCGGCGACCAGTGGCAAGTTCGCCTCGCTGCGGGGGTTGCCGGGCGTTGGCACGGTGGCCGAACGCATGGGGCTGGAACGCGATCTTGCGCTGGTCGAGGCGACGGGCGCGAAATATCACGTCGATCAGGTGACCACGGCGGCGAGCCTTCCCGCGCTGGAACGCGCCCGTGCGGCGGGGCTGGACGTGACTGCCGGCACGTCGATCCACCACCTGACACTGAACGAGATGGACGTCGCGGACTATCGCACCTTCTTCAAGGTCAAGCCGCCGCTGCGGTCAGAAGACGACCGCCGGGCCATGGTCGAAGCCGTGCGGGAGGGCACCATCGACATCATCAGCTCGATGCATACGCCCCAGGATGAAGAGAGCAAGCGCCTGCCCTTCGAGGAGGCGGCAAGCGGGGCAGTGGGACTGGAAACGCTGCTGCCCGCGGCGCTGCGGTTGTACCATGCCGGTGACCTGGACCTGCCGGCGCTGTTCCGTGCCTTGGCGCTGAATCCTGCCAGGCGGCTTGGGCTGGCGGCGGGCCGGCTGGCGGAGGGTACACCGGCGGACCTGGTGCTGTTCGATCCTGACGCGCCTTTCGTGCTGGACCGCTGGACATTGCGGTCGAAATCGAAAAACACTCCGTTTGACGGGCAACGCTTGCAGGGCAAGGTTCTTGCGACCTATGTTTCCGGAAACGCTGTCTTCGAGAACCTAGATGCCTGAATTGCAGTCCAATTTCACCGTCCTCGCCCTGTGGGGCGTGATCGGGTACCTGCTTGGGTCGATCCCGTTCGGGATGCTGGTGGCCCGAGTGATGGGGCTTGGGAATCTCCGTACGATCGGATCGGGCAATATCGGCGCCACGAACGTGCTGCGCACCGGGAACAAGCTGGGGGCGCTGGCGACGCTGCTTCTGGATGCGGGCAAGGGTGCCGCGGCGGTTCTGCTGGCACGGGCGCTGGCGGGCGAGGATGCCGCGCAGCTGGCCGGCTTCGCCGCCTTTGCCGGCCATTGTTTTCCGATCTGGCTGTCGTTCCGGGGCGGCAAGGGAGTGGCAACCTTCCTTGGCATCTTCCTGGCGCTGGCCTGGCCGGTGGGGATCGCCTGTTGCCTTAGCTGGCTGATCGCGGCGGCGGCGACGCGGATCTCGAGCATGGCGGCAATCTACATGGCGGCGCTGTCGACCATCTGGGTCGTGTTCCTGAACTATCGGGACCTGTTCGTGCTGGGAATATTGCTGACACTGTTCATATTCCTGCGGCACGCTGCGAATATCCGGCGGCTGCGCGACGGAACGGAGCCGAAGATCGGCCAGAAATGATCTCGCGTGCCCGCGGCGGCGTTGGAGTTTGAGTATTTGAAGAACAATGAAAGCAAGTGCGCTTGACATTGCGACTGTTTCTGTTATTTCTGGTACAACAGAAATTTCAGGAATTGCAGTATGGACCTTTCGCCCGCCACGCAGAACTTCATCCTTCATTGGGGAGAGATGGGCGCGAAATGGGGCGTGAACCGGTCCGTGGCGCAGATCCACGCGTTGTTGCACGTGATGCCCGAGCCGATGACAGCCGAAGCGATCAGCGAGACACTGAACCTTGCGCGATCGAACGTGTCGAACGGGTTGAAGGAGCTGCAGGCCTGGAAGCTGGTGAAGGTCAGCCGCCAACTGGGGGATCGCCGGGATCACTTCACGTCGGTGCGGGATATGTTCGACCTGGTAAATGTCGTCATCGAAGGCCGGAGAGTGCGGGAATATGCGCCGACACTGGCCGCGCTGAAGGCGGTGGCGGACGAGGCGGAGCAGGACGGAACGCCGAAGAAGATCCGCGGCCGCATCAGGGAAACGCTGGAGACGATGCAAATGTTCGATGACTGGTATCGCGACGTGGCGCGGCTGCCGCGATCTGTCCAGTTGAGCGCCGTGAAACTGGGCGCGCGCATCGCAAGGTTCCTGCCCAAGGGCAAAACCGGATAAAAATTTTGATCGGAGGTTTCTGTTATGACAGAAATAACTGCAAGTAAGAAAAATCGCGAGACCTGGGTGATAGACCCGGTGGCATTCTTCATTGCACTGATCGGCGCGCCGCTTGCCGTAGCTGCCGCGGGTTTCTGGGCGATTGGCATCCCGGTTTTCGCCGTGGTCATCGGAGGCCCGTTCTATCTGGCCGTCGGGGTGCCGGTCCTTCTGTGGCACCTGGGCCGTTACCCGCCGGAGCCGGGACGCATCGCGAGGCTGGCACTGGTGAGCTATGGCCTGCCTGCGGGGGGCTTCCTTCTCTACCTGCTGGCGACAGGCGGGCCGCCGGCGGCGCAGCAATACGCCCTCTTCGCCGCGTTCGGCCTGATTTTCGCCCCGCTTTGGGGCGGGGTTTTCGGCATCTTCTATCGCAACTTCCGGCGCGACCTCTATGCGCGCACTATCTGAAGGAAAAACGACAATGTTGACATATTTGCTGATCTTCATCGGGCTGTCGCTGATTGCACTCGTGGCCCTGACCCGGATGATCCTGCTGATCGGAACGATGCAGAAGAACTGTCCGGAAACCGGTGCCGCGGCGCGGTTGGTATCGGTCACGGTGGCGACGGGTTATTGCGCCATTGGAGCGGGAGGCGTCCTGCTGATCGCGGCGGCGTTTCCGATCCTGGCACAGACGCCTGTGGTGGCGTTCTTCCTGGCGTTGGGGCTGGCGATGCTGTGCCTTGGTCTTGGGTTCTCGCATGCGGTGAATACGCTGCGGCTGGCGCTTTACCGGGCGAAAGCACCTTCCGGAGCCTGAGCCCGTTACGATGAAAGGAAAGGGCCGCGGTGACCGTGGCCCTTTCCGGTTGGCAGCGCCGGCGGTTCATGAGCCTTGCGGCCGAAGGGCGCCGGGATTGCGGATTGGTCCGTTTCCGTCAAGGGGCGCTTGTTGGTCGCGCGGGCCTTTTCCGGGACGTTTCCATTTGGGTTTCGACACCAAAGGTGGCGCCGGGAAAGGCGCGGATCCGCTAGTAGCTGAACTCCTCGTAGATCCGGGTCAGGTCACCGTTCCACGCGCCGTGATAGCGATCAAGCAGTTCGTCGGCGGGCACCTGGCCCGAGTCGATGCTTTCATGCAGGGCATTGAGGAAATGCGTCTCGTCCGGAACCATGCCGCCGGCACCGGGACGGGCACGGGCCTTGAGACCGGCATCGGCGATCGAAAGGATCTCGCGCGCGAGGTCGTGCATCGAGATGTCGCCCACCTTGGCATCGAGCGCCTGTTCGCTGGCGGCCACGCGCATCGCCTCGCGCGTTTCGGCGTCCCATCCCCTGGCCATGTCCCAAGCGGCATCAAGCGCGGACTGGTCGTACATCAGCCCGACCCAGAAGGCTGGCAGGGCGCAGAGCCGCCGCCACGGGCCGCCGTCGGCGCCGCGCATCTCCATGAATTTTTTGATCCGCGCCTCGGGGAAGATCGTGGTCAGGTGATCGGCCCAGTCCGAAAGGGTGGGCGTTTCGCCGGGCAGCGCGGGCAGTTCGCCCTTGAGGAAATCGCGGAAGGACTGGCCGAGCGCGTCGATATACTGCCCGTCGCGGTAGACGAAGTACATCGGCACATCGAGGGCGTAGTCGACGTAACGCTCGAAGCCGAAGCCATCCTCGAAGACAAAGGGCAGCATGCCGGTGCGGTCGGCATCCAGGTCGCGCCAGACGCGGCTGCGCCAGGATTTGTGACCGTTCGGTGCGCCGTCCAGGAAGGGCGAGTTGGCAAAGAGCGCGGTGGCGACCGGTTGCAGGGCCAACGCGACGCGCAGCTTTTGCACCATGTCGGCCTCGGACGCGAAATCGAGATTCACCTGCACGGTGCAGGTGCGGCGCATCATGGTCTGGCCCATGGTGCCGACCTTCTGCATGTAGGCATCCATGAGCTTGTAGCGGCCCTTGGGCATCATCGGCATGTCCTCGTGCCGCCAGATCGGGGCGGCACCGAGGCCGATGAAGCCGACGCCGACCTTGTCGGCCACGTCCTTGACCTCGGCGAGGTGGACATTCACCTCATCGCAGGTGTGATGGATGGTTTCGACCGGCGCGCCGCTGAGTTCAAGCTGTCCTCCAGGTTCGAGAGAGACATTCGCGCCGTCCTTTTCGAGGCCGATCAGGTTGCCGCCTTCCTCGATCGGGGACCAGCCGTGCTTGTCGCGCAGTCCTTCGAGAACGGCGCGGACGCTGCGCGCGCCGTCATAGGGGATGGGCTTGAACGTATCCTTGCAATAGCCGAACTTCTCGTGCTCGGTGCCGATGCGCCACGCGTCGCGCGGTTTGCAGCCGCTTTCGAGATAACCTGCCAGTTGGGCCTGAGACTCGATCGGGCCGCCGCCGGATTGGGGGATGGACATGAAGAAATTTCCTGCGTTGCGCGCGAACTTGGGGGAGAGGCTTGGCCCGAATGGGCTGGGGTGTCAATGCAGCCGATTGAAGTATGTGGACCAGACGGTGACGGTTTCGCGGTCTTGTGAAGAGAGGGCGGCAAGCATTTTCTGCACGCGAAGACCGGGGAGCGTGGCAAATGCATCGAAAAGCGCATCGGACCCCTGGGCGGTCACCGGGATCATCAGGGCGGGCTGGCCGGGCCGGTGCAGACCCCAGTGCGCGGGTCTGGCGCCGTGGTCGAGCGTGAGACGGGTCATCTCGGCAAGGTCGGCCGTGCCGCCGGTGAGGGGGCCGAAATAGGTCACGCGGCCCTCGTCGACCTGCACGATGCCGGGTCCGCCGGAGGCGCGGCGAAAGCGGGCGCGTTGCAGGCCGATGAAGCCCAGAGCGGCGCCGAGCGGCAGCAGGGCGTATCCCACCCAGGACAAAATTCCGACGAAGCCGGTCGCCCACCATGCGCCGAGCGCAAGTACTGCGGCGGCGATCAGCACCTCGCGCCAGCGGGTCAGGCTGGCGGTGGCATCGGGACGGATGAAGCTCATGCCCAGTCTCCGAAGCGTTGTTGCCAGACGGTCATGGCGGCGACGGCGGCGGTGTCGGCGCGCAGGATGCGCGGGCCCAGGGACGTGGCATGGGCAAAGGGCAAACCGTGAAGGCGTGCGCGTTCGGCGTCGGAGAAGCCGCCCTCGGGGCCAATCAGAATGGCCCAGGGCGCGGCGTGTCCGTCCGTGCGGATGGCTTCGCCCACGAGTGTCTCGTCACAGAACATCAGGTTCCGGGTTTCCGGCCATTCGGCAAGCAGGCGGTCGAGTTTCTGAAGGTCCGTGACTTCGGGGACATAGGTGCCGCCACATTGCTCGGCGGCCTCGACGGCGTGAGCCTGAAGGCGGTCCTGCCGAATGCGTTCGGCATTGGTGAAGTCGGTCTGGACGGGAATGATCCGGGCCGCACCCATCTCGGCGGCTTTCTCGACGATGAAATCGGTGCGGGCCTTCTTGATGGGCGCGAAGATCAGCCAGAGGTCGGGCGGATCCTGCTGCGGGCGGGTCTGTGCCTCGATCGTCAGCAGGCCGCCGCGCTTGCCCGCCTCGGTGACGGTGGCACGCCATTCGCCCTGTCGACCGTTGAAGAGCAGGAGGGCATTGCCCGCGCCCTGACGCATCACGCCGAAGAGGTAATGCGCCTGATCGCGGTTCAGAGGAACCGTTTGCCCTTGTCCCAGCGGGTGCTCTACATAAAGCCTGATCTTTGCAGTCGACATGGGGCCAACATATGACCGGACTGAACCAGACGCCAGATGCGACCGGAGAGGTCGCCGATGCGGTCAAGGGCAACTGGGTAGATCGGTCGGCCCCGGCCTGGAGCCGGCCCTATCTGCGGCTGAGTCGGGCAGACCGGCCGATCGGGACGTGGCTGCTGCTGCTGCCGTGCTGGTGGGGTCTGCTGTTGTCGATGCTGCATGACGGGCGTGCCACCTGGCACGACCTGTGGATCTTTGCCGGCTGCGGCATCGGGGCGCTGCTGATGCGGGGCGCGGGGTGTACGTGGAACGATATCACCGACCGGCATATCGACGGGTCGGTATCGCGCACCGCGTCGCGGCCCATCCCGTCGGGTCAGGTGAGCGTGAAACAGGCATTGGCATGGCTGGTGGCGCAGGCGCTTGTGGCGTTCTGCATCCTTCTGACCTTCAACAGTGCGGCGATCATCCTCGGGATCATCTCGCTGGCGCCGGTCTGCATCTATCCTTTCGCCAAGCGGTTCACCTGGTGGCCGCAGATCTTCCTGGGGCTTGCATTCAACTGGGGCGCGCTGCTGGCGTGGACCGCGCATAGCGGGCGTCTGGAATGGCCGGCGGTGGTGCTGTACCTGGCGGGGATCGCCTGGACGCTGTTCTACGACACCGTCTATGCCCAGCAGGACGCGGAGGACGACGCGCTGATCGGCGTGAAATCGACCGCGCGGCTGTTTGCCGGCCGCACCCCGGTCTGGCTGCGCCGGTTCCTTGTGGGCGCGGTCAGCCTGATGGCCGTCGCGGTGATCGGCGCAGCGGCGGGCGGGTCGGTTCTTGCCGTGCTCGTCGCGCTGGTTGGTTCGTGGGTCTTTGGCTGGCATCTCTTCTGGCAGCTTCGGCAGTTCGACATGGAGGACGACGCGACGCTTCTGCGGCTGTTCCGGTCGAACCGCGACGCGGGCCTGTTGCCCTTGCCGTTTTTCGCCGCCGCACTTTTCGTTTGATTGCACTCGGGGACGGCGACGCCTAAAGAAGTTCAGGGAAAAACAACGGCGAGCCGACGGTAGATGCGCCTTTCTTCCATTTTTGCAATCGCGGGTACTTTCTTTCTGGCCTTCGTGCTGTGCCTTTTCGCGGCGCGGTTTTCGGTCCAGGTGATCGAGGAAAGTTCCCGCAACGCGGTGCGCGACACTCTCGACGCACAGGGGATGACCTGGACCGAGGTGGATGCCGACGGGCTGCAGGTGTTCCTTGCGGGGACCGCCCCGTCCGAGGCGACGCGGTTCCGCGCGCTTTCGATTGCGGGCAGCGTGGTGGAATCGGCTCGGGTGATCGACCAGATGCTCGTTAAGGACACGCAGGGCATCGCCCCGCCACGGTTTTCCATCGAGCTTCTGAGCAATGACAGCGGACTTTCACTGATCGGCCTTGTGCCGGCGGACACCGACCGCGAGCAACTTGTGGCGGACGTGTCGAGAAGCGCACCCGGGAAGGAGGTGACCGACCTTCTGGAAACCGCGGATTATCCGCATCCCGACACTTGGGACGCGGCGCTGGATTATGCCGTCACCGTTCTGGAGCGGATGCCGCGGGCGAAGATCTCGGTCGAATCGCGTCGGGTCAGCGTGGTGGCGATGGCCGACAGCGAAAAGCACAAGCGCGAGCTTGAAACCCAGCTGGCGCGGCGGGTACCCGAAGGCGTGCGCCTGTCCATGAATATCTCTGCACCGCGGCCGGTGATCACGCCCTTCACCTTGCGATACCTGCTGGAAGACGGCGTGGGCCGGTTCGATGCCTGCGCAGCAGACACCGACGCCGCGAAAGACCGCATCCTGGCTGCCGCCGGCCGCGCGGGACTGCAGCAGAAGGCGCAATGCACCCTGGCACTTGGCGTGCCGTCGCCGCAATGGGGGCGAGCGGCGGAACTCGCGATCGTGGCGCTGGGCGAGCTGGGCGGGGGCAGCGTTACCTTCTCGGACGCCGATATCGCCCTGGTCGCCGCCGAAGGGACCGATGAAAAACTCTACGACACCGTGATCGGCCGGCTGGAGACCAGTCTTCCGGACGTCTTTGCCCTTAAGGCGGTTCTGCCGAAGCCAGAGAACGACGTCGCGGAAGCGCCGCCGGAGTTCGTGGCGACCCTTTCGCCGGAGGGGCTGGTGCAGATTCGTGGCCGCGTGGAGAGCGCACAGACCCGCGAAATGATCGACAGTTTCGCCAAGGCAAAGTTCAGCTCGGATGTCGTCAGCACGACCGCGCGCGTGGCCGAGAACCTGCCCGCCGACTGGACGGTGCGGGTCCTGACCGGCCTCGAGGCACTGGCCTATCTTTCCAATGGTGCGGTGTCGGTAGGTCCCGAGGCCATTACCGTATCGGGCCAGACCGGCCAGGAGGGGGCAAGCGCCGAGATATCCTCGATGTTCGCTGCGAAGCTGGGCGAGGCCGCGAATTTCGATATCGACGTGACCTACCGAGAGGAGCTGGACCCGGTCGCAAGCAAGCCCACGCCGGACGAATGCGAGGCCCAGATCGCCGAGGTGCAGGCCGAAAACAAGATTACCTTCGAGCCAGGTGAAACCGATGTGGACGCGAATGGCAGCCAGATAATGGACCGGATTGCCGAGATCCTGAAGGCTTGCGGCGAGATCCGCATGGAGATCCAAGGGCACACCGACAGCCAGGGCCGCGAGGTGATGAACCAGCAGCTGAGCCAGGCAAGGGCCCAGTCGGTGCTGAACGAATTGCGGGCGCGCCGGGTTCTGACCGCTTCGATCCGAGCCAAGGGATACGGCGAAAGCGATCCTATTGCCGGAAACGACAGCGAGGAAGGCCGCGAGGCCAACCGCCGGATCGAATTTCGGGTCATCCGCCCCGAACCGATCGAAGAAGAGCAAACAACGCTTGAAGCGCTGGAAGAAGAAGCGGTAAACGAGACCGACACGGCGGAGGGGGACGCCGGGCAGGAACCTGAGGCGGATGAACAGAACTGAATTTATCATCGCCACGGCCATTGTGCTGTTCGTGGCATTCTGTATGGGGTGGTTTGCAAACTGGCTGGTGCATCGGTTCATCAGGGTCTCCGGTTCGGACGTGGGCGAGCTGGAGCGCATGGCGCAGGAACTGCACGAGGCCGAGGAAACCCGCGACCAGGCGATCACATATCTGCAGCAGCGCGAAGCGGAACTGACCAACCAGCTGAGCCAAACCGAAGCCGAGCTGTCGGCGACGATGGAAGGGCTGCGTGAGGCGCGGCACGAGGCCGAGGAACTGCGTAACGAGCTGGAGCGCCGCCGCGCCTGAGCCGTGCCGTTCCACGATCCCGATCACGTTAGCGTAGGACCTGGTTTCGCGGCGTCGCGGCTTGGCGTAATCTGCCGGCGCAGCGATCGCTGCGTTGGCCGTGAGGAACCGTGACGCCTGTTCATGCCGGATATATGCTGTGCCGCCAGGCCGTTCGCTGGCCACGCCGGCCCGCGGCAGGTCTGCGGGGCGGTTCTGACGTGATCCGGCAGGCCCACTCATGATCCGGCGTTCCTTGCCCGTGGCCATCGCTGCCATCGTCTTTTCTTTGTTGCTGCACGGCATCGGCGTCGGCTGGAAGGAAATCCTGCGCGAGGCTGAAGAAACTCCTCCGCCCGCAGAGGCCCCGGTGCCACCCGACACCGGCCGGAGTTTTGACGAGTTGGCCGAGCCCTTGCCGGAACCGCCCGCGCCCGAGGCGGCAGAGGCACCAGAGCCGCCGGATGTGACACCAGCCGACCAGCTGCCCACGACAGAAGCATTGGTGGCATCGGACTCGCCGGAGAACGTGACTGCACCCGATGGCCCTGCCGATGGCGCCGAAAGCCCGGATGAAGGCGCCGGCGACATCGCTGATGACGCTGCCGAAGAGGCCGGTGAGGACCAGGCTACGTCGGACATCGCGATGATCGCGCCCGATGCTCCCGAAGCTGAGCCGCAACCGCCTGAAGGGGCCGAGGATGGCGCGCCTGATCCCGCCGAGGATATCGCCGAGGCCCAGGAAGACGCGGAGCCCGAGACGACAGCCGCCGAAAACGAGGCTGCGGACCTGGCACCGACACCCGAGGCGCCGGACGAGGTGATTGCCGCCGAGGAGCCGGACCTGCGGACATCGGCCGTCTCCCGGTCGCTGCGCCCCCCGAAAACGCGGCCCACCGCCGAGCAGCTGGGCGTGCCCGAGCAGCCCCCGTCACAGGCCAGCCGCGCCCCGGCATACGAATCGCCCCTGACCGCCTACAAGCGGGACGGCACCGACCTGTTGGCTCTGGGCCGGGTCGGGAATGCCAATCCCGGGGATTTCGGAGGTTCCGGCGGGCAGGGCAATGCGGGCACGACCAACTACGCCGGTCGGGTGCTGATGAAGCTCAACCGCGGTCCCCGGGTGGACAACGGCGCCACCGGAATGGCGCGGGTCTATTTCCAGATCAATCCGAACGGATCGCTGGCCTGGGTGCGAATCCTTGACAGTTCCGGGTCGTCCGGCATCCGCAGCGCGGCCGAGGCGCAGGTGCGCAGCGCTGCCCCGTTCCCGCGTCCACCCGGCGGAAAATCCGAGAAGATGGTTTTCGTGTATCGAAACCGGTGATGGCGTTGGCGCAAGGTGCCGGCGGGCCTTTGCGAAGAGACCGGCGACCGTGGAAGAAAATTCGTCCCATTTTTCTTCCACCAGGATTATTCGTGCGAATAATCCTGGTGCCCGCTCGTCATTTTTTCGACGATTTGGCCGTTTTCTTGGCTTTCTTGAGTTTCTTCGCGGCCTTTTCCATCAGCTTTTCGGCTTCCTTCCTGACTTTCGCCTTGGCCTTGCCAGAGGCGTTCTTGGCATTCTTTCTGGCCTGTTTCGCAGCGTCGAGCGCTTTCTCTGCGGCCTTCTCGGCTTTCATCATCTTCTTCTTTGCCGACTTTTTCTCTGCGGACGCCTTTTTGTCAGCTTTGGCGCCCTTGCCTTTCGATTTCGCCTTGGGCTTTTCTGGTGTCTTTGAATCTTTTCCGGTCTTTTTCTGCTTACTTTTCTTTGCCGGTCCAGCCCTCTCAGGAGCGCTTTCCGTCATCGCGGCTGCTGGTGCGGGCGAGGTTCCGGTCAGGCGCCGTGCATGGGCGATCAGAACCGGCGCGGTCGCGGGGCCAATTCCGCGGATCGGCAGGATATCCTCGGGTTGGGCCCGGGCAAGTGCCCCGATATCTGCGATCCCGATCGTGGCCAGTTGTGCGGCAAGGCCAGGGCCGATGCCGGGAACGCTTGTGAGGTCTGTCATGATGGATTGCTCCGTGAGTGTGGTCCTTATTCGCGAGTGGTCATACTCGATTTGGGATACAATGTATATACAGTTTAAGAATGTCAACTCGCACGGCGTGGCCCCTCGGACCACCATGACGACCACGTGTCAGGCAATGGAAAATTCGACGATCGCCTGAACGAGGCAGTCGAGGCTGTCCGTACCGGGTGTGCCGGGCGGCAGGGCGTGTGACATCAATGACAGCTCGGTGCAGGCGACAAGAAGATGATCGGCGCCGCCGCGGGTCATTTCGGCCGCCACGTGGCCCAGGCGCGGGGCCAGGGAACGGCTGTCCTCACCTGCCTTGACGGCCCGGATGATCGACAGAAGCTCCGCGTCGTCCCTGGACCAGAGCGGCGTCAGGCCACGTGCCGCGAAAGCGGCGTCGAAGACGCCGGTTTTCCGTACCGCCGGCGATGCAAGCATCCCGACCGTGCGCGCGCCGCTGGCGGCAAGATGCGCGCCCGTCAGGTTGATCATGTTGAGGAACGGCAGGCTGGTGGCATGGGCGACGGCCATGGCATAGTGGTGCGCCGTGTTGCAAGGCATGGCGAGCGCCTGCGCGCCGGCCCGTTCGAGATCCTGCGCCATCGACATCAGAACCGGCATCGGATCGGTGCCGTCACCGTCGATCAGCGCCCTGATCCGCGAGGGGACCTGCGGGTTCTGGTACACGATCAGAGGTACGTGGTCGGCATCGTCCTGCGCCGGCACTGCGGCCAGGACCTTCTGCATGAGCAGAATGGTGGCCTCGGGGCCCATTCCGCCAAGGATGCCGACCGCCTTCATTGCGCCTCTATCTCGGTACGTCGAAGCAATGGCTGTACCCGGTCAGCCCGATGGCGCCTCCGGTGTGCAGGAAAACGACGCGCTCGCCCTTCTTGAAATGGCCTTTGCGGCACAGGTCGATCAGGCCCGCCGCGCCCTTCGCGGAATAGACCGGATCAAGCAGGATCGCCTCGGTCCGGGCGAAAAGATCAATCGCTTCCAGCGTGTCGTCCGCGGGCATTCCGTAGCCGGGGCCGACATAATCTGTATTGGCGACCACGTCCTCGCGGGCGACCACGCCGGGGCAGCCCAGTTTCTCGGCCGTCTTGAGCGCAAGGTTGTACACGTTCTCTTCCTGCTTGGCTTTTGGTGCGCGGACGCCGATGCCCAGCAGGGGGATCTGCGCGTTCATCGCCTTCAGCCCGGTAACGAGGCCTGCCTGCGTCCCGGCCGAGCCGGTGGCGTGCACGATGTGATCGACCTCCATCCCGGTGGTCACGAACTGGTGCAGCAGTTCGAAGGCACAGTTGACATAACCCAGCGCACCGGTGGCGTTGGAGCCGCCGCCGGGGATGGTGTATACCTTCTTGCCATCGGCGCGGAAGGTGTCGGCCACCGACTCCATTTCGGCGTTCATGTCGAGGTCGGGACCGCGATGTTCCATCGTCGCGCCGTGCAGGTGATCCAGCAGGACGTTTCCGTTGTACTTGTAGTTGTCGTAATTGTAGCCGGTGCGATCCTCGAGCAGGATGTGGCAGCCCAAACCCAGCTTGGCCGCGGCAGCCGCTGTCTGGCGGGCATGGTTCGACTGCGTCGCACCTTGGGTCATCACCATCTCGGCGCCCTGTTCCTGCGCCTCGGCCATCAGGAATTCCAGCTTGCGCGTCTTGTTTCCGCCGGTCGAAAGCCCCGTGCAGTCATCCCGCTTGATCCAGATCTCGGGCCCGCCGAGCGCTTCGGAAAGGCGCGGCATGGGTTCGAGCGGCGTTGCCAGATGCGCAAGGCGCACGCGGGGAAATTTGGCGAGATTCATATTGTCCTATCCTTTGGAATTCACGCTGAGTTTCGCAGGTCCGGCCAGTTTGTCCAGCCGGATATCGGCAGCGCGGGCATGCCCCTCCATGCGTTCGGCGCGGCTGATCGCGGCAGTGGCGCGCGCAAGATCATGCACGGCTTCGTCCGAGGCGGTCTGCCAAGTCACGGTCTTGAGGAACTTGTGCACGGACAGCCCGCCGGTATAGCGCGCGGCGCCGGACGTGGGCAGGACGTGGTTGGTGCCGGAAGCCTTGTCGCCAAAGCTCACGGTGGTGTTCTCCCCCAAAAAAAGCGAGCCGTAGGCAGTAAGGCGGTTCCGCCACCAGTCAGGGTTGTCGGCCATGACCTGCAGGTGTTCCGGCGCCTTGGCGTCGGCATATTGCGCCATGTCCTCGGCCGTTTCGCAAAGCACGATTTCGGCCAGGTCCGCCCAGGCCTGCGTGGCGGCGGCGCGGTTGGGTTCGGGCAGGTCTTCGATCAGTTCGGGCACGCGGGCCAGAACCGTTTCGGCCAGCGTGCGGTCGGTGGTGGCAAGCCAGACGGGGCTGTTGTGGCCATGCTCGGCCTGGCTGACGAGATCTATGGCGACCACCTCCGGATCGGCGGTGTGATCTGCCAGGATCAGGCTGTCGGTCGGGCCAGCGAACATGTCGATACCGATCGGGCCGAAAAGCTGGCGCTTGGCCTCGGCCACATAGGCATTGCCGGGACCCACGAGGATATCCGCCGCGGGAGCGCCGAACATGCCGAAGGCCATCGCGGCCACGCCCTGCACCCCGCCGATGCAAAGGATGCGCGTGGCGCCCGCCAGGTGCATCGCATAGAGCATCGCATCAGGAATGCCCGCATCGTCATTCGGGGGCGAGCAGGCGGTGATGTCAGGCACGCCGGCCTCGCGCGCGGTGGCGATGGTCATCAGCGCCGAGGCGATGTGCGTATAGCGACCGCCGGGCACGTAGCAGCCCGCCGCCTGTACAGGGATCTGCCGCTGACCCGCGACGAGACCGGGGCGGAGTTCGACCTGCATATCCTGTGCGGTGGCGCGCTGTGCGGCGGCGAACCGCGAGATATTGTCATGCGCCCAGCGGATCTGGTCCTTCAGTGCTTGCGGCACGCGGGCGATGGCGGCGTCTATCGTATCGGCGGTCACCGTGATGTCGCCGGTCCAGCCGTCAAGCTGGCGTGCGTATTCCAGCGCGGTCTGTGCGCCGCCGGTCCTGAGGCGCGCAAGCATCACCTGCACGGTGTCGGTGATGTCGGCCATCGTCTGTGGCGGCTGGCCGGGGGCGGTCTTGAGATGGGTATGGGGCATGGCAAATCTCCTGTCCCTTCTCGATTGCGCCGATTGACGACGCCGGGCAAGGGGTGGCCCCTGAAACGCGCCCTGTTTTTCCAGCGGCGGAAGGCTGTTTTCAGGAAACGCGAAACTGGCCGAGGGCACAGGAGTATTCGGACGAACGATCGTTGTCGCGAAATTCGTGTGAGGTTTCGGCGGGGGTCTCAGGCAGGCCGGCCGCGCATCATGGCGTAGTGCAGGGGTATGGATGGAATGAAGAAAAGCAGCCACCAGCCAAGCCCGAAGGCGATCAGCATGCCGGGAATCCAGAGGACAGATATGACAAGACCTATAGCGCCGGTCACAGTGGCGGCAACGGATTGCGGGGTCAGGCGCAGCATCAGCAAATGCAGGAGCTTGCCGCCGTCCAGCGGTTGTACCGGGATCAGGTTGAAGAGCGCGAGAAAGCCGTTGATTGACGCAAAAAACCCCAGATACCCGGCAACCTGCGCCTTCGGTGAGGCAAACAGATGCTCTGGGTTTGAATAGGCCGAGGCGCTTGCGTAGAGGCTGTTCCACAGCGCCTCCGAGCCCAGCGAGGCAAACGCCCAGAGGAGGAGGTTAACGATGGGTCCCATCGCCACGATCAGTTCCTGTTGACGGGCGGTGGCCGAACGGGCGGGTTCGCAGAAACCGCCACCACCAAAAAGCATCACGCGGCGCACCGGGATACCCTGCAGCAGACAGGCCCAGGCGTGGCCGATCTCGTGCAGGAAGATCGACAGGACGAGCATCAGGACAAAGGCCGCCGACCAGGCAAGGTCGCCTCCGCCGCTATAGAGGTAGAAAGCGAAGAGCAGGATAAGGGAGCCGCCGATCTGCACCGGAACACCGAACGGGCCACGAAACTCGAAAACAGGGTTGGAGTCCTGGAACAATATACTTTCCTCAGTCTTTGAGAGGCAGTCGCGGCCGGGCGCGGGATGGTTTCAAATCGGGTCATAAAAGTTAAGTTGAGCGAAACTGTGGCATCGAAGGCAAAGGCAGAGGCGGGTATGAGCAAGATCGTGATCTTGACCGGTGCGGGAATATCGGCCGAAAGCGGTCTGGGTACCTTCCGCGACGAAGACGGTTTGTGGGCCCGGCACAGGATCGAGGATGTGGCGACGCCCGAAGGCTTCGCACGCAATCCCGAGCTTGTACATGCATTCTACAATGCACGTCGGGCGCAGGCCGCCGCGGCACGTCCCAATCCCGCGCACGACGCACTGGCGCGGCTCGAGGCCAGGCATCCGGGCGAGGTGCTGGTCATCACGCAAAACGTGGATGGACTGCACGAGATGGCGGGCAGCCGGAATGTGCTGCATATGCACGGGCAACTGGACCGCGCGCTCTGCCATGACTGCGGCCATCGATGGCCTGCGCCGGTCGAGATGGCTGTAGAAGATGCTTGCCCGGAATGCGGACAGAACGCCACGCGGCCCGACGTAGTCTGGTTCGGCGAAATCCCCTATGGAATGGACCGGATCGACCCGGCGCTGGCCGAGGCGGATATCTTTGCCGCCATCGGCACCTCGGGAAATGTCTACCCCGCGGCGGCCTATGGGCAACATGCGCGGAGAATGGGCGCGCATACGGTTGAACTGAACCTCGAGGTTTCGACGGCCTCGCGCGATTTTGCCGACCATCGGCGTGGGCCGGCCAGCGAGGTGGTGCCACACTGGGTGGACGAAATCCTGAAGGCCTGATGCGGCCCCGCCGGCGCGGGCAGAGCCGAGACGGTTTCAGCCTCCAAGCTGGTTCGAGAACTCCACCCGGATCGGATCGAAACTGATGTTGCGGATCGAAGTGTCGCCATGCGGGTTCGGATCGGTCGAAATGTCGTCGCCTGTGGTATCGCCCAGGTAGGTGACGCTCGCGAGGTAGCCCGGCAGATCGCGCTGGGTCAGGATCATGCCGCCATCCTCGGACGGGCCGATTATGGCGCAGCCGATCGGCGCACAGCCGGGAACTGCCCGCAGCCGGGTCGTGACCACCGGGTCGACCAGGATTCGGCTGACGAACCGGGCGCCGTCGGAAGGTTGCCAGCGCCAGACCTCGGTCGGCGCGGTGCGGATCGAAGTGGCGGTTCCGTCGCCGCCGTCTTCGCGTGCCGAGAAGATCACCGAGGCGAAGATCGCGCGCCCGCCGCGCCCGATTGTCAGTTCGGTGCCAAGCGTCAGGATCGGGCCGTTGCCATCGAAGTCGCGGTCGGCACCGGGCCGGGCCGCCGTAGGCACGATATCGGCAGTCAGGTCGCGCAGGGCGATCGTGCCTTCCTCGGCCAGCACGTGGGTGGTGAGGGTCAGGGAAAGTAGGGTCAAGGCTGCAAGGCGTTTCATGGAACAGCTCCTTTCGGGTTGATGACCGTGGGTCGCGCGGGGACATCTGGCGGTTCAACCGCGCTTTTCATTGGCGGCGGACCGGGGCAGGGTGGGGTCGCAACGAGGAGGGCCGTGATGCCAGGCCATATAGACCCGACGCGGGAACGCTTTGCCGCGTTTCGCGAGATGGATCGCGCGGGGCGAGTGCACATGCTGAATCTTGTGCGCCTGCGCGACGTCGCGACATATGAAGACGGAACGAGGGCCACCGGCGCCGAAGCCTATGCCGCCTATGGTCGCGAAAGCGCGCCGGTCTTTCGCGGACTGGGTGGCCGGATCGTCTGGGCGGGCCAGCCGGAACTGATGCTGATCGGACCGGAGGACGCGGCATGGGACATCGCGTTCATCGCGGAATATCCCAGCGTGGATGCCTTTGTCGGAATGCTGCGCGATCCCGAGTATCGCAAGGCGGTGCGTCACCGGCAGGCGGCTGTGGCCGACTCGCGCCTGATCCGGATGCGACCCGGGACGCCCGGCGATGCGTTCGGGTCCATGACGCTGGGGACGTCATGAACGGCGCGGTTATCTTCGACCTTGACGGGACCCTGATCGACAGCGCGCCGGATATCCATGCCGCCGCCAACACGGTGTTGGAACGACACGGGATTGCACCCTTCACGCTGGCCGAGGTGCGGGGGTTCGTCGGGCATGGCGCGGCCGTGTTCATCGAAAGGTGCCTTGCCGCGCGGGGCCGGTCTGATGACCCCGCCCTGCAGGCACAGGTTCTGCAAGGCTTTCTCGACCTTTACGAGGACGCCGTGCACCTGACCCGGCCCTATCCGGGGGTGGAAGCGTGCATTGACCTTCTGGCGGCCGATGGCCTGGCGCTGGGGATCTGCACCAACAAGCCGGAGCGGCCGACCCGGTCTGTGCTGGCGCATCTGAAACTGGATCGCCATTTCGGCGTCGTTATCGGGGGTGACACCCTGCCGGTCCGCAAACCGGACCCGGCGCCTTTGCAGGAGGCGGTGGCGCGAATGGATGCCGGTCGCGTGGTCTTTGTGGGTGACAGCGACGTGGACGCCGAGACGGCGGCGCGTGCCGGCGTGCGGTTCGCGCTTTACACGCAAGGATATCGCAAGACGGCCGTCGAGGATCTGCCGCAGGACGCCCGGTTTGATCACTTCGACACGTTGCCTGAAATCTTGGCGCACCTGCTGGCCTAGGCACGGACGCTTTTATTTCGCGGCAGCGGTGCTAGGCTGACGGCAGAGCCCCCAGTGCGCGAAGAAAGGCGGTTGCGAATGCGGAAATTGTCGGTGAAATCGCTTTTGCATATGTCGATCACGTGGCTCGGGACGGTGGCATGAGCGACAGGCAGATCGCAGAGCTTCTGGCCGAGGTGACGGCGCGGCGCGAGGATCTGGTTGCGCTGACACAGGCCCTGATCCGCATCCCCACGCTGAACCCGCCGGGGAGCCGGTATCGCGAGATCTGCGAGTTACTGGACCGGCGGTTGTCACAGGCCGGATTCCTGACCGAACTGGTTCGTGCGGAGGGCGCGGTGGGCGACAGCGATCGCTACCCCCGCTGGAACATCGTGGCCCGGCGCGAAGGCAGCGCTCCCGGGCAGTGCGTTCATTTCAACAGCCATATCGACGTGGTCGAGGTGGGCCATGGCTGGAGCGTCGACCCGTTCGGCGGCGAGGTGAAGGACGGACGCGTCTACGGGCGCGGGGCCTGCGACATGAAGGGTGGGCTTGCGGCCAGCATCGTGGCCGCCGAGACGTTCATGGCCATCTTTCCCGATTTCGTGGGCGCGATCGAGATCAGTGGAACGGCGGACGAGGAATCCGGCGGGTTCGGAGGTGTCGCCTATCTGGCCGAGAAGGGGTATTTCAGCCCGGACCGGGTGCAGCACGTGATCATTCCCGAACCGCTGAACAAGGACCGTATCTGCCTTGGCCATCGCGGCGTCTGGTGGGCAGAGATCGAGACTATGGGCGAGATCGCCCATGGCTCGATGCCGTTTCTGGGCGATTGCGCGGTGCGGCACATGGGGGCGGTCCTGTCCGAGATGGAGGCCAGCCTGTTCCCCGCGCTGGCGAGAAAGCGCACCGACATGCCCGTCGTGCCGGAAGGGGCGCGGCAATCGACACTGAACATCAACTCGATCCATGGCGGCGAGCGCGAGCAGGACACGGACTATACCGGCCTGCCCAGCCCCTGCGTGCCTGACCGCTGCCGCATGGTGATCGACCGGCGATTCCTGATCGAGGAGGACATCGGCGAGGTCGAGCGTGAGGTGCGCGACGTGCTGGAGCGTGTGCGCTCGGGTCGGTCAGGCTTCGAATACACCATGAAGGGTATTCACAGCGTCGCACCGACGATGACCGAGCGCGATGCCCCTGTGGTGGGCGCCGTGGCCGAGGCGGTCGAGACGGTCTTCGGCCGCGAGGCGCAATATGTCGTCAGCCCCGGCACCTATGACCAGAAGCATATCGACCGGATCGGGAGACTGAAAAACTGCATCGCCTACGGACCGGGCATTCTGGACCTGGCGCACAAGCCGGACGAATACGTGGGCATCGACGACATGGTGGAAAGTGCGCAGGTCATGGCCCTGGCGCTGCGCCGCTTGCTGTGCGTCTGACCGGGGGCGTCACGGTGGGTGCGACGCGGGACGGCCGGCGGCGGGATGTGAGTATTTGAGGAACAGTGAAGCCAGGTGGGCGCGTCAGATCGCAATGTTGTCGATCAGGCGCACGCCGGCAAGATGCGCGGCGGCAAAGAGCCGTGCCGGTTCCGTCGGGCCGGCAATGCTGCGCAGGTCGGACCGGGCGCGCAGGTCCAGGTAATCGATGCTGGTGAACCCGGCCTTGAGCAGGCGCGCGATCGCCGCGCTTTGCAGGGCGGCAAAATCCTCTCCCCGCGACAGGCCATCGGCGATCACCTCCATCTCCTGGTGCAGGCGGGGGGCGGTGGTGCGGGCCCGGTCGGACAGGAGCAGGTTGCGCGAGCTGAGCGCCAGCCCGTCGATGTCACGGATCGTCGGGCAGCCATGCACAGTGACGCCGAGATCGAGATCGGCGGCGAGGCGGCGCACGATCAGAAGCTGCTGAAAGTCCTTTTCGCCGAAATAGGCGTCGGTGGCGGATGTCTGGGTGAAAAGCTTGGTCACCACCGTGGCAACCCCGTCGAAATGCCCCGGACGATAGGCGCCGTCCATCACGTCTGTCAGTCCGGAGAGAGACACGGTGGTGGCGAACCCCTCGGGATAGACCTGATCGCCGTCCGGCACCCAGAGCGCACCCACGTCAAAACGGGCCAATTTGCGTGCGTCGTCTTCCTCGGTTCTCGGATAATTGGCGAGGTCCTCGGGGTTGTTGAACTGCTTCGGGTTGACGAAGATTGTCACGATAACCCGGTCGCAGGCCTGTTTCGCCGCAGCGACCAGTGACAGGTGCCCGTCATGCAGTGCGCCCATCGTCGGCACCACCCCGATCCGCGCGCCGGCGCGTATCCAGGGCGCGGTCATGGCGCGCAGGTCGTCCAGCTTGCGAAGGATCGGGGCCGTCATTTGCCGGGCGCCTTGTCCGAGAACAGGTGCTCTTCGGCCGGGAAGGCGCGGGTGCGGACCTCCTCGGCATAGGTGGCGATGGCCCTTTCGGCATCCTCGCCCAAATGGGCATAGCGCTTGACGAATTTCGGCTTGAACGCGGTGAAGAGCCCCAGCATGTCGTAATGCACGAGGATCTGCCCGTCACAGCCTGCCGAGGCGCCGATGCCGATGGTGGGGATCGCGATCTCGCGGGTGATCTCGTCCGCAAGTGTCGCGGGAAGTTTTTCCAGCACCACTGAGAAAGCCCCGGCCTGGGCCACCGCGCGCGCGTCGCGCAGGACTTGTCCTGCCCCGTCGTCCCGGCCCTGAACCTTGTAGCCGCCCAGGGTGTTGATGGATTGCGGCGTGAGGCCGATATGCGCCATCACCGGCACCCCGCGCGCCACGAGGAATGCGATGGTGTCGGCCATGGCGGCGCCGCCTTCCAGCTTGACCGCCGCGCATCCGGTTTCGGCCATCAGCCGCGCGGCATTGCGAAACGCCTGCGCCGGGCCTTCCTCGTAGGTACCGAAGGGCATGTCGACGACCATCATCGCGGTCTTGAGCCCACGCGCCACGGCGCTGCCATGCAGGATCATCATGTCCATCGTGACGCCCAGCGTGTTGGGCATGCCATGCAGAACCATGCCGACGCTGTCGCCCACCAGAACGAAATCGCAATGCGCATCCATAAATTGGGCCATCGGTGTGGTATAGGCGGTCAGCGAAACAATTGGGGTGCCGCCCTTCATGGCACGGATATCGTCGGGAAGTGGCGCTGATTTGCGGGCTGTGGCGCTCATGGGACGCTCCGGCATGTGGTCTCGCACGCTCCCCTAGCAGGTCGGCAGGGTTTTATCCAGTCTCGAAGCGACAGCGCAAGGGACTGAAAAGGCGGCATTTCGAAACCTTTGCACACCATGCCGGACTGCCGTGAGTGCGTTGACCGGGTACGGGTGGATGCGACCTGCCGCACCGTCACAGCGCGCAATCCGCGTTTCACGAAAACCTGTGTTGCAGGTCGTCCGCGAAACCCTTTAGGCTGCCAGAAGATAACGGGCCGCGGGTCCGGCCGCACCCCGCCTGTCGAGGATTGGAGACTTCCCTTGCGCTTCATTGCTGTCATCGCCTGCCTCTTGCTGGCCGGCACCGTCGGTGCCTTGTCTCAGGAACGGGACACCCAGATGGAGCGGCGCGAGGTCATCCGGCTGCTGGGACAATTGCCGGACATCGCGCCTGTGCGCGAGGACCTGCAGAGACTTGGGTTTCGCGGCGAGAACCTTGCGCTGGCAGTCCGGCAGGCCGAATTGCTGTATCGTGATCCGGTGATCGCGGGCTACGTGGCCGACCGGGTGATCGCCGCATTCGAAGACCCCACTTCGGTCCAGGTGGCGGACGGCCTGATGTGGCCGCTGATCGAGCGTGGGCTTGGGCACCTGACAACGGGCGAGCTGAAGTTCTATTACACGGTGGAACGTACGATCATGGAAGCGATGACGGTCCGCCAGTGCGGGCTGGCCGTCAGTCACCGGATGCGCCCGCAGCATTTCGCGGAAGTGACATCGCGTGTCGCGGCGCGGATGAACACCGAGGCTCTGAAGGAGTATTACCGCATCCAGGCCAAGGCGGCGCGGATCGGGGCGCGGCGCGCGCCCGTCCGCCTGAGCGCGGCGGAAATCCGGCGGGTCGAGGAGCGCGTGCAGGCTGTTATGACCCGCAGCATCGAGGCGACGGACCGGGCGGGGCGTCTGATGGCGGCGATGGTAAACCTCGACCGGGCCAGCACCACCGACGCCTGCGCCATCGGACGACTGTTCCTGAACACCGTGCTGCAGTTCGAGGGCCGCGCGCTGCGCGAATCGCTGGTGTACATGAGCCAGTCGTGAGAACGCCCCTGCGCATCGGCAACCGGGCCGCGCGTCGGCTGTGGCTGCATGCCAACGGCCTGGCCGATGCTCCGGGCGGGGCCGTGGACGTGATGGGGACGATCCGGCGCCTGGGGTTCGTTCAGATCGACACGATCCGCAATGTGACACGCGCGCACCACCACATCTTGTGGAGCCGAAACAGGAATTACCGCGAGCGGCAGTTATGGCCTCTGTTGAAGAATCGCGCGTTGTTCGAGCATTTCACCCATGACGCATCCCTCATTCCGATGGAAGTGCTGCCCTACTGGCAGCGCCAGTTCCGGCGGCTGGGGGAAAAGGTCGCGAGGGCGGACTGGTACCGGTCGGGGCTGGGACAGGGAGAGGTTGCACGCATCCGCGACCGCATCGCCCGGGAGGGTCCGCTGTCGACCCATGCCTTCGACACCAAGGCCGAAAGCCGCGAGATGTGGGCGCGTCCACCGCACAAGAAGGCGCTTGACCAGATGTGGTACGCGGGCGAATTGGCGACGTGTCACCGCGAGAATTTCGTGAAGTTCTATGATCTGGGCGAGCGGGTATTCCCCGAAGACCTGCGCCACTGCCCGGGCGAGGAGCTGGCGGCAGACTGGCTGTGCGATGCCGCGCTCGACAGGTTGGGGATGGCGACTGTCGGAGAGGTGCAGCGGTTCTGGGAGGCCATGACCGCGCCGGAAGCGAAGGCGTGGGCCGAACGACGTAGCCTTGTGCCCCTGGAATTGCAGGGTGCGGATGGAACATGGCGGCAAGCCTGGGGCGTGGCCGATATCGAGGCGCGGCTGGCGGCGTCCGAGGCCGTGTCATCGCATCTGCGGCTGCTCAACCCGTTCGATCCGGCGATCCGCGACCGGGTGCGGCTGGAACGGTTGTTTGGCTTCGCTTATCGCAACGAGATGTTCGTGCCGAAGGACCAGAGGATCTGGGGATACTATGTTTATCCCTTGCTGGAGGGCGATCGGTTCGTCGGGCGGCTGGAGCTGAAGGCCGACCGGGCGGCGGGATGGATGCAGGTGACGGGATTCTGGCCAGAGCCGCGGGTCAAGTGGACGGCGCAGCGGAAGGCCAAGTTGGACCGTGAACTGGACCGATTTGCGCGGCTGGCCGGCATCCGGGCTGTGAACTGGGCGGTATCGCGCCCGGTTTGAAAGCCGGTGCCCAGTGGTGGAAATCGCGCGATGTCTGAAAAGGGAGAAGCGATATGCGATTGCAAGGAAAGACGGCTGTGGTGACCGGTGGAGCGAGCGGCTTTGGCGCCGGCATCGTGCGCAAGTTCGTCGCCGAGGGCGCGCAGGTGATGATCGCCGACCTCAACGGTCCCGGCGCGATGGCCCTGGCCGAGGAATTGGGCGCGGCGGCCTGTCCGGTGGACGTGTCGGAGGCGGCCAGCATGAAGGCGTTGACCTTGGCCACGGAGATGACGTTCGGCCTGCCGGACATCGTGGTGAACAATGCCGGGATCACCCATCTGCCGACACCGGCGGAAGAGGTGAACGAAGAGGATTTCGACCGGGTCTTCGCGGTCAATTGCAAGTCGGTCTACCTGGCGGCGCAGAACTTCGTACCCGGAATGAAGGTGCGGGGCTCGGGCGTCTTCCTGAACGTCGCCTCCACCGCCGGGGTCAGCCCGCGGCCCAAGCTTAACTGGTACAACGCCTCGAAAGGCTGGATGATTACGGCGACAAAGGCTCTGGCGGTGGAACTCGCGCCTGAGGGCATAAGGGTCAATGCGCTGAACCCGGTGGCGGGCGAAACGCCGCTCTTGAAATCCTTTCTGGGCGAGGACACGCCCGAGATGCGCGCCAGGTTCCTGAGTACGATCCCGTTGGGGCGGTTTTCGACGCCCGAGGATATGGGCAATGCCGCGGCGTTCCTGTGCAGCGACGAAGCGAGCATGATTACCGGCGTCTGCATGGAAGTGGACGGCGGGCGCTGCATCTGAGCGGGGCATTTTCCGCGCGGAAAATGGGATGGAAAATGCGCATTTCCTATCCCGGGACTTGCGTAAATTCCGGACGCACGGGGCGGCATAGGGCCTGTTCATTTGACGCTTGAGGCATTACGGACTTGGCAAAGACAGGATTGCGGGGGCAAGGCCCATGAAGACAGCACTGATTACAGGCGTGACGGGACAGGACGGGGCGTACCTGTCGGAGCATCTTCTGGCCGAAGGTTACGAGGTGCACGGCATCAAGCGGCGCACGTCGCTGTTCAACACCGCGCGGATCGACCATCTGTTCGAGGGCGAGCCAGGCCGAACCGGACAGTTCCAGTTGCATCACGGTGACATGACCGACAGTTCCTCGCTGACGCGCATCCTGCAATCGGTGCGCCCGGACGAAGTGTATAACCTTGCGGCGCAAAGCCACGTGGCGGTCAGCTTCGAGGAGCCGGAATACACCGCCAATTCGGACGCGTTGGGCGCGCTGCGCCTGCTGGAGGCGATCCGGTTCCTGGGCCTGGGCGACAAGACGCGCTTCTATCAGGCGTCGACCTCCGAGCTTTATGGCCTGGTGCAGGAAACGCCCCAGCGCGAGACGACGCCGTTCCATCCGCGCAGCCCCTACGCAGTCGCCAAACTTTACGCCTACTGGATCACGGTGAACTACCGCGAGGCCTATGACATCTATGCCTGCAACGGGATCCTCTTCAATCACGAGAGCCCCATTCGCGGCGAAACCTTCGTGACGCGCAAGATCACGCGGGCGCTGGCGCGGATCAAGCTGGGCACGCAGGACGATCTGCGCCTTGGCAACATGGATGCGCTGCGTGACTGGGGGCATGCGCGTGACTACGTCAAGATGATGCACCTGATGCTGCAGCAGGACAGACCCGAGGATTACGTGATCGCCACGGGCCAGCAATATTCGGTGCGTGAGTTCGTCAAGCGCGCGGCCGACGTTCTGGGCATGAGCGTGACCTTCGAGGGCGAGGGCATTGACGAGGTGGGTCGCGACGAGACCGGCCGCGTGATCGTGCGGGTCGATCCGGCCTATTTCCGACCCGCCGAGGTGGAGACACTTCTGGGCGACGCCAGCAAGGCACGGCAACAACTGGGCTGGACTCCGGAAACGCCGTTCGAGACGCTTGTCGAGGAAATGGCGCTGTCGGACTTCGAGGAAGCGGCGGCGCAGAAGCGGGCGCAGGAGCAGGGATGAAGGTTCTGCTGACCGGCGGGCGCGGCATGGTGGGCCGCGCCATCCAGGACCATCCGGGCGCTGCGGCGCATGAGATCGTGGCACCGACCAGTGCCGAGCTGGATCTGACGAACCGCACGGCGGTGATGGCGTTCGTGGACGAGACGGCGCCCGACATCATCATACATTCGGCGGGCCGCGTCGGCGGGATACAGGCCAACATCGCCAACCCGGCGGCATTCCTGACCGAGAACATGGACATGGGCTTCAACATCGTCATGGCCGCGCGCAACGCGGGCGTGCCGCGTCTGCTGAACCTCGGGTCGAGCTGCATGTATCCGCATGACGCGCCGAATCCGCTGCACGAGGACAGCCTGGGCAAGGGTGAACTGGAGCCGACCAACGAAGGCTACGGGCTGGCCAAGGTGGCGGTTGCGCGGCTGTGTGCCTTTGTCCGCCAGGAGCGAGCAGACCTTTCCTACAAGACTCTGATTCCATGCAACCTTTATGGGCTGAACGACAAGTTCGATCCCAAGGTCTCTCATCTCGTGCCCGCGATCATCCGCAAGGTGCACGAAGCCAAGGAAAGCAATGCCGAGACCGTTGAGATCTGGGGCGACGGGACCGCGCGGCGGGAGTTCATGTTTTCTTGCGATCTGGCGGATGGGATCTGGGCCGCCGTCGGGCGGTTCGATGCGCTGCCCGGCGACATGAATATCGGGTTGGGCCATGACTATTCGATCAACGAGTATTATGCCGAGGCCGCCCGCGTGATCGGCTGGGAGGGTGCATTCGTGCACGACCTGTCGCGCCCCACCGGCATGAAACAGAAGCTGCTGGACGTGAGCGCGCAGAAGGATTTCGGCTGGGAAGCGCGGACCTCGCTGGCCGAGGGGATCGCGCAGACCTATGCGCATTTTCAGGATCTGCTGAAACGGGGTGCGGCATGAGCGAGGCGAATGGATTCCCGCTGGCGACGACCAGCTGGGACGAGAAGGAATACGCGGCGATCGACCGGGTCGTGCAGTCGGGCATGTTCTCGATGGGGCCCGAGGTAAAGGCCTTCGAGGAGCAGTTCGCGGCTGCGATGGGATCGGCCCACGCGGTGATGGTCAATTCTGGCTCTTCGGCGAACCTGCTGATGGTGGCGGCGCTGCGGTACCACTCGAAGATCGACCTGCCTGCCGGAGCAGAAGTGATCGTGCCCGCGGTCAGCTGGTCGACGACGTATTATCCGCTGCACCAGTACGGTCTGCGGCTCAAGTTCGTGGATATCAACGCGGATACGCTCAACTACGATCTTGAGGCGCTGGAAGCGGCCATCAGCCCCGAGACCAAGGCGATCATGGTTGTGAATCTGCTAGGCAACCCCAATGATTTCGCCCGGATCGAGGCCATTGTCGCCGGGCGCGACATCGTGGTGATGGAGGACAATTGCGAAAGCCTGGGCGCCACGTTCCGGGGGCGGCAGGCGGGTACCTTCGGGATCGCGGGCACGTATTCGTCTTTCTTTTCCCACCATATCGCTACGATGGAAGGCGGGCTGGTGGTGACCGATGACGAGGAACTCTATCACATCATGCTGTCGGTCAGGTCACATGGCTGGACCCGGCATCTGCCGAAATTCAACCATGTGACCGGCGAAAAAATGGACGATCCGTTCGAAGAGAGCTTCAGGTTCGTCTTGCCGGGCTACAACCTGCGCCCGCTGGAGATGAGCGGTGCGATCGGGCAGGAGCAGATTGCGAAGCTGCCGATGATCGTCGGCGAGCGGCGCAAGAACGCCGAGGCCTTCCGCGGCCTGATGCAAGGCTATCCGCAGATCCGCATCCAGCAGGAAATCGGAGAATCGAGCTGGTTCGGGTTCTCGATGGTCGTCCAGCCGGATGCAGGGTTTTCACGCAGTGACCTTATCGCGGCGCTGGGGGCGCAGGGCGTGGAGTGCCGGCCCATCGTGGCGGGCAATTTTGCCAAGAATGAAGTGGTGACGCGTCACATGGATCATCTGATCCATGGCGAACTGAAGAATGCAGACGAGATCGACGCCAACGGATTGTTCATCGGCAATCACCACTATCCCCTGAGCGACCGGTGGGACCTGTTGCGCGTGGCGCTGGATGGCGTGACGCGCGCCTGACGGCTGCCTCCGGCGGGGATATTTCTGGCAAGAAGAACAGGCGGGCCTATGCGACGCCGGCGCGCAATGCGTCGTGGATGTGGACGAGCCCGACAAGGCGGCGGTCGGCATCGGTGACGAGAAGGACGGTCCGCTTGTTGGCATTCATGACGCCGAGTGCCTCGACCAGAAGCGCGTCGGGCGTGGTCACAAGCGGCGATTTCGTGGCGACTTCGCCCGCGGTGCGTGTCATCAGGCCATCCATGTTGCGGCGCAGGTCGCCATCGGTGACGATACCGACAAGCTGGTCCCCCGAGACGACGGCGGCGACGCCAAAGCTTTTCCGGGTCATTTCCACCAGCGCCTCGCCCATGGGGGTGTCTTCGGTCACAAGGGGCAGTTCATCGCCCGTATGCATCACGGCGGAAACCTTGAGCAGTTGCGCGCCCAATGTGCCGCCGGGATGGAAGGCAAGGAAGTTCTCGCGCTCGAAGCCGCGCAGTTTCATCATGGCGACCGCCAGCGCGTCTCCCATTGCCATGGTGCAGGTGGTCGAGGTGGTGGGGGCCATGCCGATGCCGCAGGCTTCTGGCGCGTCGGGCAGGGTCAGCACGTGGTCGGCCTGCCGCGCCAGCGCGCTGTCGGGTTTCTTGGTGAGTGCCACGAGCGGGATCGCAAAGCGCGCGCAATGGGCGATGATGTCGGCCAGTTCGCGGGTTTCGCCCGAGTTGGAGATCAGGATCACCGCATCCTGTCCGGTCACCATCCCGAGATCGCCGTGGCTGGCCTCGCCGGGGTGGACATATTGCGCGGGCGTCCCGGTGGAAGCGAAGGTGGCAGCAATCTTAGCCGCCACGTGGCCCGACTTTCCCATGCCGGAGACGATGACCCGTCCCGGCACCTTGAGCAGTCGCTCGACCACGGTGTCGAACGCCTCGGGCAGGGTGTCTCGCATCAGGTCGAGCGCGTCGCGCTCGATGGTGAGCACGTCGCGCGCGATGTCGGTTGGGGTCGGGGTATCCGTCATGAAGGTCGCTTTGCTGGGTTGCGGAGAGCCTGTCCGAGGGGGCGGGGGGCGGTCAAGCCTCGTCTTCGTGGACGATCTTGATGTGGGTCGTGCCGCGTGCGTCGGCAAGGGCGATCTGTTTCTGGCGTTCGCGGAACCGGTCCTTGTCGGCCTCGGACGTCTCGGTTGCGCAAAGGTGACAGGCGACGCCCTGTTCGAATTCAGGGCGCTGCGTGTCTTCGGGCAGGATCGGTCGACGGCAGGCATGGCAGAGCAGGTGCGGACCTTCCTTAAGACCATGTCCCACCGAGACGCGGCCGTCGAAGACGAAGCATGCGCCGGTCCACGCGCTGTCCTCGGGAGGAACTTCTTCGAGATACTTCAGGATACCGCCCCTGAGGTGGTAGACCTCTTCGACCCCCTGGCCCAGCAGGTAATTGGTGGATTTCTCGCAGCGGATGCCGCCTGTGCAGAACATCGCGATGCGCTTGTTGTGGAAGCGGTGCTTGTTCTGCTGCCACCACGCGGGAAAGTCGCGGAAGCTGTCCGTCCCAGGATCGATTGCGCCGTCGAACGTGCCGATGGCGACTTCGTAGTCATTGCGGGTGTCGATCACGGCCACGTCCGGCGATTGGATCAGGTCGTTCCAGTCAGCAGGATCGACGTAGTGCCCCACCCGTGCCACCGGATCGACGTCGGGTTGGCCCATCGTGACGATCTCTTTCTTGACGCGCACCTTCAGGCGACGGAAGGGTTGCGATGCGGCGGTGCCTTCCTTCCATTCCAGGTCATTGCACCCTGGCAGCGAGCGGATATGGGCGATCACCGCATCGATCCCGCCGCGTGGCCCGGCAATTGTGCCGTTGATGCCTTCGCGCGCCAGCAGCAGGGATCCTGATATCTTTTGAACCTCGCAGAGCGCACGCAGCGGCGCCTGTATGGCGGCCGGGTCGTCGAACCGGGTGAAGTGGTAGAGCGCGGCGATGGTGTACATGCGCCGCGATCTACGCCCTTCGATACGCTTCGGCAAGTCCTGCGCGTTCAGCCTGCCGCGGTGTCGGTCAGTCGTTTCAGTTGCTTGGTGATGAAGTCGCGGGTGTCACCGTCGGTCAGCTTGCCGCCCTCGATCTTGCCCGCCGAACCGCCGATGGCGATCTCGAAGCCGGACTGCACGTTGGCGTTGATGACCGAGAGGACCTGGCGCAGGTCGTAATGCGCGAGCAGGCCCGCTGTGGCGCCGGGCGACTGGGTGATGATCAGGACGGGTTTGCCCGAGAAGGGTGCGTTCGGCTCTTTCGACATCCAGTCGATGGTGTTCTTGAGCACGCCCGAGGTTCCGCGGTTGTATTCGGGGGACACGACGACGATCGCGTCGGCGGCATCGAGTTTTCCGGCCAGGTCGCGCACAGGTTGGGGCGAGGTATCGCCGTCCTTGATGTCCTCGTTGTAAAGCGGGATATCGGCGATGTCGTGCCGGGTGACAGTCACGCCATCGGGAACAAGCTCCTGCAGGGTGTCGGCGATGGAGGTGCTGTGGCTGCCTTTGCGAAGCGAGCCGCTGATGGTTGCGAAATTCAGTGTCTTGGTCATGGTCATGTCTCCTTTGATCCGAGACATAATCGGTTTGCGGATCAAGGAAACATGTAGTCTTGCAGGCATTCCCTGCAAATCCGCACAAAACTTTCGCTGGCGTTGACCATTGCGCGCGCCTGCTTCAGGTTCCGCGGCAGACCTGCAAGAGGAGAGACAGATGCCCAAGGCCCTGATCGTGATCGACATGCAGAACGACTTTTGCCCAGGAGGCGCGCTGGCCGTGGACGGCGGCGACACGATCGTGCCCGGAATCAACGCGTTGATGGCCGACGCCGGCGCGGTGATCCTGACGCAGGACTGGCACCCGGCGGGCCATTCGTCATTCGCATCCAGCCACGCGGACAAGGCACCGTTCGATGTGACCCGGATGCCCTACGGGCCCCAGGTGCTGTGGCCGGATCATTGCGTTCAGGGGTCGCACGGCGCGGCGTTCCACCCCGATCTTCGGACTGATCGGGCCGACCTGATCCTTCGCAAGGGTTACAACCCGAAGATCGACAGCTATTCGGCGTTCTTCGAGAATGACCACGAGACGCCCACGGGTTTGCATGGCTACCTGCGTTCGCGCGGCCTGACCGAGGTGTTGATGGTCGGTCTGGCGACGGATTTCTGCGTGAACTATTCGGCGGTGGATGCAGCCAGGCTGGGCTATCCCGTGACGGTTCTGAGGGACCTGTGTCGGGGGATCGACCTTGATGGCTCTCTGGATGCGGCGCTGAAGGAAATGCGCGAGGCGGGAGTGGTCCTTGCCTGAGACACTTGTCCGAGAGATTGAAACCTGCCGAATCTGCGCCGAACGGTTTGCCGCGACAAAGACCGCGCATGCGCCGCGCCCGGTGGTGTGGTTTCGGCCCGGTGCGCGTATCCTGATCGCCGGGCAGGCGCCGGGCATGCGTGTGCACAAATCGGGCAAGCCCTTTGACGATCCTTCGGGCGACCGGCTGCGAGATTGGCTGGGGCTGACGGCAGACGAGTTCTACGATCGGGATCGCGTGGCCGTGATTCCCATGGCATTCTGTTTTCCGGGCTACGATGCCAAGGGGGGCGACCTGCCGCCGCCGAAAATCTGTGGGCAGACGTGGCACGACCGGGTGATGGCGGCCCTGGGCGATTTGCGTCTGCGCGTGATCGTCGGTGGCTATTCGCAGCGCTATCATCTGGGCGTGAACACGCCTGTCACCGAGACCGTGCGCAACTGGCGCGACCATGCGCCGGGGCTTTTTCCCTTGCCGCATCCGTCGTGGCGCAATACCGCGTGGCTGAAGAAAAATCCGTGGTTCGAGGCGGAGGTGCTGCCGGCACTGCGGATCCAAGTGAGACAGGCATTGGATGACTGAGACGACACATCTGGATCGCGCCCACGCGGCGATGGAGGCGGGCGGGGACGCCGAGCGGCTGCGCTATTATCAGACACTGGCGGCGGCCGAACTGTTCCTTTTGCTGGAAGCCGAGGCGAAGGACGACGACGTTGTTCCGCAGGCTTTCGAAGTCGAGGGGCAGACCTTCGTGCTGGCCTTCGACACCGAGGCAAGGCTGGCGGGCTTCGCCGGGGCGGAGGCGCATTACGTGGCGTTGTCGGGTCGGGCCGTGGCCGAGATGCTGGCGGAGGCGGGGCTGGGGCTCGCTCTGAACCTGGAGGCCGGGCCGCAGGCGGCGCTTCTGCCCGCCGCGGCGATGGTCTGGCTGGTCGAAACCCTGGCCGAGGGACCCGAGGAAGTGGACGCGCAGCCGAGTGCGTTTCATCCGCCCAAAGGCATGCCAGAGGAACTTGTCACGGCGCTTGACGCGCGGCTGGCGACGGCGGGCGGGCTGGCCGACCTGGCCTACCTGGTGGGCGTGACATACGACACCGGCGCGCAGGGACACCTTCTGGCGGTGATCGATGCGGTTGCCGGGGCGGAACCGGCCATTGCGCGGGCGGTGGCCGAGGTACTTGCACTGTCGGGGCTGGAAGCCGCGCTGCTGGACGTGGGGTTTTTCCGCAGCTCGGACCCAGCGGCGGCGCGCATGGCAATGGTCGGCCTGCGATTTGACCTGCCCAGGGCGCCGGATGCCGCCCCGTCGGCGCCCGGGATGAACCCCGGCAAGCCGCCGCGCCTGAGATAGGCGAGGCGAAATTTTCGAAAATTCCGATGCCTCCGGCGGGAGTATTTGCGGAACAATGAAACCCGGTCAGTACCCCAGATCGCGGTCGACAAGGTGCAGAAAGGGCTCGCCGGCCTCGCCGCGGCGGATGTTATCGGCGACGACGCGTGCCGCCGTTTCGGGACGGGTTTCCGAGGCGATATGGGGTGTGACCGTCACCTTCGGATGGGCCCAGAAGGGATGATCCGCGGGTAGGGGTTCGATTCTGAAGACGTCGAGCGTGGCATGCGCGATCCGGCCCGTATCGAGCGCAGCGAGCAGCGCGTCATCGTCGATCAGCGGGCCTCGTCCGGGATTGATGAGGAAGGCGCCGGCGGGCAGGGCCGTCAGCGTTTCGGCGTTGATCACCTTCTCGGTCTGTGGGGTGTCGGGCAGCAGGAGGATCACGATCTGCGCATTTTCCAGTGCGCGCAGAAGGCCTGCCTCGCCTGAAAAACAGGCGACGCCGGGGATGTCCTTCTGGCTGCGGGACCATCCGGTCACCGGGAAACCGATCTGTCCAAGCGCGTCCGCGCAGGCGCGTCCCAGGGCGCCGAGGCCGAGGATGGTGACCGGCCGGTCCTTCGCCAGTGGCGGCACGTCGTGGCGCCATGTGCCGTCTTGGCCCAGCACATGCGCGTCGGTGCCCAGATGGTGGCGCAGCGTGTGGCCGGTAACCCATTCGACCATGCCGCGCTCGAGGCCATCATCGACCATGCGGGCCAGCGGCTGGATCAGGGTCTTGTTGCGCGTGATGTCTTCGACCCCCGCCCAGAGGTTCAGAACCGCCTTGGCTCGGGTATAGGGGGTGAAGTCCTGCAACTCGGAATTGGGGGCGTAGACGATGTAGTCAACGTCCTCCGCCGGGATGTCGGTGGACAGGGTGTAGTCGGCGAGGCCGACCTCGGCGAATGCGGCGTCGAGCGGCGGTTGGTATTGCGCCCAGCGTTCCGGCCGGGCGGCGAAGAGGATGTTGAGAGGCATGAAACCTACCTTGGTCTGTGGATGTGGGCGCTCTGCACCAGGCCGAAGCCCAGCATCAGGATGAGCATGGCCGACCCGCCGTAACTGACGAGCGGCAGAGGCACGCCGACCACCGGAGCCAGGCCCATGACCATCGACATGTTGACGGCGAAAAACAGGAAGAAGGTCACTGCGACGCCCAGCGTCAGCAGTGAGGAAAAGCGATCGCGGTTGGCCATTGCCGAGGCGACGCAGAACACGATGATCAGGGCATAGAGTGCCAGAAGAGAGATTGCGCCGACAAAGCCGAACTCTTCGGCCAGGGTTGTGAAGATGAAATCGGTATGCTTTTCCGGCAGGAAGTTCAGCCGGGACTGCGTGCCCTGCATGAAACCGCGCCCGGTCCATCCCCCCGAGCCGAGAGCGATCTTTGACTGGGTGATGTGATAGCCCGCGCCCAGCGGATCGGAAGCCGGGTCCAGAAAAGTGTCGATACGCCGGTACTGATAGTCTGCCAGCAGCTGCCAGTCGGTGCCGCGGCTTTTAAAAACCGCCGTCACCAGCCCGCCGATCGCGGCAAGCACCACGGCGAAATAGGCCCAATGTACCCCGGCCAGGAACATGATCAGCCCGCCGCCGGCGATCAGCAGGATCGATGTGCCAAGATCGGGCTGCCGCAGCACCAGGGCGACGGGGATGAGGATCAGCACCACGGGCAGAAGGACCCAAAGCGGACGCGACGTCTTTTTCAGGGGCAGCCAGTCGTAATAGGCGGCGAGCAGCATCACCAGTGTGACCTTCATCAGCTCGGAGGGTTGCAGGCGCATGAAACCGAGGTCGATCCAGCGTTGTGCGCCCTTGCCCTCGATGCCGATCAATTCCACCCCCACCAGCAGCAGGACCGATACGACGTAGGCCAGCACCGACATGTTGCGCCAGAACCAGATCGGAACCATGGCCACGACGAACATGGCCGTGAAACCCAAGGCGTAGCGTTTGGCCTGGGGTTCCGCCCAAGGCGAAAGCGAGCCACCGGCCACGGAATAGAGCATGAGTATGCCAATCGCAGCCACTGCCGATAACAGCAGGGCAAGCGGCCAGTTCAGGTAGAGCACCTTTCTGAAGCCCGAGGGCGTATGCTTGACGGTGTATTCGAGATAGCTCACGCCGCGCCCCTCACGCCCGGTCGCTGTCTTCGCCGCCACGACGGTTCAGACGCGAGCGAAGCTGTTCCTGCTGCGTTTCGATCCGACCGCGATCCTTCGAGGGGTAGGCTTCGAGCGGGGGGTCCTCGCCATACAGCGCCTGAAGCGTGATGTCGCGCGCGATGGGGGCCGCGGTGGACGAGCCTCCGCCACCATGTTCGACGATCACAGCGACCGCCACCTTGGGGGTTTCGAACGGGGCGTAGTTGACATAAAGCGCGTGGTCGCGCCGTTCCCACGGCAGGTCTTCGTTTCTGAAAACGCCGCGCGCCCGCTCTGCGGCGGTGATGTTGCGGACCTGACTTGTTCCGGTCTTTCCGGCCATGCGAAAGGCATCTTCGATGATGCGGCTGTTATAGGCCGTGCCGCGACGGTTGTTCGACACCGCGTACATCGCGCGGCGCACCTCTCGCAGGGTGTTTTCGTTCAGGCCGAGGCTTTCTCCACGCTTGGGTGGCTCCTCGACCCCGTCGACCGAGCGCACCAGCCTGGGCGACACCGAACGCCCGGTGGCCAGCCGAGCGGTCATGACGGCCAGTTGCAGGGGCGAGCTGAGCACGTAGCCCTGACCGATCGAGGCATTGGCGGTGTCCCCGATGCGCCAGTCCTCGCCGCGTGTCGTCGCCTTCCAGAGCTTGTCGGGGATCAGCCCTTCCGCCACCGATGTCATCGGCAGGTCGTGCTCGACGCCAAGGCCCAGCTTCCGGGCCATGACGGCCATCTTGTCGATGCCGACGCGCAGGGCAAGGTCGTAGTAATAGACGTCGCAGCTTTCCCTGAGCGAGCGGTGCAGGTCGACATTGCCGTGACCTGCACGTTTCCAGCAATGGAAGCGTCTGTTCGACACCTTGAGGAAACCGGGGCAGTAGACCGTTTCGTTCGGGTCGACCTGCCCGTCTTCGAGCGCGGCGAGCGCCGTGACCATCTTGAAGGTGGACCCGGGAGGATAGACGCCCTGGACGGTCTTGTTGGGCAGGGGGCGGTACTTGTTTTCCAGAAGGGAGCTGTAATCGGCCTGCGATATCCCGCGAACGAACAGGTTGGGATCGTAGCCGGGGGTGGAACAGCAGGCCAGAAGGTCGCCAGTCTCGCAATCCATCACCACCACGGCGGCACTTTCGCCTTCCAGCCTTGCGGTGACGTAGGATTGCAGTGCGTTGTCGAGGGTAAGCTGGATGTCGGCGCCGGCCTTGCCCTCGACCCGGTCAAGTTCCCGCATGACTCGGCCCGCGGCGTTGACCTCGACGCGCTTGGTGCCGGCCTTGCCGCGCAGGCTGTCCTCGCGCCGCCGTTCCAGGCCGATCTTTCCGATTTGGAAGCGCGGTATCAGCAACAGGGCATCGGGCGCGTCGATCTGTTCGAGGTCGCGGTCGCTGACCGCTCCGACATAACCCACGACGTGCGAATAATCCTCGCCCATGGGGTAATGCCGCGACAGGCCGACCTCGGGCGTGACTCCGGGCAGGGCCGGCGCGTTGACCGCGACACGGCTGATATCTTCCCAGGTCACGCGGTCGGCCACGGTCACGGGTGTATCGCCGCGCAGCTTGGCCAGATCCTCGCGTGCCTTTTCCAGCTCTTCGGGGTTCAGCCGGACCAGCCGGGACAGCCGTGCGATCACGTCCTCCACATCGCCGGCCTGCTCGCGCACGAGGTTGATCCGGTAGGACGGGATATTCTCGGCGATAACGCGCCCGTTGCGATCGAAAATGCGGCCGCGTGCAGGCGGGATCAGGTGGATGTTGATTCGGTTCTCGTCGGCCAGAAGGCGGAACTGATCCGCCTGTTCGACCTGCAGGTACCGCATCCGCAATCCAAGAAGGCCGACGAAACCCGCCATGCCGGCACCCAGAACAAGACCGCGCCGCGTAATCTTGCGCTGGCTTTCGGTATTGTCGCGGCTGGGGCGCTTCATGTCCTGCCTCCTAGAGCGTCGATGTCACCTGGGGCCAGTTTACGCACTCCGAAGACCGATTGCGAGATCAGGACGACGAAAGGGTAGGTCACAAGCGTGGCCAGAAGCTGCATAAGGCTGAGCCCCAGCGGGGCCTGGTCCACCAGCAGAACGGCCAGGATCGTGCGGTAGGCAAGCGTCATTACCGCCAGCGTCGTGGCGACCGACACCCACTCTACGGCGAAGGTCAGGTCGCGCAGGCCGATATGACGCGCGCGCAGAGTTTCCGCCGCGACCAGCACCAGCGCGGCCCACAGCCCCGGCGGGCGGTGAAACATCAGATCGCCCAGCAGCATCACAAAGGCCACCAGCCAGGGCGGCACGTATTCGGGGCGGCGCAGGACCCATGCGAAGGTCATCGCAAGCATCAGGTCCGGTCCGGCCCACCCGCGCGGCAGGGTCTGCAGGGGCAGCAGGCTGAAGAACATGACGAAAAGTGCCAGTCCGACATAGACCGTGCGCATCGTCCACATTCGAAGCGAGGCGTTGTCACCCATCCGTCGCCTCGCTGGTCTGTGCGCCCGACGCGGGTTCCGCCGGGAGGGGCGGTTGGGGCGCCGGGTCCTGGGCGGGCGGAATGGATGGCTGTATCAGGCTGCCCGGGTCAAGCACACGTTCGTGTCCGTAGTTGCGCAGCACTCTCAGGAATTCCAGCCGCTCGTAATCGGCGGACAGCCGGACGCGCATCCGCCCGCCCGGATCCTCGGCCAGCTGCCCGATCAGAAGGCCCGCGGGAAAGACCTCGCCATCGCCCGAGGTCAGCACGCGGTCGCCCGGGCGAACCTTGTCGGCGTCCTCGATGAAGTCGATGGGCGGCGCGGCCGTGTTGTCGCCGATCAGCAGCGCCTGCTGTCCGGAGGGCTGGATCGTCACGGGAATGCGGCTGGAGGTATCGGTCAGCAGGATCACCCGAGCCGTGTTGTCGCCGACGCCAGAGATACGGCCCACAAGACCCAGCCCGTCCATCGCTGCCCATCCGTCGATGATGCCGTCGCGCCCGCCTACGTTGATCAGAACGGACTGCCGAAAGGGCGAGCCGCTGTCGGCCAGTACGACACCGGTGACGAAGGTCAGGCGCGGGTCAAGTTGGACATTGTTGAGATCGAGAAGCCGGGCGTTCTCCTGTTCCAGTTGCAGCGCGGCCTCCTTCCAGGCCTTCATCTGCTGCAATTCGCGGCGCAGTTCCTGGTTTTGCTGATGGATGCGCTGATAACTCTGGAAATCCCGCAGGATGTTGACGGTGCCCGTGACCGGCGCCATGGCCCAGTCGAAGCTGGGCACGACCCGGTCTATGACCTGGGCGCGAAATCGTTCGACGCGGGGGCTGTCGATCCGCCACAGAATGAAAAGACCCATCAGGCACAGCACCAGGAGCGCCAGAAGCAGGCGCTTCAGCGGGGCGGTGTAATCGCTGCCTTGATTGCGGTCCTTGGCCACGCGGGTCCCTTCGGTTCCAGTTTGGGGTTACTCTAGCACGGCGCAGTCGATGTCATCGAATCCCTTGACGTAATTGACGACCCGCGCACCGTCTTGCAGCGTCTCATACGCGACAATTGCACGGCGATGCCGCGTCACACCATCCATCGTGACACCGAAAATCGTCATCTCCGAAGGCCCCGAAACGGGTTCGTCAAAGAGGATGGACAGCTTGAAATTCTCGTCATGCGGCCGAAGCCCCACGACCTGGCCGGGAATGGTTTCACCATAGGTCGTCGTGATTTCGGCATCCTGTCCCGACCACCTGATCAGGGTGCGCAGGATCGTACCACCCGCGTTCTCGCGATGCACGCAGTCACCGGTTCGGGGCAGGTCGGATCGCGCATGCGCGCCGGTGGCCGTCAGTGCCAGCAGAAGGGATGGGATCACCTGTCGTCGCATCATCCGTTCTTTTCCGCAGCGGATCAGCTGTCGTAGTCGATGGCGTGACGCAACTGTTTCTCGAATTCCAGCGCCTTGCCGGTGCCAAGCGCGACGCAGTTGAGGCTGTCATCGGCGATCGACACGGCCAGCCCGGTCTGCTCGCGCAAAGCCAGGTCAAGATCGCCCAGAAGGGCGCCGCCGCCGGTCAGCATCACGCCACGGTCAACGATGTCGGCGGCAAGGTCCGGCGGGGTGGCTTCCAGCGCGGTCATCACCGCCTCGCAGATCTGCTGGACGGGTTCGGCCAGCGCTTCGGCGACCTGGGCCTGGCTGATCTCGGTTTCCTTGGGTACGCCGTTGAGCAGGTCGCGGCCCCGGATCTGCATCGAGCTGCCGCGTCCGTCGTCGGGCATGCGGGCGGTGCCGATCGAGGTCTTGATGCGCTCGGCGGTGGATTCGCCCACAAGCAGGTTCTGCTGGCGGCGCAGGTAGTTGATGATCGCCTCGTCCATGCGGTCACCGCCGACGCGGATCGAACGGGCATAGACGATGTCGCCAAGCGACAGGACGGCAACCTCGGTCGTGCCACCGCCGATATCCACGACCATGTTGCCGGTGGGATCGGTGATGGGCATGCCTGCACCGATGGCCGCCGCGATGGGTTCGGCCACGAGGCCAGCGCGTCGGGCGCCGGCGCTGAGCACCGATTGACGGATGGCGCGTTTCTCGACCGGCGTGGCACCGTGAGGGACGCAGACGATGATCTTGGGTTTCGAAAAGGTCGAACGCTTGTGCACTTTGCGGATGAAGTGCTTGATCATCGCCTCGGCGGTATCGAAATCGGCAATGACGCCTTCGCGCATCGGGCGGATTGCCTCGATGCTGCCGGGCGTGCGGCCCAGCATCAGCTTGGCGTCCTCGCCCACGGCCAGAACCTTCTTGACGCCGTCTTTGACGTGATAGGCCACCACGGACGGTTCCGACAGGATGACACCACGGCCCTTGACGTAGACCAGTGTGTTGGCCGTACCGAGGTCGATCGCCATGTCGGCCGTGAACAGGCCGGGAATTTTGTCGAAGATGGACATGAGGTCTTGCGTCCTGTGGTGAGTATAAGATGCAGGGCCCCCGACTCAGGAAAAGTCGCGAACCGTCGCTCTTATAGAGGCCCGACCGGACAGGCGAAAGGGTGGTTCGCCGGGGACTGAGCATCAATTTGCCGGGAGGTGAAATCTGGTGCTGCTGGGGAGGATTGAACTCCCGACCTCACCCTTACCAAGGGTGCGCTCTACCACTGAGCTACAGCAGCGCCGGTTCGTGGCGGGGTGATTAGACCGTTCCGTGCAATCGTGCAAGCGTAATCTGGACGCTTTTTGGCGAGTGCTGTAGACAGGCGGCATGAGCATGAACCCCCCGTCCAAATCAGGCGCCAAAACCGGACAAAGCCGTGAGGACCGGCTGAAGGCGGCGTTGAAGGCGAACCTTGCGCGCCGCAAGGCACAGGCCCGCGGCAAGGCGACGGAACGGGACGTGCCCGAGGCAGGCAGCGGCAGCAACAAGGGCAAATAGGAACGTATGGATTCGATACTTGTGACGGGCAATGGCCCGCTGAACGGGAAGATCCCGATTGCGGGCGCCAAGAACGCGTGCCTGACATTGATGCCCGCGACCCTGCTGAGCGAAGAGCCCCTGACGCTGACCAATGCGCCGCGTCTGTCGGACATCAAGACGATGACGGCGCTGTTGCAGTCGCTGGGAGCCGAGGTGACAAGCCTTCAGGATGGCAAGGTCCTGGCAATGTCGAGCCATGCGCTGAGCAATCATGTCGCCGACTATGACATCGTGCGAAAGATGCGCGCCTCGATCCTGGTTCTGGGGCCGATGCTGGCCCGTGACGGCCACGCGGTCGTGTCGCTGCCGGGGGGGTGCGCGATCGGGGCGCGGCCCGTCGATCTGCACCTCAAGGCGCTGGAGGCAATGGGCGCGGTGCTGGATCTGAAGGATGGCTACGTGCATGCCAAGGCGCCTGGCGGGCTGAGGGCGGCGTGGTGGACTTTCCACTGGTTTCGGTGGGCGCGACCGAGAACGCGCTGATGGCGGCCACGCTGGCCAAGGGAACGACCGTGATCCGCAATGCCGCGAGAGAGCCCGAGATCGTCGATCTGGCACAGTGCCTTCGCAAGATGGGTGCCCGGATCGAGGGTGAGGGAACCAGCGAGATCACGATTGAGGGTGTCGACAGGCTGAGTGGCGCGACGCACCCGGTGGTGACGGACCGGATCGAACTGGGCACCTTCATGCTGGCCCCGGCGATCTGTGGCGGCGAGGTGGAATTGCTGGGCGGTCGGATCGATCTTCTGGCGGCATTCTGTGACAAACTGGACGCGGCCGGGATCACGATCGAGGAAACCGCTGCCGGCCTGAAGGTGGCTCGCAAGAATGGCCGTGTCGGCGCCGTCAACGTGGTGACCGAACCGTTTCCCGGCTTTCCCACCGATCTTCAGGCCCAGATGATGGCGCTGATGTGCACCGCGCAGGGGATCAGCGTTCTGGAGGAGCGCATCTTCGAGAACCGGTTCATGCACGCGCCCGAACTGATACGCATGGGCGCGCGGATCGACGTGCATGGCGGAACCGCCACGGTGACCGGTGTCGAACGCCTGAAGGGCGCGCCGGTCATGGCCACGGATCTTCGGGCGTCCGTTTCGCTGATCCTTGCAGGGCTGGCGGCCGAGGGCGAGACGCTGGTCAATCGTGTCTATCACCTTGATCGCGGGTACGAGCGGGTCGAGGAGAAGCTGGGCAATGTCGGTGCAAAGATCGAACGGGTGCAGGCCGAATGACGCAAGACGCAAGATTTGAGGATGGGAAAGAGGCGCCGCTGAACCTGGGCGCCTTCGATGCCGAGGACCTGGAGATCCTGTCGAGCCTTTTGCAGGATGCGGTATTCACCCTTTCGGACATGGCATGGCGGCCCCGCGAACGGCGGCTGGCACTGTTGGTCAACCGGTTCCGATGGGAGGATGACGGACGTGCGCGGCACGGGGCCGAACGCGTGCGCTCACTTCTGGTCATCGACGAATGTCGAGGCAGTTTCCAGCCAGGGGATCGATCGGGCAGAGAAGGATGTGATCCTGTCCGTTCTGTCGGTCGGGTTCGAGCCCGACCGCGCCGATGACGTGACAGGCCATGTCACGCTCACGCTCGCCGGGGACGGCGCGCTTCGGGCCCGGATCGAAGCACTGGAGGTTACGCTGCGGGACGTGACCCGTCCCTACCGCGCACCGTCCGGCAAGACGCCGGAGCACGGCGCGTGACACGGTCCGCGTGCAAGGCCCGGATGTTGCGGCAAATTCAAGTGAATTGAACGTCTCGCGTTTCATTCTTGTTGCGATCCCGCTTGGCGTGGTGCTGATCCATTTCGTCATGCAGTTGCGGACCGTCGGCGGAGCCGCGCACCGGGATCTGGTCGAGGATGGCCACCTGATGGAAGATGTCCGCAATTGGTCCTTTCCGGGTCTGTACGATGGGATTCAGACCTGATTTCCAGAAGCCCATGCAGACCGTGTCGAGGAAATCGCGCTCGACACGGATGTGCCGAGGTTCGAACTCGGCCCCGATCTGTTGGCCGAAAGTGACAGGTTCGTGGCTTGACTTCCGGCGCGCAACGGCCGGTTCCTGCGCGAGCTGGACCGCGCCGCGTTAAGCCGGATAGACCCCGCGCTGCATGGTCGCTGGCTGACAGCACAGGCCACGGCGATGGCCGCATGTCGGGATGCGCCCGAAGAGTTCGAGGAGCCGTCGGAAAACGACTGGCGCGTTTTCCTGCAGGGCTGCGCATCCTTGCAGATTACACCACAAACCTCGCCCAGTAGTCGGGCAGCGCGGTCTCGTGAAGGCAAAGGGCCTTGAGGCGCGGCTGCGCCCGGTCTAAGTCTGCGCCGCCACAGGAGAGTGCCGATGCCCGCAAGACTGACCACCCAGGACGATGATTTCGAGGCACGTTTCACCGCGCTGCTGGGCGCCAAGCGCGAGGACAGTCCTGACGTGGACGAGACCGTTGCGGATATCATCGCAGACGTGCGGACGCGGGGCGACGCGGCGCTGATCGACCTGACGGCCAGGTTCGACCGGATGACCCTGACGCCGGAAACCCTGAGCTTTTCGGCTGACGAGATTGCAGACCTGGTGGCAAAGGTGCCGCCGGACGAGATGGCAGCGCTGAACCTGGCCGCGACGCGTATCCGGGCCTATCACGAACGGCAATTGCCCGAGGACGCCGCGTGGGAAGATGCATGCGGCGCAACGCTTGGCTGGCGCTGGTCGGCAGTCAGCGCGGCAGGGCTTTATGTGCCGGGGGGGCTTGCCTCTTACCCGTCTTCGGTGCTGATGAACGCGATCCCGGCCAAGGTGGCCGGGGTGAAAAGGCTGGCAATCGTGGTACCGACGCCGGACGGCGTGGCCAATCCCGCCGTTCTGGCTGCGGCACAGATTGCCGGAGTGGACGAGATCTATCGCGTCGGCGGGGCGCAGGCCGTGGCCGCGCTGGCTTATGGCACGGAAAGTATTGCGCCGGTCGACAAGATCACCGGACCCGGAAACGCCTTTGTCGCGGCAGCCAAGCGCAGGGTGTTCGGCAAGGTCGGCATCGACATGATCGCCGGTCCGTCCGAGATCCTGGTGATTGCGGACGCCGACAACGAGCCGGACTGGATCGCACTGGACATGCTGAGCCAGGCGGAACACGACGAAAGCGCGCAGGCCTTGCTGATCACCGATGACGCCGGGTTCGCCGATGCGGTCGAGGCCGCCATCGCGGCGCGGCTGGAAACTCTGGACCGGCGCGCGATCGCCGGGGCGAGTTGGCGCGATTTCGGCGCCGTTATCGTGGTGAACAGCCTGGACGAGGCCGCGGGGCTGGCCGACCGGATTGCGCCCGAGCACCTGGAGCTGTGCGTGGCCGACCCCGAGGCGCTGGCCGACAGGATCACCCATGCGGGCGCGATATTTCTGGGCGCCTGGACTCCCGAGGCCATCGGGGATTATGTCGGTGGGCCCAATCACGTCCTGCCTACGGCGCGTTCGGCGCGGTTCTCCAGCGGGCTCAACGTGCTGGACTTTATGAAGAAAACGACGATGACCCGGATGACGCCCGGCGCATTGAAGGCCATCGGCCCGGCGGCCGAGACGCTGGCGACGTCCGAAAGCCTGCAAGCCCACGGATTGAGCGTTCGCGCGCGGTTGGACAAGCTGAACGAAGGCTAGGCGGCATCAAGAAGACGCTCTGTTTCGCGGGCGACACTGTCGCAAATTCGTATCCTTGCCACGTTAGCCTGCATTGCCCGGTCGCGATTGGTGCGCTAGTCAGGATGCGGACTGCCGAAGAGAAGACCCATGAGCCGTATCTGTCATATCGAGTTGGATGACGCCAACCTGCCCCCGCCCACGCCCGAGATCGAGCAGGAGCGGAAGGTGGCGATGTTCGATCTGATCGAGGAAAATTCGTTCAGCCTGCCGATCCGGGACGACAGGGTCGCGCCGGATGGGCCGTACCGCGTGGGTCTGTCGATCCGGGAAAAGCGGCTGGTGTTCGACATCCGCACCGAGGACGATGCGCCGGCAGCGGAATTTCACCTTTCGTTGTCGCCATTTAGACAGGTGGTCAAGGACTACTGGGCGATCTGCGAAAGCTATTTCGACGCGGTGAAGAACATGCCGCCAAGCCAGATCGAGACCATCGACATGGCCCGCCGGGGCATTCACAACGAGGGTGCCCGGGTGCTGGAAGAGCGGCTGGACGGCAAGGCGAAAGTCGACAACGACACCGCGCGGCGCCTGTTCACGCTGATCTGCGTGCTGCATTTCGGGAGCTGACGCGGATGGTCGAGGAGCTTCCTCAGTCCGTTCTGTTTTGCTGCGACCACAATTCCGCGCGTTCGCCCATGGCCGAGGGCATAATGAAAAAGTTTTACGGCACAGATACTTACGTGCAATCCGCCGGTGTGAAAGGTGACATGGATATCGACGGGTTCTCGATCGCCGTCTGCGAGGAGATCGGCGTGGAGCTGTCGCGGCACCGCACGCGCAGCTTTGACGAGATGGAGCAATGGGGTGATGACCTGTCATCCTTCGACCTAGTGGTCGCGCTCAGCCCGGCGAGCCAGCGCAAAGCCCTTGATCTGACACGGGTTTTTCATCTCGACGTCGTTTACTGGCCGATCATGGACCCGACCGGTCTGGGTGAGACGCGGGAGGCGAAACTGAACGCCTATCGCCAGACCCGAGACCAGATCGCCGACCATCTGAAAGCCCGCTGGGGCCAACCCAAGGATATGAAATGACTGCAAAAAACGTGATCGAGGCGTATTTCGACGCCTTCAACAAGGGCGACGTGCAGGGAATGCTGGACTGCCTCTCGGAGGACGTGGCGCATCATGTCAACGAAGGGCAGGTCCGCACCGGCAAGGCGGCCTTTGCCGATTTCTGCGCGCACATGAGCCGGTGCTACGAGGAACACCTTGATAACATGGTGATTTTCGAGGCCGAAGGCGGCGCGCGCGGGGCTGCCGAATTCGTGGTGAACGGCACGTATCTTGCCACCGACGAGGGCCTGCCGGAGGCGAAGGGGCAGCGCTACAAGCTGCCTGCGGGGTCGTTTTTCACCTTGGAAAACAACAAGATATCTCGAGTCGTCACGGTATTTAACCTTGCCGACTGGACCAGACAGGTCAGCGCCTGATGCGGGTGGAGCGGCTGACCGGCGATGATCTGGTTGCGGCGCTGGAAGATGTGGCGTGTCTGAGGATCACCGTTTTCCGTGATTTTCCATACCTTTACGATGGCGACGTCGCCTATGAGCGGGCCTATCTGGAGCCCTATCGGCGAAGCGATGACGCAATCCTCGTGGCGGCCTTTGACGGCGACCGGCTGATCGGGGCCTCTACCGGTGCGCCGATGGAGGATCACGCCGAGGATTTCGCGGCGGCATTTTCCGGTCAAGATATTGATCTGAAAGAAATCTTTTATTGCGCGGAAAGCGTTCTTCTTCCGGCGTACCGGGGCCGGGGGCTGGGCCATGCGTTCTTTGACGCGCGCGAGGCGCATGCACGCGCGCTGGGGCGTCGGTACGTGGCCTTTTGCGGGGTCGCCAGGCCGCAGGATCATCCTTTGCGGCCAGAGGCTTACCGGCCGCTGGACGGGTTCTGGCGCAAGCGGGGATACGCCCCCCTGGACGGGGCTGTCGCGACCTTTCGTTGGAAGGATATCGACCAGCCGGAAGAGACCGATCATCGCCTGCAATTCTGGATGCGGCGAATCGAAGGTTAACGGACGGGAAAACGCTGCGCACGGTACGTCGGTATCGCGTCGGTATTCTGTCGGTATTCCGACGGTGCGATCTTCGCGTTTTGCCCGGTTAAGGGAGCGTGCGCGGTGAACGGATGGTAAATGCCGCGTACGCCCGTCTCGGCGACTGCCGGAGGCCGGAATGTTGCGCGAAGCCCACGATGCGAAAATTCGGAACATGCGCGATGGCCCGGTGCCGCGCTTTCGGGGTACCCAGTCCGGGCCGGGGGGCGAAGGGAATGGGACGACAGACATGACGCGCCTCCTTGCAGCGTTTTTCACCGCCTTTGCCATGCTCGTGACGGCGCAGGCCGCCCACGCGGTCGAGCGCGAACGCATCGGTTATGGCTGGCTGGCCACCAATGACATTTTCGGCGACCTGCATGACCGCTGGCAAACCGGATCGGTCTCGACCAGCCGGATCTGGGGGCCGGGCTGGGCCGGGCGGCTGCCGCAGGGATTCGGCGAGGTGCTGGAACTGCGGTTCAACGGCCGGATCGTGTCACCGCAGCACCTGAGCCGCCCCGCGCCCGGCGACCGGCCCTTTGGCGGAGCGCTGTCGCTGGGGCTGCACACCCATTTCGCGCGGGCGGGCGTGGATTACGCGGTGGGCGTCGATGTGGTGGTGACCGGGCCGCAGACCGGGATGGACGATTTCCAGCGGGCGCTGCACGACCTGCTGGGCGGGCGCGACATTTCCGGGCGGGTGCGGCGCAACCAGGTGAGCAACGACGTGAATCCCGAACTGGTGCTGGAAGCGGGGCGGGATTTCGCCCTGGGCGGCACTGCGCGGATCCGGCCCTTCATCGAGGGGCGCTGGGGGTTCGAGACGCTGGCGCGCGCCGGGTTCGACCTGACGATCGGGCCGCGTGGGCGTGGCGGCCTTCTGGTGCGCGACCCGGTGACCGGGCAGCGCTATGTCGCGGTGCGGGGGGATGAGGCGCCCGGCACGAGTTTCGTCTTCGGCGCCGACATGGCCTATGTCGACAGCAGCGAATTGCTGAACCGCGAGCGGGGTATCCAGCTGACCGATGCGCGGGCGCGGGTGCGGACCGGCGTCAACTGGCAGGGCCGGAATGGCGGCACGGTGTTCTACGGGCTGACCTGGCTGGGCGAGGAATTCGAGGCGCAGAAGGAAGGCCAGCTTGTGGGATCGGTGCGACTACGCCTCGATTTCTGAACCTAAGCCCTTGAAATTTCTTCCCAGAGTGATTCGCGCCTGTTAGGCTGCGGCCACAAAAAGACTAAAAAAGACTATAAAAGGCAGGCATACAGGCAATGGGAACGAGCTTTCGGGGCGCGTTCGTCATCTCCTGGTCACAGACGGAAGTGGACGGTCTCGAGGCCGCGCCGATCCAGTGTCTTAACGTGGGGGCCGCATGGTCCTGGCGGGGGGACCTGGTGCGCGTGGACGGGCCGAACGAAGTCTTGCGGCTGGAGCGGACGGAGCAGGATGCGACAAGCCGCAGATGCGCGGCGAAACTGGTGCGGCGGCTGGTGAATGCGGCACGGACCAACACGAGCAACCTGAACGAGGTACAGGTGCCCGAGCCGTTGACGGACAGCGGTTTCGTGGTGACGACCGGCGTCAGGAGCTATACCGTTTCGGTGATCGAGGTCGGGCATGGCGCGCAGCCGCTGCTGATGTTCCTGGACGAGATTCCGCCAAGAAATACGGAAATGTGGGTCGTGCACCAGTCGCTGGGCGCGCATTGCAGCCAGACGACGGGCGTGGAAAGCGGCGGGGTGATCTGTTTCACCCCGGGCACGCGGATCGAGACGCCGGAGGGGCCGAGGCTGGTGGAAGAACTGCGCGAGGGCGACCGGGTGCAGACCAAGGATAACGGGGCCGAGCTGATCCAGTGGATCGGCAGCCGGCGGATGAGCGGGGCGCGGCTGTTCGCCATGCCGCACCTGCGGCCGGTGCGCATCCGCACCGGCGCGCTGGGGGTCGAGCGGCCGGACCAGGAATTGCTGGTCAGTCCCGAGCACCGGATGCTGATCGAAGGCGAGATCGCGCAGATGCTGTACAACACGCCCGAGGTGCTGGTCTCGGCCAAGGACCTGGTGAACGGGCGCAGCATCTCGATCGACCTGGCGGTGCGGGAGGTGACCTATGTGCACCTGTTGTTGCCGCGCCACCAGGTGCTGTGGGCCAACGGGGTCGAGACCGAGAGCTTTCATCCCGCCTCGGCGTCCTTGCAGGCGCTGGATGATGAAGACCGCCAGCGGCTGCTGGAGTACAATCCGGCGCTGGAATTCGAGCCGCAGACCTATGGCGGGTTCGCGCGGCGCAACCTGAGCGCGTCTGAAGCGGCGATCCTGATGCACGAAGCGGCCTGAGCGTCACGCAGCGGCGGCGCGGCAAGATGAAGCGGTGCGCCTGATGCTGCGTGCGCACGAATTTATGATGCGATAACCCCGGGTTATATCCGGCTTTTCCGGTCGTTTTTGCTTGCACTCCTGTCGCTGGAATGCAGTTTAGGCCGGACTTTACGAAACTGTTACGCCCAAGGAGTTCGCGTGTCCCTCTTCTTTCTCGTAGCACTTCCGTTCCTGGGTGCCCTTCTGCCGGGGTTGATGAATTCGGCGGGGCGGTCCTCGTGCGCCGGGGTCACGTTCACGGTTTCGCTTGTCGCGTTCATCGGACTGCTGACGAACCTGCCCGCCGTTCTGGCCGGCGACGTGGTGACCGCGCAGATCGACTGGATGCCGGCGCTGGGCCTCAATTTCACGCTGATGCTGGACGGGCTGGGGTTCTTCTTTGCCTTCCTGATCCTGGGTATCGGCCTGCTGATCATCGCCTATGGCCGGCATTACCTGAGCCGCGACGACAACATGGGCGAGTTTTTCACCTATCTGCTGCTGTTCCAGGGCGCGATGGTGGGGATCGTCCTGAGTGACAACATCCTGCTTTTGCTGGTCTTCTGGGAGCTGACATCGCTGTCGTCCTTCCTGCTGATCGGATACTGGAAGCACCTGCCCGAGGGCCGGCAGGGGGCGCGGATGGCGCTGGCGGTGACGGGTATGGGTGGCCTTGCGATGATCGGCGGGATGCTGATCCTGGGGCAGATCGTGGGCAGCTACGACCTGAGCGTGATCCTGCAAAACCGCGAGATGATCCAGGCCGATCCGATGTATGTGCCGGCGCTGATCCTGATCCTGCTGGGCTGTTTCACCAAGTCGGCGCAGTTCCCGTTCCATTTCTGGTTGCCGCACGCGATGGCGGCGCCCACGCCGGTCAGCGCCTACCTGCATTCGGCCACGATGGTGAAGGCGGGGATCTTCCTGATGGCGCGGATGTGGCCGGTGCTGTCGGGCACGCCGGAATGGTTCGTGATCGTCACCACGGCGGGGCTGATCACGATGGTGCTGGGGGCGGTCATTGCGCTTTTCAAGCATGACCTGAAGGCGCTGCTGGCCTTCTCGACCGTCAGTCACCTGGGGCTGATCACGATGCTGCTGGGCACGGGCACGGCGTTTGGCGCGATGGCGGCGGTGTTTCACATCCTGAACCACGCGACGTTCAAGGCGGCGCTCTTCATGTCGGCGGGCATCATCGACCACGAGGCGCATACGCGGGATATTCGCCTGCTCGGCGGCTTGCGCAAGCTGATGCCGGTGACCTTCGTGATCGCCACGCTGGCGGCGCTGTCGATGGCGGGGATACCGTTCCTGAACGGCTTCTTGTCCAAGGAAATGATGCTGGAGGAGGCCAATCACACGGTGCTGTTCGACACCTGGTGGTTCGTGCCGGCGCTGGCGGTCATCGGCTCGCTATTCTCGGCCGCCTATTGCTTTCGCTTCATCTCTCACACCTTCCTGGGGCCGGTGCGCGACGATTATCCGGCGAAACCGCATGACCCGGGCCCCGGCATGTGGCTGCCGCCCGCGATCCTGGTGTCGCTGGTGGTGCTGATCGGCGTCGCGCCCTTCCTGGTGCAGGATTTCGTGTTCCTGGTGGCCAAGGCGGTGATCGGCGGGGTCGAGCCGCTGGAGGTGAAGTACATCAAGATATGGCACGGGCTGGTGCCGGCGCTTTACATGTCGATCGCCGCCGTCGTGGGCGGGCTGATCGTGCTGATGCTGTTCCGCCCACTCCTGAAGCTGTGGGATGCCGCGCCGCGCCCCGAGGCCAAGGTGATCTTCGAATGGATCGTCGAGACGGCGGCGGCAGGGGCGCGCGCGCTGATCCATCCGATTCATAACGGATCGTTCACGCGCTATGCCGCGGTGGGGTCGGTGGCGATCATCGGGGCCGGCTATTACGCCTGGGCGACGGGCACGGTGGGCGAGGCCACGCGGGCGATGCAGACGCCGGGCGCGGTGACCATCGCGGGCTGGCTGATGCTGGTGGCGGCGACCGGGGCGCTTGTGTTCCTGCACCGCAACCGGTTCTTCTCGCTGATCCTGATCGGGATCGTGGGGCTGATGGTGTCGGTGGGCTTCATCTTCTTCAGCGCGCCGGACCTGGCGATGACGCAGTTCACCGTCGAGGTGGTGACGATCATCCTGCTGCTTCTGGCGCTGAACTTCCTGCCCAAGACGACGCCGGTGGAAAGCAGCCTGCTGCGCCGGGTGCGCGATGCGGGCGTGGGCGTGATCGGCGGGCTGGCGACCTTTGCGCTGTCCTATCACTACCTGCTGCGTGACGCCGTGGCGACGCCGATTTCCGAGTATCACCTGGCCAATTCCTATAAAGGCGGCGGGGGGACCAACGTGGTCAACGTGATCCTTGTCGATTTCCGGGGGTTCGACACCTATGGCGAGATCATCGTGCTGGGGATCGCGGCGCTGCTGATCTATGCGCTGACCGAGACGCTGCTGGACGGCAGGGTGCGGGCGCGCCTGCTGAACCGCAAACCCGACCAGCTGCGCGCGGGGGACCGGCATCCGATGATGATGGTGGTGCTGACGCGCGTGATCATGCCGGTGGTCCTGATGGTGGGTTTCTACATCTTCCTGCGCGGCCACAACGAGCCGGGCGGCGGATTCATCGCCGGGCTGGTCGTGTCGATCGGCGTGGTGATGCAATACATGGCCAGCGGGTTCGCCTGGACGTCGCAGCGGATGAAATACCCCTATCACGGGGTGATCGGCGCGGGTGTGCTGATTGCCGGGCTGACCGGCATCGGATCGTGGTTCGTGGGCAAGCCGTTCCTGACCTCGGATTTCACCTATGTGCGCATCCCGCCCTTCGAGAAGTTCGAGCTGGCGACGGCGGCGCTGTTCGACCTGGGCGTGTTTCTGGCGGTCGTGGGCGCGGTGATGCTGAGCCTCGAGAGCTTCTCGCGCCTCGCGCGGCGGGCGCATACGCCGGACAGCGAGCATCCGATGGATATCGACCCGTCACGGGATGACCCGCCGATAACGGTGGGCGCAAGCGGGGGGCCTGCCTGATGGAGTTTCTTGTTGCATCTGCCATCGGCGTGATGACCGCGGGCGGCCTTTACCTTGTGCTGCGGCTGCGGACCTTTCCGGTGATCCTTGGGATTTCGCTGCTGACCTACGCGGTCAACGTGTTCCTCTTTGCCTCGGGGCGGCTGACCGTGGGGGCGCCGCCGGTCCTGGTGGACGGGGTGGAGACCTATACCGACCCGCTGCCGCAGGCGCTGGTGCTGACGGCCATCGTGATTTCCTTCGGGATGACGGCCGTGGTGGTGATGATCGCGCTGGGGGCGTTCCTGCATTCCGACGACGATCACGTGGACGATCTGCCCGAGGCAGATGACACCACCGGCCAGGATGTACCGGCGGAGGGCCAGCAATGAGCCATTGGATTATCGCGCCCGTCGTGCTGCCGGCGCTGCTGGCGCCGTTCATCGTTCTGGCCGCACGGTTCCACATCGGGATCCAGCGGGCGATTGCCGTGGCCGGCACGTTGGCGCTGATCGCCGTGGCGGCAAGCCTGGCGTGGTCCGTGTCGGACGGCGACGTGATCCTGTACCAGCTGAGCGACTGGGCCGCGCCCTTTGGCATCGTGCTGGTGGGCGACCGGCTGTCGACGCTGATGGTGCTGCTGACCGCTGTTCTGGCACTCTTCGTGCTGCTGTACGCCATCGGCTCTGGCTGGGACCATCGCGGCTGGCATTTCCACGCGCTGTTCCAGTTCCAGCTGATGGGGATCATGGGCGCGTTCCTGACCGGGGACCTGTTCAACCTGTTCGTGTTCTTCGAGGTGCTGCTGATCGCGTCCTATGGCCTGATGATCCATGCCGGCGGAAACGAGCGACTGCGGGCGGGCGTGCAGTATGTTCTTTTCAACCTGATCGGATCGACCCTGTTCCTGTTCGCGCTGGGATCGCTTTATGCCGAGACCGGCACGCTGAACATGGCGGACCTGGCCGAGCGGGTGGCGATGATCGGAGCGGAGGAGACCGTGGGCATCCGGGTGGCCGCCGTGCTGCTGCTGCTGGTCTTCGCGATCAAGGCGGCGCTGGTGCCGCTGCATTTCTGGCTGCCGTCGAGCTATGCCGAGGCGCCCGCGCCGGTGGCGGCGCTCTTTGCGATCATGACCAAGGTGGGGGCCTATGCCATCATCCGGGTCTACACGATGATCTTTCCGCCCGACCTGGAGGCGACGGCGGGGCTGCACGCGGTGTGGATGATGCCTGCCGCGCTGGTCTCGCTGGCGATCGGGATGATCGGGGTGCTGGCGGCGAAAAAGCTGGACCGGCTGGTGGCGTTCTCGGTCATCGGGTCGATGGGTATGGTGATGGTGGCGATTTCGCTGTTCACCGAGGACGGGATCGCGGCGGCGCTGTACTATATCATCCATTCGACGCTGGCGGGCGCGGTGCTGTTCCTGATCACCGACCTGGCACGGGCGGGGCGCGACAACCTGGCCCTGACGGCACAGCCGCCGGTGGCGGGTGCGGCGATGACCGCGGGTCTGTTCTTTGTGGGCGCGATCGCCATGGCGGGGCTGCCGCCGCTGTCGGGGTTCCTGGGCAAGCTTTTGGTGCTGGACGCGGCCTATGACAGCGTGCAGATGCCGTGGATCTGGAGCGTGGTGCTGGTGTCCAGCCTGATCAGCGTGGTCGGCTTTGCCCGGGCGGGCAGCGTGGTGTTCTGGAAGGCGCGTAGCGTGGCGCGGCCCGAGGCGGTGCCAGCGGCCATCGAGGGCGAGGCGGCCGTCGCGCCGCCGGTGATCGCGCCGCCCGCGATGCTGAGCTATGTCGCGGCGGGGGGGCTGGTGCTGCTTCTGGTCGCGCACACGGTCTTTGCCGGGCAGGTGCATGGCTATGCCAAGGCGATCTCGGCGCAGCTGTTCGCGCCGGAGCCCTACAAGACCAAGGTTCTGGAGACGCCGGGCAAGCTGGGCCGGCCCGAGGACAAGGCCAAGGGCGGCCATGGCGACGGGCATGGCGACGAGGGCCACGCGGAAGAGGGGCACGCGGAGGAGGGCCATGCGGAAGAGGGCCACGCCGGCGACGCGGCCACGGACGGGGGGCACTGAGATGAAGCGCGCATTCTACTGGCTGTTCCCGCATCCCTTCCTGACCCTGCTGCTGACTCTGGTCTGGGTTCTGCTGCAGAACGGGTTTTCCGCCGGGATGGCGGTCTTCGGGCTGATCCTGGGCATCCTGATCCCCTGGGCCACGTCGGTGTGGTGGCCGGACACGCCCAAGGGGTTCAACCTTTACCGGATGTTCACCTACAGCCTGATCGTGATCTACGATATCGTCATCGCCAACCTGCAGGTGGCATGGATCGTGCTGACCGTGCCCAACGACAAGCTGAAGCCGGCATGGATCGTGGTGCCGCTGGACCTCAAGCAGCCCGAGGCGATCACGATCCTGGCCGGCACCATCACCCTGACGCCCGGTACGGTGTCGTCGGACCTGTCGGACGAGGGGCACAGCCTGCTGGTGCATGTGCTGCATACCCACGACCCCGATGCGGTGCTGGAAGAGATCAAGACCCGTTACGAGGCCCGGCTGGAGAGGATATTCGGATGAGTTCGCCCGCAGACATCATGGACATCGCCATCGTCATTTCCTTCGTGTCGCTGGCGCTGGGACAGATCCTGTCGATGGTGCGCCTTGTCCTGGGGCCGACGCCGGGCGACCGCATCCTGGCGCTGGACACGATGGTGATCAACGCGCTTGGGCTGGTCGTGATGGTGGGGATCTACCTGGGCGTGCAGGTCTATTTCGAGGTCACGCTGCTGATCGCGATGCTGGGCTTCGTGTCGACGGTGGCGCTGGCGCGGTTCATCCTGAGAGGAGACATCATCGAATGACCTGGATGGATATCGGACATCTTGCCGTCGCCTTCTGCCTGCTGGTGGGGTCGGGTTTCGTCGTGGTCAGCGTCTTCGGCCTGTTGAAGTTCAACGACCCGATGACGCGCCTGCACGCGCCCACCAAGGTGGGCACGATCGGGATCGGGATGTTCCTGCTGGCCTCGCTGATCCATTCCTTCCTGATCGGGGACACGTCCTATCACGAACCGCTGATCATGGCGTTCCTGTTCGCGACGGCGCCGATCTCGGCGCATTTCATCGCCAAGGTGAACATCCACAAGCGCACCTGCGAGACGCCGCCCAGCCCGCCGCGCGACGACACGTGGTCGACGCTGAAGAATCCCGATGCCGCCGATGACGCGGACGAGGCACCGGTGACGGAGCAGGGGCAGGCCTGACACGCGGCGGAGGTCCCGGAGCGGGTCCGGGACGCGTGGTTTTCCGAATGTAGAGGGCAGCGCCGGGTCTGTGCCGGTCGCGACGGCGTGGGCGTGCGGGGTTTGACCCGCCGCCAGGGTGCCGGGCGGGGTATCGCCGAAAAGTTAGCCTTCAGGCTAAGTGTTCTTGACGGGGCCGGGGCGGCGATATTACTTAGGCGCATGGCTAAGTATGATTCGAAGCTCGATCTCTGTTTCTCGGCGCTGGGCGATCCGACGCGCCGGGTGATCCTGCAACGGCTGGCGCGCGGTCCCGCAAATGTCAGTGAACTGGCCGCGCCGCATGACATGGCGCTGCCGTCCTTCATGAGCCATCTGAGAAAGCTGGAGGCGGCAGGGCTTGTCACCTCCGAAAAGCAGGGCCGGACCCGGACCTGCGCCCTTGCGCCGGACGCGTTCGCGCCGGTCGAGGACTGGCTGAGCGAACAGCGCCGGACCTGGGAGGGCCGGCTGGACCAACTGGACGAATACGTCGCAACCCTGATGAAGGACCGGAAGACATGAACCTGAATCCCGAGACCGACCTGAGCTTTACCCGCACCCTGAAGGCGCCGCGCGCGCTGATCTGGGAATGCTGGACGACGCCGGAGCATATCAAGCATTTCTTCGTGCCCAAGCCGCACGGCATCGAAAGCTGCGAGATCGACTTGCGGGTCGGCGGGCGGTTCAACACCGTGATGAACGTGGACGGCCAACTGATGGACAACAAGGGCGTGTACCTGGAGGTGGTCGACCAGACGCGGCTGGTCTTTACCGATACCTATACCGAGGGCTGGGCGCCGGTGCCGGATCCGTTCATGACGGCGATCCTGGACCTGGAGGACGACGGTCAGGGCGGCACGATCTATACCGCGACGGCGCGGCACCGGTCGCCCGAGGCGAAGAAGACCCACGAGGACATGGGGTTCTTCGATGGCTGGGGCACGGTGGCGACGCAGCTGGAGGAGTATGCGCAGAGCCTGAAATAGGGGACGGGGGCGCGTGGGTTTTCAACTACCCTACGCCTGCGCTGCGCGAAACCTGCGGATTGGATGAGACGACATGTTGACTCCGCCACGAAGGCTTATATAAGCGCGGCTTCATTGGTGTTGGCGGCCCCCGCAAGGGGATGCCTGTCGCCCGAGATCCCGGATCAAGCCCGGGACGGGGAGAGGACAACGCCCTTCGAAACCTGAAACGAAGGAGATCAGCAGATGACGAAGAGAACTGCTGCCAAATACAAGATCGACCGCCGGATGGGCGAAAACATCTGGGGGCGTCCGAAATCCCCGGTCAACCGTCGTGAATACGGCCCCGGCCAGCACGGCCAGCGCCGCAAGGCGAAGATTTCCGACTTTGGCCTGCAGCTGCGCGCCAAGCAGAAGCTGAAAGGCTATTACGGCGACCTGACCGAGAAGCAATTCCGCCGCATCTTCCGCGATGCGGAGCGTCAGAAGGGCGACACCGGCGAGCTGCTGATCGGCCTGCTGGAGCGCCGGCTGGACGCGGTGGTCTACCGCGCCAAGTTCGTGCCGACCATCTTTGCCGCGCGCCAGTTCGTGAACCACCGCCATGTCCGCGTGAACGGTCAGCTGGTGAACATCCCGTCCTATCGTGTTAAGGAAGGCGACGTGATCGAGGTTCGTGACCGCTCGAAGCAGATGGCCGCCATTCTGGAAGCCACCCAGCTGCCCGAGCGCGACGTGCCGGACTATATCGATGTCGACAACTCGAAGTTGACCGCGACCTTCGTGCGGACGCCCACCCTGGGCGACGTGCCGTACCCGGTGATGATGGAACCGAACCTGGTCATCGAATTCTACGCGCAGAACTAATTTCTTAGGTCTGCAGCCCCTGATCCGGAAGGCCGCGCCGCTGGGCGCGGCCTTTTGCATTTGAAGTTTGAGGAGACGCAAGGCATGGCACAGGATTATCCCAAATACGGGCGCATCGACGGGACCATCGTGATGATCGGCTTCGGCTCGATCGCCAAGGGGACGTGGCCGCTGATCGAGCGGCATTTCGACTATGATGCCGAGAAGTTCGTGGTGATCGAGCCGAACGCGGCCAATCACGAGGCGTTGCGCGAACTGGGGCTGCGTTTCATCCCCGAGGCGGTGACGGCGGAGAATTACCGCGAGCTCCTGGGCGGGCTGATCGAGCCGGGCAAGGGGTTCGTGGTGAACCTGAGCGTGGATACCTCGTCGCTGGACCTGATGAAGTTCTGCCGCGAAGAGGGCGTGCTTTACATCGACACGGTGGTGGAGCCGTGGGCGGGATACTATTTCGACACGGCCGACAACGCGGCGCGGACGAATTATGCGCTGCGGCAGGCGGTGCGGGACGAGAAGGCGGCCAATCCGGGCGGGACCACGGCGGTGAGCTGCTGCGGGGCGAATCCGGGCATGGTCAGCTGGTTCGTGAAGGAAGCGTTGCTTACGCTGGCCCGCGACACCGGCAAGGACGCGGAGGCGCCCAAGGACCGGGACGGCTGGGCCAGGCTGATGCAGGGGCTGGGCGTGAAGGGCGTGCATATCGCCGAGCGGGACACCCAGGCGCGCGCGCTGCCGCGGCCGCGGGGGCATTTCGTGAATACCTGGTCGGTCGAGGGGTTCATCGCCGAAGGGTTCCAGCCCGCCGAGCTGGGCTGGGGCACGCATGAGACGTGGTTTCCGGAGAACGGGCACAGCCACGAGACGGGCTGTCGCGCGGGGATCTGGCTGGAACGGCCGGGGGCGATTACGCGCGTGCATACGTGGTGCCCGACGCCGGGGCCGCAATTCGGGTTCCTGGTGACCCATAACGAGGCGATCTCGATTTCCGATTTCTACACGGTGGGCGCGGCGGAGGCGCCGGAGTTCCGGCCCACCTGCCACTATGCCTATCACCCCTGCGACGACGCGGTGCTGTCGCTGCACGAGATGTTCGGGGCCGGCCGGCAGCAGACCACGCACGAGATCCTGGACGTGGACGAGATCGTGACCGGCATCGACGAACTGGGCGTGCTGCTTTACGGGCATGAGAAGAACGCGATGTGGTATGGCTCGCGCCTGTCGAACGAGGAGACCAAGGACCTTGCGCCCTACCAGAACGCCACTGGCCTTCAGGTGACGAGCGCGGTGCTGGCGGGCATGGTCTGGGCGCTGGAGAACCCCGAGGCCGGGATCGTGGAGACCGACGAGATGGACCATGCAAGATGCCTTGAGGTGCAGCGGCCCTACCTGGGCCCGGTCGAGGCGCATTACACCGACTGGACGCCGTTGCAGGACCGGTGGGAGCATTTCCCCGAGGATATCGACGAGAGCGATCCCTGGCTTTTCCGGAACGTGCTGGCGACGTGACACGGGGGGCGGCGTGGTCTTCGCGCCGCATCTTTCGCGATTCGATCATGGCGGGGCTGGTCAGGACGCGCGGCGGTGGGTAATGCGGGACAGGACCATCTGTCCCGGGCCGCTGCGGCACCGGGCGGTGTGCCGCTGCCCCGCGAGGAAAGATTTCACATGACGAAGATCACGCCCCAGCCCGGAATACTGGACATCGCGCCCTATGTGGGCGGGTCGAGCCATATCGAGGGCATGACGAACGTGGTCAAGCTCAGCTCGAACGAGAACCCGTTCGGACCGAGCGAGGCGGCGAAGGAGGCGTTTCGCAAGGCGGCCTATGACCTGCACCGTTATCCGCCGACCGACCATGCCGCCCTGCGCGGCGCGATTGCCGAGGTGCACGGGCTGGACCGCGAGCGCATCGTCTGCGGCGTGGGCAGCGACGAGATCCTGTCGCTTCTGTGCCAGTGCTATGCCGGCCCCGGCGACGAGGTGATCCACACCGAGCACGGTTTCGCCATCTACAAGATCGCGGCGCTGTCCAATGGCGCGGTGCCGGTCGAGGTGCCCGAGCGCGAGCGGGTGACGGATGTGGACGCGATCCTGGCGGCGGTGACCGAGCGCACCAGACTTGTCTTCATCGCCAATCCCAACAACCCCACCGGGACGATGGTGGGGGATGGCGAGATCGCCCGGCTGGCCGAGCGGCTGCCCGATCATGTGCTGCTGGTTCTGGACGGGGCCTATGCCGAGTATGTCGAGGGGTTCGACGGCGGCGCGGGGCTGGTGGATGCGCGCGAGAACGTGGTGATGACGCGCACCTTTTCCAAGCTTTACGGCCTGGGCGGGATGCGCGTGGGCTGGGGCTATGGTCCGGGGCATGTGGTGGATGTGCTGAACCGGGTGCGCGGGCCCTTCAACCTGAGCCAGGCGGCGCTGGTCACCGCCGAAGCCGCGGTGCGCGACCAGGCCTGGGCCGAGAAATGCCGGGCCGACAACACGCGGATGCGGGCCTGGCTGGCCGAGGCGTTGGCGGGCCATGGCGTGCCCTCGGACACGTCGCTGGCGAATTTCATCCTGGCGCGGTTTGCCGACCGGGCGCAGGCCGAGGCCTGTGACGACTACCTGCAATCCGAGGGGCTGATCGTGCGGCGTGTGGCAGGATACAACCTGCCGCATTGCCTGCGGATCACCGTGGGCGACGAGCCGGCCTGCCGCCGGGTGGCCCATGCGGTGGGCAAGTTCATGGGAGATGCCGAATGAGTGTGGTCTACGACCGGGTCGCGCTGATCGGTCTGGGGCTGATCGCGTCGTCGATGTTCTGGGCGATGAAGCGCGCCGGGCTGGCGGGCGAGGTCACCGGATACGCGCGATCGGACGAGACCCGCGCCGTGGCACGCGAGATCGGTCTGTGCGACCGGGTCTGCGACACGGTCACGGAGGCGGTCGAGGGCGCGGACCTGGTGGTGCTTTGCGTGCCGGTGGGTGCGATGGGGGCGGTGGCCGAAGAGATCGCGCCGGTGCTGAAACCGGGCGCGACCGTCAGCGATGTCGGCTCGGTCAAGAAGGCCGTGATCGAGGCGGTCGGGCCGCACATCCCGCAAGGCGTGCATTTCGTCCCGGCGCACCCGATGGCGGGGACCGAACATTCCGGTCCGCGCTCGGGCTTTGCGGAATTGTTCGACGGCAAGTACTGCCTGATCGTTCCGGTCGAGGGCAGCGACCGGGACGCGGTGGACCGGCTGGAGGCGCTGTGGCAGGGCATGGGCGCCAGGACCGACGAGATGGATGCCGATCACCACGACCTGGTCTGTGCCGTCACCAGCCATACGCCGCACCTGATTGCCTATACCATGGTGGGCGTGGCCGACGACCTGCGCCGGGTGACCGACAGCGAGGTCATCAAGTATTCCGCCGCGGGCTTTCGCGACTTTACCCGGATTGCGGCCAGCGACCCCACCATGTGGCGCGACGTGTTCCTGACCAACAGGGAGGCGACGCTTGAGGTGCTGGGCCGCTTCACCGAGGAGCTGTTCGCCTTGCAGCGGGCGATCCGCACCGGGGACGGCGATCTGCTGCATGATTATTTCACCCGGACGCGCGGCATCCGGCGTGGTATCATCGAGGCCGGGCAAGATACCGACGCGCCGGATTTCGGGCGCGCGAAAAAAGGGTGAGCAGGATGCGCTTTGCGTGGATTTTACCAGTCTTTCTGGCAAGTTGTTCCTTTGGCGGCGGCAAGGGGGACGACCCCGAACTGGTGACGCGCGGGGCGGTCTGCGGCGATCCGTCGATCCAGGGCGTGGTCATCGGCGACGTGCCGGGCAACGGCGCCTGCGGGGTCGAGAACGCGGTCGAGGTGGACGCGGTCGGCGGGGTTCTGCTGAGCACGCCCGCGACGATGAACTGCCGCACCGCGCGGACGCTGAACGCCTGGGTCAGGAACGACATGAAACCGATCGTCGGCAAGACCGGCGGCGGGGTGAAAAGCCTGAAGGTGGCGGCGCATTACGTCTGCCGGACACGCAATCACAAGCGCGGCGCGCGGCTGTCGGAGCATTCCAAGGGCAATGCCATCGACATCTCGTCCTTCCAGCTGGTGGACGGCACGGATATCTCGGTGCTGAACGACTGGGGCACCGGCAAGCGGGGCACGATCCTGCGGCAGCTGCACAGCAGCGCCTGCGGGCCGTTCGGCACGGTTCTGGGACCTGGGTCGGACGGGTATCACCGCGATCATTTCCATTTCGACACGGCAGAGCACCGGAACGGGTCCTACTGCCGCTAGGGCGGGGCAAATCTTTTCGAGGAAAAGATTTGCCAAAAGATTTCTGAAATCTTTTGGCGCCTAACGGGTGTCCGGGAACGATCGGGTCGGTTTTCGCTTCCTTTTCAGACGCAAGAAGCGATGCAAGTTTCAGACTGACCCGGAAACGCTAACGGAGGCGCAGCACGGGCGCGGGGCCCAGCGGCACCGGGCCGAGCAGGACGCGGCCGTCCCGCAGACCGAGCGGGATATCCAGCGTCTGCGGATTGCCGGCCATCTGCGAGACCAGCGTCAGCCCGTCCTCGAGCGGTCCGGCCAGTCCCCGGGGCAGGCTGTTGCTGTCGACGGCCAGGCGCAGGATGTCGCGCCAGTTGCGGGCCTTGATCGTGATTTCTCCGGTGGGAACGCCCGAGCCGTCGACCGTCACCTCGCCGGCGGCCTGCAGTTCCAGCCGGCCCCAGCGGGCCTCGGCCAGTTTGAGGTCGATGTGCCGGGGTTGGGGGCGGGCGTCCTCGATTGCCGAGAGGTCCCAGGGCTTGTCGAACTCGACCGTCATGTCGACCGAGAGCGTTTCGAGCGCCTCGGGCAGGGTGTCGCCGGGATCGACCTTGACCCGCCAGTCGAGCGCGGGCGAGAAACCGTCGGCATCCAGCCCGAAGCGATAGCTGTTTTCCGACGCCGTGCTGCGTTCCGCGGCGAGCACGATGCGGTCGACCACGGTGGGCTGCACCGTGGTTTCCGGCTGGACCGACAGGCCTTCGGTGGTGAGGGTCAGGCGCTCCAGCGGCAGGCCGGGCGCGGCGCGGGTGACGAGGCTGGCGCGCATGTCGGTGCTGGCCACGTCGTATTTGGTCTGCGGTGTGGCGATCAGCTGGTCATTGGGCCAGACGGCGATGACGTGGTTGGGCTTGTAGCTGAGCGCGAAGATCTGGAAGAAGGGGGCGTCCCAGGCCAGCCCGGTGTCGGGATCGGCCAGCGCCACGTCGGTGAAGGTGGTGTCGAAGCGGTTGGGAAAGCCGCGGGTCGTGAGATCGGAATAGTCGGCGACCCAGCCTTCGGCGCGCCGCCCCTCGAACCAGTTCTCGAAGGCGGTCGTGGCCCCGGCGGACCCGGCGGCCCAGTAGATCGACCACCCCAGTGCCGCCACCACGATCAGGATCAACATGCCGCGCATCTGCCGTACAGCCTTCTTTCGAGCCCTTGCCGAGTGGTATCTAAAGTGATTAGGGGGCAGGGGAAAGCGCAAGGAGCGAAAAATGACGATGTGGGTCTTCGGCTATGGGTCGCTGGTGTGGAACCCCGGGTTCACGCCGGTGCAGCGGGTGCTGGCCGCCTTGCCGGGATATCACCGCAGTTTCTGCATGCGCTCGATCCACCATCGCGGCACCGAGGAGAACCCCGGCCTGGTGCTGGCGCTGGACGAAAGCCCCGATGCGCTTTGCCGGGGGGTGGCGCTGGCGGTGCACGAGGATGAGGAAGACAAGGTGCTGGCCTATCTGCGCGAGCGCGAACTGGTCTCGGCGGCCTATCTGGAAAAGGAACTGGACATCCTGCTGCGCGACGGGCGGCAGGTGCGGGCGCTGACCTATGTGATCGATGCCGATCACGTGCAGTATTGCGGCGGGCTGGACCTGGAGGAACAGGCGCGGATCATCGCGCAAGCGCATGGCGGGCGGGGGCCGAACCACGAGTATCTTTTCCAGACCACCGCCCATCTGGAAGAACTTGGGATCGTCGACCCCGAGCTGGACTGGCTGGTGCGCCGGGTCAAGGCGATCGGGGTTTGAGCAGGCGCGCGGGCCCGGGGCCGGAAACGCTTTAAAACCTTGGCTTCAAAGTGGTTAACGCGTAGGGTAGCGCCAAACAATAACCGTGCCGGGAGCCGTCCAGATGGACCAGCCGGACCGTGAGGTCGAGCCGAACTTTTCCCACCCCGTAAGGCAGATCACGCTGATGCTGATCGTGCTGGGGCTGACGGGGCTGGGCGCCTTCGTGGCGATGCCCCGGGTGCTGCCGGTATTCCAGGCCAACCCCTACCTGAACGGGTTCATCCTGTTCGTGTTCGTCATCGGCGTCCTGGCCTGTTTCTGGCAGATGTACCAGCTGATCGGTTCGGTGCGCTGGATCGAGGGGTTCGTGGGCGAGCGGGACAGCCGCGAAGAGATCAAGGCGCCGCTTTTGCTGGCGCCGCTGGCGACCCTGCTGAAGCAGCGCGGCAAGCGGATGAAGATCGCGTCGGGCTCGGCGCGGTCGATCCTCGACTCGGTGGCGCAGCGGATCGACGAGGCGCGCGAGATCACGCGCTATATCACCAGCATGCTGATTTTCCTCGGGCTGCTGGGGACGTTCTATGGCCTGGCGACGACCGTTCCGGCGGTGGTCGACACGATCCGCAGCCTGGCCCCTCAGGAGGGCGAGGGCGGGGTGGATGTGTTCAACCGGCTGATGACCGGGCTGGAGGCGCAGCTGGGCGGGATGGGCGTGGCCTTTGCCAGCTCGCTTCTGGGGCTGGCGGGCTCGCTGGTGGTGGGGCTGCTGGAACTGTTCGCCGGGCAGGCGCAGAACCGGTTCTACCGCGAGCTTGAGGAATGGATGTCGACGATCACGCGCGTCGGTCTTGCCTCTGGCGATGGCGATGGCGGCGGCGAGACCGGGGTGATGGCCGGGGTGATCGACCACATGGGCGAGCAGATGGAGAGCCTGCAGCTGATGCTGACGCAATCCGACGTGAGCCGCGCCATGGTGGACGAGAAGCTGGGGCTTCTGGCGGATTCGATGGAGAAACTGACCGAGCGGCTGACCGATACGGCGCCGCTGCATGACGCCCTGACGCGGGTGGCGGACGGGCAGGAGGCGTTGATCCGGCAGCTGGAGCGGCAGCAGGGCGAGACCGGCGGGATAGATGCGGAAAGCCGGATGCGCCTGCGGTCGATCGACGTGCAGATGCTGCGCATCCTGGAGGAGATCAGCGCCGGCCGGCAGGAAAGCATGAGCGAGCTGCGCACCGACCTGAACGCGCTGTCGCGGGCGATCGGGCAACTGGCGTCCAGCAATGGGCGCGGCGATGCCTCGCTGCGGGCCCTGCGGCGCACGGACCGGGAGCGGGGAGGCTAGGCGATGGCCCTGTCACGGCGCACCGGCGCACGGTTTCAGGCCTCGATCTGGCCCGGTTTCGTGGATGCGATGACGGGCCTTCTGCTGGTGCTGATGTTCGTGCTGACCATCTTCATGGTGGTGCAGTTCGTGCTGCGCGAGACGATCAGCGGCCAGGAAACCCGGCTGGACGAGTTGTCGGCCGAGGTGGCGGCGCTGAGCCGGGCGCTGGGCTTGGAGCAGGACCGCAGCGCCACCCTGACCGAGCGGGTGGGTGCGCTGACGGCGACGCTGGGCGAGGCCCGCGAACGGGCCGAGCGGCAGACGGCGTTGATCGCGGCGCAGGAGGCCCAGCTGGCCGACGCGCAGGCGCGGATTGCCAGTTTCGAGGAACAGGTGGCGGGGCTTCTGGCGCAGCGCGAGGAAAACCTGGGGACGATCGCCGACCTGGAGGGCCAGCGCGAGGAATTGCTGAGCGAGCAGGAGCAGTTGCAGCTGGCGCTGGCGGGCCTGCGCGACGAGATCGACGCGCAGGAAGAGGCCGCGCGGCTGGCGGCGGCGCAGGCGGATGCGCTGGAGGCGCTGATCGCCGATCTGCGCAGCGAGGCCGAGGCGGACGAGGCGTCGCAGGCGCAGCTGACCGCGCAGGTCGAGGATTTGCAGGCGCAATTGTCGGACGAGGAGAAGGCGCGGCTGGCCGAGGCGGCGGCGGCGGAGGCGCTGCGGAACCGGCTGGAGAACGCGGATGCGGAACTGACCGCGATGACGCTGGCGCTGGAGGAACAGAGGCGCAAAGCGGAGGAAACGCTGGCCATGCTGGCCGCGGCCGAGGACGCGCAGGAGGATCTGGACGTGCGGCTGGCCGCGGCGCTGATGGCGCAGCAGGAGGCCGAGGCGGCACTGGAAGAGGCCGAGAACGGACAGGAGGTGCGCCGCTCGGAGCTGACGGCGTTGCAGGCGGAGCTGGCGCAGGCGCTGGCCGATGCCGAGGCCGAAACCGTGCGGGCCGAGGAATTGCAGGTTCGGCTGAGCGAGACCGAGGCGGAGCTGGCGGCCTTGCAGGATGACAGCGGCCAGGTGGCGCAAACCGCGGCGAGCCTGGAGAAGCGACTGGCCGAGGCGCTGGCGGCCAAGACCGCCGCCGAAAACGATGCAGTGGAGAATGCCGACCTGATCGCGGATCTGCGCCGGCAGGTCGAAACGCTGGAAGCCGACCTTGCCGCGCGCGAGAAACGCATCGCGTCGCTGATCGCGGCCAACGAGGCGGCCAGCGCCGAGGCGCTGTCGGCCGAGGATGTGCGGGCGCAGCTGGCCGCGGCGCTGGCGGCGAAGCTGGCCGCCGAAGAGGAGGCCGAGGCGCGGCTGACGGAATCCGAGCAGCGCGCGGCGATGCTGGGGCAGGCGCAGGCGGAACTGGACCGGCAGCGGGCGCTGGCCGACGAGGCGCAGGAGGAAGAAGCGCTGTTGAACCAGCAGGTGCGGGCGCTGCGCGACCAGCTGGGGCAGTTGCAGGCGCTGCTGGACGATGCCAAGGCGCGCGAGGCGGCCACGGACGTGCAGATCCAGTCGCTGGGCAACGAGCTGAACACCGCGCTGGCGCGGGTGGCGGCCGAGGAACGGCGGCGGCGCGAACTGGAGGAAGCAGAGCGCAAGCGGCTGGAAGCGGAACGCGCGGACCTGGAGAAATTCCGCTCGGAATTCTTTGGCCGGTTGCGGCAGTTGCTGGAGGAACAGGAGGGCGTGCGGATCGTCGGCGACCGCTTCGTGTTCTCGTCCGAGGTGCTGTTCGCGCAAGGCGAGGCGGAGCTGTCGAACGCGGGCGAGGGCGAGTTGGCCAAGGTCGCCGACATCCTGCGCAGCGTTGCCGAGAACATTCCCGAGGATATCGACTGGGTGATCCAGGTGGATGGTCATACCGACGACGTGCCGGTGCGCGCGGGGGCGCAGTTCGAGGATAACTGGGACCTGAGCCAGGCGCGGGCGCTGTCGGTGGTGCGCTACATGGTAAATTACCTTGGCCTGCCGCCCGAGCGGCTGTCGGCCAACGGGTTCGGGCAGTACCAGCCGATCAACCCCGCCGACACGCCCGAGGCGCGGGCGCAGAACCGGCGGATCGAGCTGAAGCTGACGGAGAAATAAGCGTGACGGTACTGGATGCCCGGCGGGCATGGTGGCTGTGGGTCAACCTGCTGGCGCTGGTGCTGTCGGTGCAGGTTGCGGCGGGTGCGGCGTTGGGTCTGGCGGGCGCCCCGGCGGAAATCCTGACCGCGCATCGGCAGCGTGCGGTGGCGGTGGCGGAGGCGATCCCCTGGATCATGATCGGCACGGGTTTCGTGTTCGGTATCTATGGCAGGCCGGTCCGGTGGGTTTGGGTCGCGCTGGCGGCGCTGGCGGTGCTGGGCGCGTTGATCGGGTTCATGGGCTACGTGCTGCCCTGGGGGCAGATGTCCTACCTTCTGGCGGCGCAGGGGGTGCCGGTCACGCTGAACCACATCGCGCTGGTGATGCCGGTGGCGGTCATGGCGATTCTGGGCGGATACCTGTGGCAGATGGCGCGGGGGGCGCCGCCGATGTTGTTTTGGGGACGGTATTCCTGGATCGGGCTGGGCGCGGCCCTGGTGCTGGCCGCGGTGCTGGTCTGGGCGATGTGGGCGCTTTATGCGCCGATCCGGGAACTGGTGCCGACGGGGGGCGCACGCGGTGTGGTCACGGGTGGCACACAGGTGGGCGGCGTAGTGTCTGCCAATCCGCTGGCCGTTCCGGCGCATATATTGCCCGAGTGGTACCTGCTGCCGTTCCATGCGGTGCTGGTGGCGATGCCCGGCAAGCTGATGGGCCTGGTGGCGATGTTCGCCTTCTGCACGGTGTGGCCGTTCGTGCCCTGGCTGGACCGGGGCGTATCGGGGCCTTTCTGGCAGCGGCGCGGGATGCGCTGGCTGGTGCCTGCGGTGGCGGTCTGCGTCGTGGTGCTGGGCGTGGCCGGCGCGATGCCGGGCGAAGCCGCCATGTGGACGGCCCGCGGGGCATTTCTGGCGGTGATGGCGCTGGTGCTGGTCGGGATGCCGTGGGCGACCCGTCTCACTCGGCCAGAACGATGATGTCGGCGTGGCGGTTGGCCAGAACCTGGCCCGCGCGTTCCAGCGTCACGTAACCGCGATAGGCGCCGGGGGGCCAGCCGCCCTCGGGCGCGCGGCGGCCATAGGCGCGGAACAGCTGTGCCTGCGGCGCGTCGAGCGTTTCCTCGTGCAGGAATATCTCTCCGCCGGGGCCGGAGGCGGTCAGGCGCATGGTGTCGCCGGGCTGGGCATAGAAGACGTGACCATAAAGCACGATCGGCATGTCCGGCGTGGTTTCGGACACGCGGGCGGCGCCGGATCTGACGGCGTCGAATTCGGGCACGGCGGTGGAAAACGCGGCGGTGAAGAGGCCCGCACGGTCATAGGGCAGGGCGGTTTCCCAGAGGCCGGGGCCGGTGGCGGTGCCGCAGGTGCCGGGTTCGGCATCGGGCAGGAAGGGGTCGACGATATCGCCGTCCCTGAGCACGCCGAGATGAATGTGGGGCGCATTGGTCAGGCCGCTGAGGCCGACCTGTCCCAGCGGCGTGCCGGCCTCGACCTGCTGGCCTTCCTTGACGGCGACGGAGCCGTTTTTCATGTGGCAATAGAGCGTCTGCCAGCCATCGCCGTGGTCGATGCGCACGGCGTTGCCGCATTCGCGGCCCGCGATGTCCTGGCGGGTCTCGTCGGTGACGGGCGTGTCCGCCATCCCGTCGCGCAGGGCGGCGACGCGGCCCGGCGCGGCGGCGAGCACGTTGACGCCCTTTTCCATCGCTTCGAAGGACATCAGGTGAATGTCGGTGCCGCGGTGGTCGTCGCGGCTTTTGAGACTGCACATGTAGTCGTGCTGTCCGGGGCCCGTATCGAGATCGACGTAATCCTCGATATAGCAGGTCTGGCCGAGGGTGCAGTCGAGCGGCAGCACCAGGCTGGGCGGTTCGGCCAGCGCGGGCGAGGCCAGAAGGACGGCGGCGAAGGGCAGGGTCTTGAACGCGGTCGGCACGGGGGGAACCTCGCAGGGGGTTGGGACGGGACATGCAAACGGGCGGCATCGCGGATACCGCCCGTTCGAAAGCTTAGCGCATTTGCCCTGCCCGCGTCACTCTGCCGTGAGCAGGGGCGGTTTCTTGCCCGACAGGCGCGGGTGTTCGGGGCCTTCGATGCGCAGGTCGATCTTGCCGTCCTTGACGCCCACCTTGACCACGCCACCCTTGGCGAGCTTGCCGAAGAGCAGCTCCTCGGCCAGCGGCTTCTTGATGTGCTCCTGTATGACGCGGCCCAGGGGACGTGCGCCCATCTTGTCGTCATAGCCCTTGTCGGCCAGCCATTCGGCGGCGGGCTTGGTCAGTTCGATGGTCACGTTGCGGTCCATCAGCTGGGCCTCGAGTTGCAGCACGAACTTTTCGACCACTTGCAGGATGACCTCTTTCGGCAGCGGGCCGAAGGAGATGACGGCATCCAGCCGGTTGCGGAATTCCGGCGTGAAGGTGCGTTCGATCGCGGCGGTATCCTCGCCCTCGCGGCGGTCGCGGCCAAAGCCGATGGCCGACTTGGCCTGTTCGGTGGCGCCGGCGTTCGAGGTCATGATCAGGACCACATTGCGGAAGTTCACCGTGCGGCCGTTGTGATCGGTCAGGTTGCCGTGGTCCATCACCTGCAGAAGGATGTTGAACACGTCCGGGTGCGCCTTTTCGATCTCGTCCAGCAGCAGGACGCAATGCGGGTGCTGATCGACGCCGTCGGTCAGCAGGCCGCCCTGGTCGAAGCCGACATAGCCCGGAGGCGCGCCGATCAGGCGGGAGACCGCGTGTTTCTCCATGTACTCGGACATATCAAAACGCAGCAGTTCCACGCCCAGCGTATCGGCGAGCTGTTTGGCCACCTCGGTCTTGCCGACGCCGGTGGGACCGGCGAAGAGGTAGTTGCCGATGGGCTTTTCGGGTTCGCGCAGGCCGGCGCGGGCCAGCTTGATCGCCGCCGACAGCGCCTCGATCGCGGTGTCCTGGCCGAAGACCACGCGCTTGAGCGAGCCTTCGAGATCCTTGAGCACCTCGGCATCGTCCTTGGAGACGTTCTTGGGAGGAATGCGGGCGATCTTGGCCACGACATTCTCGATCTCCTTGGCGCCGATCGACTTGCGCCGCTTGGAGGCGGCGACAAGATGCTGCGCCGCGCCGGCCTCGTCGATCACGTCGATGGCCTTGTCGGGCAGCTTGCGGTCGTTGATGTAGCGCGCCGAGAGGTCCACCGCCGACTTGATGGCGTCATTGGTGTATTTCACGCTGTGATGCTCTTCGAAATAGGGTTTGAGGCCCTTGAGGATCTTGATCGCGTCCTCGACGGTGGGTTCGACCACGTCGATCTTCTGGAAGCGGCGGCTGAGAGCGCGGTCCTTTTCGAAATGCTGGCGGAACTCCTTGAAGGTGGTGGAGCCCATGCAGCGCAGCTTGCCGCCCTGAAGCGCGGGTTTCAGCAGGTTGGAGGCGTCCATCGCGCCGCCCGATGTGGCGCCGGCGCCGATCACGGTGTGAATCTCGTCGATGAAGAGCACCGCGTCGGGATGTTCCTCGAGTTCGTTGACGACGGCCTTCAGCCGCTCCTCGAAATCGCCGCGATACCGCGTGCCGGCCAGGAGCGCGCCCATGTCGAGCGAGAAGATGGTGGTTTTCGACAGGACCTTGGGCGTTTCGCCGCCCACGATCTTGAGCGCGAGCCCCTCGGCGATGGCGGTCTTGCCGACGCCGGGATCGCCCACCAGAAGCGGGTTGTTCTTGCGCCGGCGGCAGAGCACCTGGATGCAGCGCTCGACCTCGCTGTCGCGGCCGATCAGGGGATCGACATCGCCCTGGCGGGCCTTTTCGTTGAGGTCGACGCAATATTTGGCCAGCGCGGATTCGCCGTTTTCGACCTGCTCGCCCTCGGAGGAGGAGGATTTGGCGCTGTCGGTGTCTTCCTCGCCCACGCCCTGCACGGGCCGGGATTCGCCGTAGGCGGGATCCTTGGCCACGCCATGCGCGATGAAATTGACCGCGTCGTAGCGGGTCATGTCCTGTTCCTGCAGGAAATAGGCGGCGTTGGATTCGCGTTCGGCGAAGATCGCCACGAGGACGTTGGCGCCCGTGACCTCGGTCCGGCCGGAGGATTGAACATGGATCGCCGCGCGCTGGATCACGCGCTGGAACGCGGCGGTCGGCACGGCCTCGGACCCTTCGATGTCGGTGACGAGGTTGGACAGGTCATCGTCGATGAATTCGACCAGCGTGGTGCGCAGATCCTCGGTCTCGACGCTGCAGGCCTTCATCACGCGGGCGGCGTCGGGTTCGTCGATCAGGGCCAGCAGGAGATGTTCCAGCGTGGCGAATTCGTGTTGGCGCGCATTGGCCAGGGCCAGTGCAGCGTGGATTGCCTGTTCCAGCGTGTTAGAGAATGACGGCACGGCGGTGCTCCCTCTGCTTGGGCTAGGGCCGGTCCCTCGACCTTCGCCTTATATGATTAAAGTTTGGTCGATACCGGCCAGCCTTCAAGGACTTTTTTCCCAAACCCGTTCACTTTTCCCTTTGATCCCTTACAAAAGCCGCTTTTGCAGGCCGTGCCGTGACAATTTGGCCTCCGCACAACCGCGCCTAGAAATTGTCCTTGCGGGTGCGGATCTCGGCAAACACGTCGGCGGGATCGGCGCCGGTCATGCCAAGATGGGCCTGGACCGCAGGATCGGTGGCGCGCAGAAACGGGTTGGTGGCCAGTTCTTCGGACAGGGTGGAGGGAACGGTGGGGCGTCCCTGAGAGCGGGCGTCTTCGACCGCCTTCATACGCGATATAAGCGCGTCGTTTTCAGGATCAATGGTCAGCGCGAAGCGGCCATTGGCGGCGGTATATTCGTGGCCCGAACAGATGGTCGTTTCGGGTGGCAGCGCGGCCAGTTTCGACAGGCTGTTCCACATCTGGGGCATGGTGCCCTCGAAGACACGGCCGCAGCCCAGGGCCATCAGGCTGTCGGCGGTGAAGGCGACCTTGCTGGCCGGGAAGTGAAAGGCGATATGGCCGACGGTGTGGCCCGAGACATCGATCACGGTGCCGGTGTCCGCGCCGATGGTGACGGTGTCGCCGTCGCCGAGCGCGATGTCGAGCTTTGGCAGGCGGTCGGCATCGGCGGCGTGGCCGACGACCTTGGCGTCATGCTGGGCCAGAAGTTCGTCCAGACCCTGCACGTGGTCGGCGTGGTGGTGGGTGATCAGCACATGCGTGGCCTTCCAGCCCTTGTCGGCGAGGGCGGCAAGGATCGGCGCGGCCTCGGGCACGTCCACCACGGCGGTGTCGCCGGTTTCGGGGTCGTGGGCGAGGAAGGCGTAGTTGTCCGAAAGGCACGGGACGGTTTCGATCTGCAATGTCATTGGTCCATCCTTGAATTCGTGGTTATGTTTGCCCCGAGAGTGACGGATCGAGGCGCGGGCTGCAATGCATCTGGACGTGCAGGACCTGAGGAATTTCTATTACCGCAACCAGCTGGGGCGTGCGGTGCAGAATGCCGTGGGCGCCGAGATCCGCGAGCTGTGGCCCGAGGCGAAGGGGCAGACGGTGGCGGGCTATGGCTTTGCCGTGCCGTTCCTGCGGCCCTACCTGAAGGACAGCCGCCGGGTGATCGCGCTGATGCCCGCGCCGCAGGGGGTGATCCGCTGGCCCGCCGAGAAACCCAATGTCAGCGTCCTGTGCGAGGAAACGCTGTGGCCGCTGGAAACGGGCCGTGTCGACAAGCTGATGCTGGTGCACGGGCTGGAGACCTGCGAGCGGCCGGGCGAATTGCTGGAGGAATGCTGGCGGGTGCTGGGGCCGGGGGGATCGGCGCTGTTCGTGGTGCCGAACCGCGCCGGGCTGTGGTCGCGCAGCGACCGGACGCCGTTCGGCTATGGCCGGCCCTATAGCCAGAGCCAGCTGGAGTCGCAGCTGAAGACCCGCAATTTCCTGCCCGAACGGCATGTGACCGCGTTGTATCAGCCGCCGTCGCACCGCAAGTTCTGGCGCAAGACGGCGGGCATGTGGGAGAACATGGGCGGCAAGCTGTCGGTGGTGCTGAAAGGCGGCGTGCTGATCGTGCAGGCGACCAAGCGGGTGCATGCGCCCACCGATCGCGGCTCGGCCGTTCGGGACACGGTGCGCAGCCCGCTGGGTGTGCTGAAGCCCAAGCCGAGCGCGCAGGCCAAGCCGGTCTAGACGCGGACCACGTCGACCTGCAGCGCCGCGACATCGCGCACGCCCTCGAGGCGGATCAGTTCAAGGTCGCCGATCCGGACATAGACGTCATCCCCCGGCTGCGGCGTGTCGGCGACGCGCAGGCCGAGGTCGTCGCCGGTGGGCCAGTCATCGGTCAGTTCGACGGTCAGCGGATTGATCGTGCCGGTCGCACGGCTGTAGTCGATGTGGATCGTTTCGGTCCCGTCCGCCAGGGTCAGGGTGATTTGGTCGCCCTCGTCCACGTCCTGGATGGAGGCGTTGCCCTGCACGCGCGCGATATCGTCGCCTTCGCCGGGGCGGATGATGACATCCTCGTCCGAGAGATTGATCGACTGGATTCTGTCATCGCCGTCGCCGCCGTCGATCAGGCTGCCCGTGGCCGGGGTGTCGGTGGTGCCGGTGGTGACGAGCTGGGCAAAGTCGTTGCCCGCGCCAAGGTCGATCCGCGCCCCTTCCGCAGACCCTTCGACGGTGTCGTCGCCGCTGCCCGCGTCAATGGCGTGGCTGCCGTCGAGGAAGCGCACGGTGTCGTCATCCGCCCCCGTATCGGTGCGGGTGTCGCCGTCCCGGATCGTGACGAGGTCGTCGCCCGCGCCGGTGCCGATCACGGCGTCCTGATCTGTGGTCACGGTATCGGCGCCATCGGTGCCGAGAGTCGGCGAGAGCACGGCGGGGGCGGTGAAGGGGAAATTCTCGCTCGTGAAGTCGCTGGGCGTGTTGCCTTCGATGGAAAACAGGATCTCTTCGGGGTCGATATCTTCCGGCGCGACATTCTGCAGGATGATCGACTGCACCGCGCCGTTGCCGAAGCCGACCTGTATTTCCGTGTCGCTGTCGCCGCTGGCCAGAACGTCGATCGAGGCGGGCGCGGCCCCGGCCAGCAGGAGCACATCCTCGGAAGGCGAGAAATCGGTGATGCGCACGCCGTTCCCGCTGACAGGGTCGTTGGGTTCCAGCAACTCGCCGTTCAGGCTGAGGACGAAGCTGTCGGCGCCATCGCCGCCGGTCAGTTCCACGTCGCTGTTGAGCGCGGTGCGCAGGGCGGTGATCCGGTCGTCGCCATCGCCGCCATCGGCGGCGCTGGGCGTGAGCGGCCCGCCGGAGAGGATTTCCAGCATGTCGTCCCCGGCATTGCCCGCGATGGTGGAGCCGACGCGGCCGTCGATCGTGTCGTTGCCGTCGCCGCCTTCGCCCGTCGAGCCGCGACCCACGAGCATCGTGTCGTTGCCCGCATCGCCGAAACCGCTGGCCCCGCGCGAGACGGTGATGGTGTCGTCGCCGTCGCCGCCATGCGCTTGGGCGCTGCCGGGGTCCGTGGCTTCGAGCGTGTCGTCGCCACGACCGCCATAGCCGGTGCCGTCATTGAAGATATTGAGCGTGTCGTTGTCGGCCTGCCCAAATCCCACGGCGCTGTCAGAGATGTTCAGGACGTCGCGCCCCTCGCCGCCATAGACCCGTTCGTCGCCCGAGGCCGAGAGCGTGTCGTCGCCCGAGAAGTCCGGCGCGCCGGTGTCGGGATCGTCGGGGTTTTCAGGCAGGGGGGTGTCGCCGTCGCCGGGGGTGCCCACGTCATCCTCGCGCGGGTTGTCATCATCGTCGTCGATGAACTCGTCATAGATCAGAAATGACGCGGCGGCGCCGCCGATCAGCGCAAGCAACAGGAAACCCATGAACTCATACTCCCCTTGAACAGGCTGACGATTGCAGCACTGGCATGATCTGTCAAATTGAAGGGGGTTTTGTCGCGGGTATGGAAACGATCGGGCGTGGCGGCGGCGACAGTCCCGTCAGCGGGACCATGCAAGACGCCGGATCACGTGGCCCAAGGCAAGACCTGCGGCCACGCCAAGCGCGTCGGCGGCGAGGTCCAGCCATTCCGCGCCGCGGCCGACGCTGGGCTGCACCAGTTCGATGATCCCGCCGAAGAGGATGCAGAGCGGCGCGAGGCGCCACGCGCGGCGCGGGTCGGCCAGCGCCATCGGCAGGATCAGCAGCGCGAAGGCGCCGAAATGGATCGCCTTGTCGGTCAGCGTGAACGGAACCGGAGGCGTGTGGGCGGGCCACAGCGTGCCGGCAAGGATACCGAGCGCAAGCAGGACGGTCAGCATCCGGGCGATGCGCAGAGCGGAAGAGGGCGGGGCGGAGATGGCTGTCATGATCCGGTCCTTACGGGGCGCCGCGCCGCGCCGCAATCCGGTGCGGTCCGCACCGGCGGAAAATTGATAGCGATAACGATGCCGGTTGCGTCGCGGCCCGGTCTGCCGCAGATTTCGACAGCCAATGTGTCAAGGAATCGCAAAAAAGCGACGAAAAGTTACCTTTTTTGACGCATTAAAAATGCGCATTCGGTCGCAGACCTGTTAAGTCGTTTAAAAGTAACGTTTTTAGGCGGTGTATTAGTCCGTCCTGCTAGCTTGCGAGGTTCGGAACGGTCTGCTAAACCGCCCACGAAAATCGGTGTCTCGCGAGTTTCATCGTCACTAACCACCCCGGGAAGACGGCCTTAGCGCCGTCTTTTGTCGAGCCGGGGTATAACTATCGGAAGGGTGGACGTGTCCGAACCAGCTTCGATTTCCTCCGGCATCGCCGAACGCTATGCCACTGCCATTTTCGAGCTTTCCAAGGAGTCCGGTTCCCTGGACAAGCTTGAAACGAACCTGAACGATCTTTCCGCCGCTCTTGATGACAGTGCCGATCTGCGCGACCTGATCAGCAGCCCGGTCGTCAGCCGCGACGAGCAGGGCCGTGCGATCACGGCGATTGCGGACAAGATGGGCCTGTTGGCCGAGCTGAAGAACGGCCTTGCGCTGATGGCGCAGAAGCGCCGCCTGTTCGTGCTGCCGCAGCTGGTGCGCCTGCTGAAAGAGCGCATTGCCGATCACAAGGGCGAGGTGACCGCCGACGTGACCAGCGCCGTCAAGCTGACCGCCGCGCAATCCAAGAAGCTGGCCGCGACGCTGAAGAGCACCGTCGGTAAAGACGTCAAGATCAATGCGACCGTCGATGAAAGCCTCATTGGCGGTCTTGTCGTAAAGGTGGGCTCGAAGATGATCGACACGTCGATCCGTTCGCGCCTCAACTCCCTACAGAATGCAATGAAAGAGGTCGGATAAATGGGTATCCAAGCTGCAGAGATTTCTGCGATCCTTAAGGACCAGATCAAGAATTTCGGCCAGGAAGCCGAAGTTGCCGAGGTGGGTCGCGTGCTGTCGGTCGGTGACGGGATTGCCCGCGTCCATGGCCTTGATAACGTGCAGGCCGGTGAGCTGGTGGAGTTCCCCGGCAACATCATGGGCATGGCCCTGAACCTTGAGACCGACAACGTCGGTGTCGTGATCTTCGGCTCGGACCGGGACATCAAGGAAGGCGACACCGTCAAGCGCACCAAGTCCATCGTGGACGTGCCGATCGGTGACGAACTCTTGGGCCGCGTTGTCGACGGCCTGGGCAACCCGCTGGACGGCAAGGGCCCGATCAAGGCATCCGCCCGCGGGATCGCGGACGTGAAGGCGCCGGGCATCATCCCGCGTAAATCGGTGCACGAGCCGATGGCGACCGGCCTGAAATCGGTCGACGCCATGATCCCGATCGGCCGCGGCCAGCGCGAGCTGATCATCGGCGACCGCCAGACCGGCAAGACGGCCGTGGCGCTGGACACGATGCTGAACCAGAAATCCTATAACGACGCCGCGGGCGACGACGAGAGCAAGAAGCTCTACTGCGTTTATGTCGCCGTCGGCCAGAAGCGGTCGACCGTGGCGCAGCTGGTGAAGAAGCTGGAAGAGGCCGGCGCGATGGAATATTCCATCGTCGTGGCCGCCACCGCATCCGACCCCGCGCCGATGCAGTTCCTGGCGCCCTACTCGGCGACCGCAATGGCCGAGCATTTCCGCGACAACGGCCGTCATGCGCTGATCGTCTACGATGACCTGTCGAAACAGGCCGTGGCCTATCGCCAGATGTCGCTGCTGCTGCGCCGCCCGCCGGGCCGCGAAGCCTATCCGGGCGACGTTTTCTACCTGCACTCCCGCCTGCTGGAGCGGTCCGCGAAGCTGAACGAGGACAACGGCGCGGGTTCGCTGACGGCGCTGCCGATCATCGAAACGCAAGGCGGCGACGTGTCGGCGTTTATTCCGACCAACGTGATCTCGATCACCGACGGCCAGATCTTCCTGGAAACCGAGCTGTTCTACCAGGGCATCCGTCCGGCCGTGAACACCGGCCTGTCGGTCAGCCGCGTGGGCTCGTCCGCCCAGACCAACGCGATGAAGTCGGTCGCCGGCCCGGTGAAGCTGAGCCTCGCGCAGTACCGCGAGATGGCGGCCTTCGCCCAGTTCGGCTCGGACCTCGACGCCGCGACCCAGCGCCTGCTGAGCCGGGGTGCACGCCTGACCGAGCTGATGAAGCAGCCGCAATATTCGCCGCTGACCAACGCCGAGATCGTCTGCATCATCTATGCCGGCACCAACGGGTTCCTCGACAAGATCGACGTGAAACAGGTGGGGCGCTTCGAGGATGGTCTGCTGAACCACATGCGCACCAAGCGCAAGGACGTTCTTGACTGGATCACCAACGAGGATCCCAAGATCAAGGGCGACGCGGAAGACAAGCTCAAGTCGGCCATCGAAGAGTTCGCAGCCGACTTCGGATAAGGGGGTGACGAGGCAATGCCGAGTCTGAAGGACCTAAAAAACAGGATCGAGTCGGTCAAATCGACCCGCAAGATCACCAAGGCCATGCAGATGGTGGCCGCCGCGAAACTGCGGCGGGCACAGGATGCCGCCGAAATGGCCCGCCCCTATGCAGAGCGGTTCAACGCCGTGATGTCCAAGCTGGCCGCTGCCGCCGGCGACGCCGAGAACGCGCCGCCGCTGCTGCGGGGGACGGGCAAGGACGATGTGCATCTGCTGGTGGTGATGACCGCCGAGCGGGGCCTTTGCGGCGGGTTCAACGCCAACATCGCCAAGCTGGCGCGCGAAGAGATCAAATCGCTCAAGTCCAATGGCAAGACGGTGAAGATCATCACCGTCGGCAAGAAGGGCCGGGATGCGCTGAAGCGCGATTATTCCGACCTGTTCATCGACCATGTGGACCTGTCCGAGGTCAAGAACGTGGGCTATGCCGACGCGCAGGGCGTGGCGCAGAACGTGCTGGACCGGTTCGATGCCGGCGAGTTCGACGTTGCCAAGATCTTCTTCTCGGAGTTCGAGAACGTCGTCAGCCAGAAGCCGACGATCAAGCAGGTGATCCCGTTCGAAATCGACGCGGCCGCCGCCGAGGAAGAGCCCGAGGCCGGCGTGATCTACGACTACGAGCCCGATGAGGACGCGATCCTGCGCGACCTGCTGCCCCGTGGCGTGGCGACCGCGATCTTCAGCGGCCTGCTGGAGAACGGCGCCAGCGAACAGGGCGCGCGGATGTCGGCCATGGACAACGCCACACGCAACGCGGGCGAGATGATCGACAAGCTGACCATCGAATACAACCGTTCGCGTCAGGCCGTGATCACCAACGAGCTGATTGAAATCATTTCGGGCGCCGAGGCGCTGTAAGAAAAACCGGAGAAACGACAATGGCCAAAGCAAAAGGCAAAATCACGCAGGTGATCGGCGCCGTGGTGGACGTGCAGTTCACTGACCACCTGCCCGAAATCCTGAACGCCCTGGAAACCGACAACAACGGCAAGCGCCTGGTCCTCGAAGTGGCCCAGCACCTTGGCGAGAGCACCGTGCGCACGATCGCCATGGACTCGACCGAAGGTCTGGTGCGCGGCCAGGAGGTGACCGACACCGACGGCCCGATCAGCGTGCCGGTGGGCGACGCCACCCTGGGACGCATCCTGAACGTCATCGGCGAGCCGGTGGACGAGGGCAAGCCGATCGAGGCGAAAGAGACCCGCGCGATTCACCAGCCCGCACCGCAGTTCGAGGAACAGTCGACCGAGTCGGAAATCCTGGTGACCGGCATCAAGGTGGTCGACCTGCTGGCGCCCTACGCCAAGGGCGGCAAGATCGGCCTGTTCGGCGGCGCCGGCGTGGGCAAGACGGTTCTGATCATGGAACTGATCAACAACATCGCCAAGGTGCACTCGGGCTACTCGGTCTTCGCCGGTGTGGGCGAGCGGACCCGCGAGGGCAACGACCTCTACCACGAGATGATCGAGTCGAACGTGATCGACCCCGAGAACCTGGAGAATTCCCAGGTGGCGCTGGTCTACGGCCAGATGAACGAACCGCCGGGCGCACGGGCCCGCGTCGCCCTGACCGGCCTGACCCTGGCCGAACAGTTCCGCGATGCCTCGGGCACCGACGTTCTGTTCTTCGTGGACAACATCTTCCGCTTCACGCAGGCGGGCTCCGAGGTGTCGGCTCTGCTGGGCCGTATTCCCTCGGCGGTGGGCTATCAGCCTACGCTGGCCACCGACATGGGCGCGATGCAGGAACGCATCACCTCGACCAAGGCCGGTTCGATCACCTCGATCCAGGCCGTGTACGTGCCCGCGGACGACCTGACCGACCCGGCGCCGGCCACGACCTTTGCCCACCTCGACGCCACGACGGTTCTGTCGCGCGCCATCTCGGAGCTGGGCATCTACCCGGCGGTGGACCCGCTGGACAGCTCGTCGCGCCTGATGGATCCGCAGATCGTGGGTGAGGAGCATTACCAGGTGGCGCGTGACGTGCAGGGGATCCTGCAACGCTACAAGTCGCTTCAGGACATCATCGCGATCCTGGGCATGGACGAGCTGAGCGAAGAGGACAAGCTGACCGTGGCCCGCGCCCGGAAGATCCAGCGGTTCCTCAGCCAGCCGTTCGACGTGGCCAAGGTGTTCACCGGCTCGGACGGTGTGCAGGTGCCGCTGGAAGACACGATTTCGTCCTTCAAGGCCGTCGTCGCCGGCGAGTACGACCACCTGCCCGAAGGCGCCTTCTACATGGTGGGCGGCATCGACGAGGTGAAGGCCAAGGCCGAGAAGATGGCCGCGGACGCCGCATAAGCGTGGGTTTTCCCCCATCCTGCGGGCGGGCCCGTGGGGTGGGAGACCCTTTTCGCGACAAACACGGAGGCCAACATGGCTGATACACTGCAATTCGACCTTGTCAGCCCCGAGCGCCTGCTGGCCTCGGTCGAGGCGACGCAGGTGCAGATCCCCGGAACGGATGGCGACCTGACCGCCATGCCCGACCACGCGCCCCTGATCACGACGCTGCGCCCCGGCGTGCTGCGGGTATCGGGCAAGGACGGCGACAAGGAATATGTCGTGACCGGCGGTTTTGCCGAGATCAACGCGGATTCCGTCTCGGTCCTGGCCGAACGTGCCCTGCCGCGCGAGGACATGAGCCAGGATCACTTCCAGAAGATGGTCGACGAGGCCACCGACCGGCTGGCCAAGGCGCAGGAAACCTTCGTCAACGAGCCCGGCCCGGTGGACGATGCGGCGAAACTGCTGGCCGACATGGTGGCGATGGGCGACGAGATCGGCCTGTCCACCAACTCGAAAGTGCCCGCCCCCTGAGACGGCGGCACCGGCGCGACGATTACGGAAAGGGCCCATAATTGTCGGGCCCTTTTCCTTTTTGTTTCTCATTTTCGCCCGAAACGCGTAATACCAGCACTGGCGTGAAGGCGCATGGCGGTGAATGAAATACCTTGTTAATCAGACCATCGGGATCGACCAGGGCGATGACGTCCTGTTTTCCGATTACGAGGATGGCGGCGAGATGTGGACCGGAACCGGTGCGCGCGAGCGCCGCAGCAAGGTCACGTTCCGCACCGCCTTCAGGGAACCGCCCTCGGTCCATGTCAGCCTGTCGATGTGGGACATGGACAGCGCCCGCAACGCCCGCGCCGATGTCACCGCCGAGAATATCGCGGCCACGGGCTTTGACGCGGTGTTCCGGACCTGGGGCGACACGCGCGTGGCGCGCGCCCGCATCCGCTGGATGGCGATCGGCGTCGTCCCGCACGAGGACGACTGGCAGCTCTATTGAAGAGATGAATGCCTCCGGCGGGAGTATTTCGCCCAAGAAAAAACCCAGGCTCTTCTTCTTGCCGAAAATATCCCGGGGGTTTGGGGGCTGGCCCCCAATCCAACCTGTGTTTGGGGGCTGGCCCCCCATCCAACCTGCGCTTGGGGTCGCGCTCAGGTGCCGAACTGGCCCTCGTAGATGGGTTCCAGCGTCGGGGTTTCGAAGAGCGATGAGACGGACGTGCCGTTCCAGATGTTGAGGATCGCCTGGGCGAAGACCGGGGCGGTGGGGATGATGCGGATGTTGGGGGTGGCCTTGACCGCCTCGGTGGGCTGGATCGTGTCGGTGATGACCATGGATTTCAGCACGGAATTGGTGATCCGTTCCACCGCAGGGCCGGACAGGACACCGTGGGTGGTGTAGGCGTGCACCTCCTTGGCGCCGTTGTCGAGCAGGATCTGGGCCGCCTTGCACATGGTCCCGGCGGTGTCGCACATGTCGTCGACGATCACGCAGATCTTGTCGCTGACATCGCCGATCACGGTCATCTCGGCCACTTCGCCGGCTTTCTCGCGGCGCTTGTCGACGATGCTGAGGGGCGCGTTGATCCGTTTGGCCAGTTCGCGGGCGCGGGCCACGCCGCCCACATCGGGCGAGACGATCATGACGTCGTCGAGATGATCGCGGAACTGGGTCATCACGTCGAGCGCGAAGACCGGCGAGGCATAGAGGTTGTCGACGGGAATGTCGAAAAAGCCCTGGATCTGGGCGGCGTGCAGGTCCATCGTCAGGACCCGTTCGATGCCTGCCTCGACGATCATGTTGGCGACCAGCTTGGCCGAAATGGGCGTGCGGGCCTTGGTGCGGCGGTCCTGCCTTGCATAGCCGAAATAGGGGATGACGGCGGTGATGCGCTTGGCCGAGGAGCGGCGCAGCGCGTCGGACATGATCAGCAGTTCCATCAGGTTGTCGTTGGCCGGATTGGACGTCGGCTGGATGATGAACATGTCCTCGCCGCGGACATTCTCGAACACCTCGACGAAGATCTCGCCGTCGTTGAAGCGTTCGACGCGGGCATCGACAAGCCCGACATTGACGCCGCGATGCATGGACATGCGGCGCGCGACGGCCTTGGCGAGCGGCATGTTGGCGTTGCCGGAAATGAGCTTCGGCTCGTGTGTGACTGACATGTGAAGGGTCCCCGGGTGGTCGATCTTGACAGATTCGTGACGTTGACACCGATTAGCATGGGTGGCACCTGTGGCAAAGACATGCATTAGGTGCGGGGGTGGAATGCCGGCTTTGTTCACGAGTTCGAGACGCAGCTTGCCGGATTTTCCCGCGAACGGCCGATAATCCCGTCATGCCGAAGGACACGCGGGCAGGGTTCGACACCTACTGGACCACATTCGGGCAGGGGCCGGCGCCGGCGCTGGCCATCCATTGCTCGCTGGCGCATTCCGGCAGCTGGGGCGCGCTGGCGCGGCATCTCTCCGGTGCGCTGACGCTGACCGCGTTCGACCTGCCCGGGCACGGGCGCAGTGCGGCCTGGGACGGGCGTGGCGAGATCCAGAAGGTCACGGCCGGGATCGCGGCGGACCTGCTGGAGGGGCCCGCGCATATCATCGGCCATTCCTTCGGGGCGACGGCGGCGCTGCGGCTGGCGGTGCTGCGGCCCGATCTGGTGCGGTCGCTGGTGCTGATCGAGCCGGTCTTCTTTGCCGTGGCGCTAGCGGACCATCCCGCGATGCGCGACGAATTTGCCGCGCAGATGGCGCCCTATACAGAAGGGATGCAGTCGGGCGACCTGCACGCGGCGGCGCGCGGGTTCCTGGGCGTCTGGGGCACAGGCTCCGACTGGTGCGGGCTGGCGCCGGCGGAGCGCGACAGGCTGGCGGCGCAGATGCCGCTGATCGAGGCGGCGCACGGGGCGCTTTACGACGACGCGGGCGGGATGCTGGCGCCGGGCGTGCTGGCGCGCGTGACGCAGCCCGCGCTGCTGATCGAGGGAAGCAGTTCGCCGCAGATCATCGCGGCGATCAACGAGGGGCTGGCGGCGCGGCTGCCCCGCGCCGAGCGTGCCGTGGTTGCGGGCGCGGGACACATGGTGCCGCTGACCCATGCCCGGCAGGTCGGCACGGAAATCCTGCGATTTCTGCGAAAGCTGTGACCGAAGGCGGTGGCCGTCCCGCGGATCACGCTATGTCCTGAGGCGACAGACACCCTGCGGCCCGGGCCGCGCTGCACCGGGCAGGAGGCCCAGCATGACGATCGCCGTACTTTACATCGTGACCTTCGCGGTTTTTCTGGGCCTTGATTACCTTGGTCTGAGCTATCTCATCAAACCGACCTTCGAGAAGGATATCGGGGGCCTGTTGCTGGACAGTCCCCGGCTTGGGCCGGCGGTGGTGTTCTACGCGTTCTACGTTGCCTGCGTGCTGTGGTTCGTCAGCTGGCCGGCGATCCAGCAGGGGCACGGCCTGCTGTGGGTGTTCGGCACCGCCGCGCTGATCGGAGCGCTGGGCTATGGCACCTACGAGTTCACCAACCTGGCGACGCTGAAGGACTGGACGTGGCGGATGGTGGCCACGGATTTCACCTGGGGGACGCTGCTGACCGGCACGTCGGCGACGATAGGGGTCGCGGTGGCGCGGTGGTGGGCCTGAGCGCGCGCCTCAGCCTTTGGCGAGAGCCAGGAAGTCGTCGATCTGGTCCTCGGTGATGGACCAGTCGCAGACACAGCGCATCAGCAGCGGCTGGTCCGCGTCGCCGGTTTCGAGCGGGCCGTCATAGAGGCCATAGACCGCGCCCCCGGCCCGAAGCCGCTGGTGCGTGGCGCGGGGCAGGGTGGCGAAGACCATGTTCGCCTGCGGCTCCGCCACGAAGGTGCAGCCGGGCAACGCCCGCAGGCCGTGGGCCAGACGCGCGGTGCGGGCATTGGCCGTCCGGGCCGCGCGCAGCCACGCATCGTCCCTGAGATAGCCCAGCATCTGCGCCGACAGGTAGCGGTGCTTGGAAAAGAGATGCCCGGCCCGCTTGCGCCGCAGCTCGATCTCCCACGATTTTTCGGGGTCGAAGACCACCAGCGCCTCGACACCGAGGCAGCCGTTCTTGCTGGCCCCGAAGGAGACCGCGTCGATGCCGACGCCGTGGCTCATCTGGGCCGGCGTGCAGTCGAGCGCGGCGCAGGCATTGGCAAAGCGCGCGCCGTCGAGATGGACGGGCAGGCCATGGCCGTGGGCCACGTCGCAGATCGCGCGCAGCGCATCCAGGGAATAGAGCTGTCCGCGTTCGGTCACCTGGGTCAGGGCGACGGGGCCGGGCTGCGAGGCATGCACGTCACCGGCAGGCAGCGCGGCGATGGCTGCCGCGAGATCGTCGGCCGTCATTCTGTCGCCCGTGCCCACGGGGGTCAGGCGGGCGCCGCCGGTGTAGAATTCCGGCGCGTGGCATTCATCGACGAGGATATGCGCCATCGGGGTGCAGAAGACCGTCTGCCAGGGCTGTGCCAGACCGGCCAGCGCGATGCAGTTGGCAGCGGTCCCGGTGGGGACGAAATGCACGGCCGCGCCGGGTGCCTCGAAAAGGTCGCGCACGGCGTTCTGCGCGGCCTCGGTCAGCGGGTCGGTCCCGTAGGAAGGCGCGTGGCCGGTATTGGCGTCGGCCAGTGCCTGCATGACCTCGGGCAGGGCGGGGCCGGTATTGTCCGAGGCTAGTCGCATAAGGGTCTTCCCATAGGTTCGTCTATCAGGTGGTCTTCCCACTCGTCGTCGGGGATCTCGAATTCGGGAAGCGTGGCGTTCTGTACAGAGACGCCGGCGGCGTGCACGCTGTCGGGCGTGCCGGAGATCAACGGGTGCCACTCGAAGAGCGGCTTGCCGGTCCACAGAAGCTTGTAGGCGCAGGTTTCGGGCAGCCAGTAGAGGCTTTTCTCGATATTCCTGGGCGAAAGCGAGATGCATTCGGGCACGAACTGGTGCCGGATGTCGTAATTGGCGCAGCGGCAGGTGCTGTCGTCGAACAGGCGACAGGCGATGCGGGTCAGGGCGACTTCGCCGGTGTCCTCGTCCTCGAGCTTGTTGAGGCAGCATTTGCCGCAGCCATCGCAGAGCGCTTCCCATTCTTTCTGGGTCATGCGGTCCAGCGGCACGGTTTCCCAGTAGCGCGGGCGCAGGCCGGAGCGGTCGATGGGGTCGGAGGTGTCGGTCATATGGCGGCCAGGATCGCGCGGGCACGGTCGCAGTCGGCGTCCATCTGGGCGATGAAAGCTTCGAGGCTGTCGAAGGTTTCCTCGGGGCGGAGGTATTCGACGAGGGCGACCGAGAGATCGGCGCCGTAGAGGTCGCCGGAGAAATCGAAGAGGAAGGTCTCGATATTGGGGACCTCGCCCTGGAACATCGGGCGCGTGCCGAGGGACGCCGCGCCGTGGTAGTGGCCCCGGTGCGGGCCGTCGAGCACGTCGACCAGTACGGCGTAGACGCCGAAGCGGGGCGGGTGCAGCCCTTCGATGGACATGTTGGCGGTGGGATAGCCCAGGTCGCGGCCGCGCTGTTCGCCGCCGATGACTGGCCCGTCGATGCGGTGCCAGTGGCCCAGCATGGCGGCGGCGTCGCGCGGGCGGCCTTCGGAGAGAGCGGCGCGGATGGCGGTGGAGGAGACCTGGCCGTCGTCGCCTTCGAGCAGCGTGGCAATGGTGACGTCGAAGCCCATTTCCTGCCCGAAGCGCTGAAGATCGGCGGAATTTCCGGCGCGGCCCTTGCCGAAGCAGAAATCGGCACCGACGACCACGTGGGTCAGGCCAAGCCCGTCAGCGATGACGTTGCGGGCGAATTCCTGCGGCGTGAGGCTGGCGAGGGCGGCGTTGAAGTTCAGCTCGTAAAGACGTTCGACGCCCAGCTTGGCGAGGCGGTTGGCGCGCGCCTCGTGGCCCATCAGGCGGAAGGGGGGCGCGTCGGGGGCGAAATACTCGCGCGGGTGCGGCTCGAACGTGAGCACGCCCAGGGGGCCGTCGCCCTTGCGGGCGAGGTCGATCACCGACTGGTGGCCCAGATGCACACCGTCGAAATTGCCGATGGCCACGGAGGCGCCCCGGTCCTGGGGATCAATGAAGGTGTAATCGCGGATGATGCGCATGGCGCAGGGGTAGCCGGATGCGGGGGGGTGATCAAGAGGCGGCGCGGGCGCTGCACGCTGGAAGCAACGGATCGGGGCCTGATGCGTTCATGCAGGAGCAACAGGATGATTGGAGAGAATGAATGGCCGACAAGCCCGTGCTATACGGTTTCGACGGATCGACCTATGTGCGCACGGTGCGCATGTTCCTGATGGAGAACGGCATCGACTACGAGCAGGTGCCGGTGAATGTACTGGAAGGCGAGCCGCGTCAGCCCGAGCACCTGAAGCGGCACCCGTTCGGCAAGGTGCCGGTGCTGGATATCGACGACCTGCGCATCCGCGAGACCGATGCGATCTGCCGGTACCTCGACGAGACGGGCACGGGTCCGAGCCGGGTGCCGGAGGACCCGAGGGTGCGGGCGAAGATGAACGAGGCGATCAGCCTGATCGGCGCCTATGGCTATGATGCGCTGGTGGGCGCCGCAGGATATCACCTTTTCCCCGAACTGATCGACGGACTGGACGACGAGGGTCTGTCCAGGGCCATTGCCGACTCGCAGACGCTGAACGCGCTGCTGATGGAAATGGCAGACCCGTTCATCTGCGGCAAAGAGCCGACCATGGCGGATTACTTTCTTGCGCCGATCGTCTTTTACGTTTCGCTGACGCCCGAGGCCGACAAGATCATCACCGGCAAGCTGGCGCGCTGGTGGACGCCGATGCAGGAGATCGAAAGCTTCAGGGCGACCGAACCCGATCTGGGCTGAGCGCCGCCCCGGCGCGGCTCAGGTCTGGCTTGGGCCGCGGCGCTGCATCACGGCCTGTCGCACGGCCTGCCATGCCTCGGCCTCGTGCTTGCGGCCTGCGCTTTGGGATTCGCGCATCTTGCGGGCCGCTTCGGCCTCGGCGCGGGGGCCATGGGCGCTGAGCAGCGCCCGGGCATATTCGGCTGTCTGGATGGCATCCATCGGTTTGGTCCTCCCTCTGGGTATGCAGTGTCACAACGCACCATGCCCGATTCGTGTTCCGGGCATGTGACACGTTGCGGGGGTCTGGCGGTCAGTCGAACTTGCCGGTCGGGGCCAGCACGGTCGCCTCGCCCACGAGGACCTTCTTGCCGTCAACGAGGCAGCGGGTTTCCAGCGTGACGCGGCGCTTGGCATAATCGATGCCCGTCACCTCGACCTCGGCCAGGACCATGTCGCCGGGGCGCACGGGGGCGAGGAATTTCAGGGTCTGGCCCATGTAGACCGTACCGTGGCCGGGAAGTTGTTCGCCGATCACCGCCGAAATCAGCCCGGCGGTCAGCATCCCGTGGGCGATGCGGCCCTCGAAAATGGTGTCGTTGGCATAATCGTCGTCCATGTGCACCGGGTTGTGATCGGTCGAGACCTCGGCGAACATGCGGATATCCTCGTCGGTCACCACCTTGCGCAGCGACCGGGTCATGCCCATTTCGATCTCTTCGATCGTGATCGTTCCGCGCGGCATGTTGTCCAACATCAGACCCTCCATTTCCACCTGCGCCCGTCACCCGGTGCGCAACAAATAACACGCCAAACTGCGTGACCTTGCAACTTTATTACTTTGCAGTTGCAGAAAATCAAGTGTTTTCTTGTCAGCGCAACCGGCCGATCGCATAGGTGGGCGAGGATTTTTCCGTTTCAAGGTAGATGCTTAGGGCGTCCGGATCGGGCTGGTGCGAGGTTTTCGTTTCCGCCGCGGCCAGACCGCCTGTGATGAAAAGCGAATCGATGTCCTCTCCCATCGCGCCGGCGATGTCGGTCACGACGCCGTCGCCGATGGCCAGAATCGCGCTGTCGGCCACGTCGCGGCCCAGCGCGGCAAGGCGGCGGCGGGCCAGGTCGTAGATCGGGGGATGCGGCTTGCCGAAATAGAGGCTTTCGCCGCCCATCCCGGTGTAGAGCCGGGCCAGCGCGCCGGCGCACCATTCCCGTACCTCGCCACGGTCGACGATGATGTCGGGGTTGGCGCAAAGGAGTTTCAGGCCTTTCTGCCTGGCATAGAGGAAATCGGCGCGGTTGGTGTCGGGGTCGGCCATCGGGTCGTTGGGGCCGCAGCAGACGATGCCCTCGGCGTCCTTCAGATCGACGCGCTCGATCTCGACCGGGTTCTCGATCACCTCCATCGGCTCGAAAAAGCCGGCGTCGCGCTGCCAATCGCCCATGAACCAGACGCGCCGGCCGACCATGCCGCGGAACATCGCGGCGCGGGCGCTGTCGCCCGAGGTGGCGATGGCATCGTAGCAGGCGGCGGGCACGTTGAAGGTTTCAAGCTGCGCCTCGACACCCGCGCGGGGCTTGGGCGAGTTGGTGACCAGAACCACCGTGCCGCCCTCGGCGCGGTAGGTCATCAGCGCCTCGACCGCCTCGGGGTAGGCGGTGACACCGTTGTGCACGCAGCCCCAGAGATCGACGAAGAGCGCGTCGTAGCGGCCGGAGATTTCGGAAAGCGAAGCGATGATCTGAGTCACGGGGGAAATGGCCTTTCGCGTCTGGTCAGCGTCAGGGTTCCCTATGCCAGCGTGCGGACCGCTTGGCCAGCGGGGTTTCGGCCCGGATCGGGGCCGAAACCTGATTGCGCCTTAGTGGACCGTGACCGGGTCCAGGTCATTCTGGCGCGCGAGGACGAAGGCCATCCTGCGGTCGGCGACAAGCGCCAGGCGCTCGCCTTCCTCGTTGTGGACGGCGTAGAGCGTTTCCAACTCTCCGACCTGTTCGCGCACGTCGTCGGGCAGATCGTCGGCATTGACCTGGCGGACATAGACGATGGGGCGCTCCATCTCGTTTTCGAATTCGTATTGCGTGTCCATACTGCTTACCCCTTGTTTATCTTGATGGTCTGGACCACCGTTTCAGGCGCCGCGCGCGTCAGGTCGACATGCAGAAGCCCGTTTTCCATGATCGCCTCGCCCACTTCGACCCCGTCGGCCAACACGAAGCTGCGCTGGAACTGGCGCGCGGCGATGCCGCGATGCAGGAACACCCGGCCATCCGAGTCGTCCCGCTGGCGTCCGCGGATCACCAGTTGCCGGTCCTCCAGCGTGATCGAAAGGTCGCCCTCGGCAAAGCCGGCCACGGCCAGCGTGATCCGGTAGGAATTTTCCGAGGTCTGTTCGATGTTGAAAGGCGGATAGCCTTCGTTCCCCGATTTGGCGCTGCGTTCCAGCAGGCGCTCCAGCTGCTCGAACCCGAGCATGTAGGGGTGCGATCCCATAGATAGCTTCGTCATGGGCGTGTCCTTATCCAGTCAAGCGACAGTCCGTATATGAAGGCCCCGTTTGCGGCGACCTCGTGCAGTTGAATATGGGGCTGCATGGCGGCGCCTGCAAGGGCTATGCCGAATGAGGGTTTGGCGTTATCCTGCGCCTGCGCGGGGATTATTCGGAGAATCATGGCAAATGAACATGTTCAATGACCTGTCGATGAAATCCGACGAGGTGCTGCGCGTGGAACTGCAAGAGTTCCGCCGCCAGCACCGCGATCTGGACGAGGCGATCCGCGCGCTGGAGGAAAAGGGCACCAGCGATCCGCTGACCGTGAAACGCTTCAAGCAGCAGAAACTGCGGCTGAAGGACCGGATCTCGTGGATCGAGGACCGGCTGTTGCCGGATATCATTGCGTAGGCACCGACGTTGGGTATAGTGCGCGCTCCGTAAAGGAGAGCGACATATGGGCAATCCGCAGATCGGCATCATCATGGGCAGCCAGTCGGACTGGGCCACGATGAAGGAAGCCGCATTGATCCTGGACGAGTTGGGCGTGGCCTATGAGACGCGGATCGTCTCGGCGCATCGTACGCCGGACCGGCTGTGGGACTATGGCAAGAGCGCCGTCGACCGGGGGCTGAAGGCGATCATCGCCGGGGCCGGGGGGGCCGCGCATCTGCCGGGGATGATGGCCAGCAAGACGCGCGTGCCCGTGATCGGCGTGCCGGTGCAGACCAGGGCGCTGAGCGGTGTCGACAGCCTGTATTCCATCGTGCAGATGCCCAAGGGGTTCCCGGTGGCGACCATGGCGATCGGGGCGGCGGGCGCGGCCAATGCGGGCCTGATGGCGGCGGCGATCCTGGCCAATGGCGATGCCGCGCTGGCAAAGCGGCTGGACGAGTGGCGCGATGCCTTGTCGGCCTCGATCCCCGAGGAGCCAAGCGATGACTGAGCCTTTGCCGCAGGGGGCGGTGATCGGGATCCTGGGGGGTGGTCAATTGGGCCGGATGCTGTCCGTGGCGGCCAGCCGACTGGGGTTCAAGACCTGCATCTACGAGCCGGCAGGCGATTGCCCGGCGAGCCATGTGTCGAATTTCCATTTCCAGAAACCCTATGAGGATGTCGATGCCTTGCGGCAATTCGCGGGGGCCGTGGACGTGGTGACCTACGAGTTCGAGAATATCCCGACCTCGGCCCTGGACGTGCTGGAGGAGGCCCGCCCGATCCGCCCGGGGCGCGAGGCGCTGCGGGTGAGCCAGGACCGGCTGACCGAGAAGGACTTCCTGACCGGGCTGGGGCTGAAGACCGCACCCTATGCCGACATCACCGATCTGGCGAGCCTTCAGGCGGCGCTGGAGGAGATGGGCACGCCCGCGATCCTGAAGACGCGGCGCTTTGGCTATGACGGCAAGGGGCAGGTGCGGATCAACGAGGCGTCCGAGGCCGAGGCGGCGCTAGCCGAGATGCAGGGCGCGCCGGCGATCCTGGAAGGGTTCGTGGATTTCAGCCACGAGGTGTCGGTGATCGGGGCGCGGGGCGTCGATGGGCAGGTGGCCTGTTTCGATCCGGGCGAGAACGTGCACCGCGACGGGATCCTGCACACCACCACGGTGCCCGCCACGCTGAGCACGGCGCAGCGGACGGATGCGGTGCTGCTGGCCGGGCGCATCCTGAACGAACTGGAGTATGTCGGCGTGATGGGCGTGGAACTGTTCGTGACGCGGCAAGGCCTGATCGTGAACGAGATCGCGCCGCGGGTGCATAATTCAGGCCACTGGACGCAGCAGGGCTGCACCGTGGACCAGTTCGAGCAGCATATCCGCGCGGTGGCGGGCTGGCCGCTGGGCGACGGGTCGCGCTATGCGGACGTGGTGATGGAGAACCTCATCGGCGACGACATGGACCGGGTGCCGCAGATTGCCGGGGAAACGGGCGCGAGCCTGCATCTTTACGGCAAGGCCGAGGCCAAGCCGGGGCGCAAAATGGGCCATGTGAACCGCGTCGGGCGTGCGGATTAAAGCGTTTCGCCAAAAACCTGACTCACAGCTTTTGACGAAGCGCAGTGCAAGGCTCGGTCGATGCGTGCGCCCCGCCTTTATCTGATGTGTCAGGTTAAAGGCGGGGCGCTTTAACCGACGAAACGCGCGGCGACCTCGCCTTTCATGTAGGTGACCTGACCGCCCGAAAGCGTGGCGCAGATGTCGCGTGTTTTCGCGTCCAGAATGACCAGATCGGCGCGTTGACCGGGCGTGAGCGTGCCACGGTCGGTGAGGCCGAGCAGGCGGGCCGGGCCGGACGAGACCAGCCCCCAGGCGGCGGTCAAATCCATCAGCCCGCCATCGGCCAGAAGGAAGGCGGCGCGGCGCATGGACGGGTAGTGGTAGTCCGAGGCGAGCGCGTCGCAGAGGCCCATGGCGATCAGATCGAGCGCGCTGGCATTGCCCTTGTGAGAGCCGCCGCGCACCACGTTGGGGGCGCCAAGGACGATTGGGGCGCCGGTGGCACGGGCGGCCTCCGCCGCCTCGGCGGTTTCGGGAAACTCGGCGATGTGGACGCCGCGCGCGTCCCATGCGGCGCGCTCGGCGGCGGTATTGTCGTCGTGACTGCCAAGGCGCACGGGCAGGTCTGCGAGCCGGGCGCAGAGGGCGTCGAGGGCGGCGGGCACGTCGGCCATGCCGGCGTGGAGCGCGTGCATGTCTTCGAGGTGCCTGTCGGGGTTCTTGCCGATCCTGAGCGACTTGCCCACGTGGCCCGGGGGCGTCTTGCCCTTGGCCAGCAGGTCATGCGCCAGGTGGTCGTTGAACACCAGGTAGGGGATGGCGTAGCGGGTGACCCAATCCTCTATCGTGGCGTAATCGTCGAGCATCGAGATCTCGAAGCGCAGTTGCACGCGCAGGTCGGTGCCGGTGCGGGGGCGGATATCGTCGAGGCTTTCCAGTACGCGCCGGGCGAACTCCGCCCCGCGCATCCCGCCTTCCCAGCTGTAGAATTGCGCCAGAGTGGCGGTGGTGATGCCGTTCGCGGCCAGCTCGGCCTCGGCCACGATCAGGCCCTGGTCGAGGTCCTTCATCGCGCCGCGCCGGGGGGCGAGGTGTTTTTCGAACGCGTCGCCATGGGCATCGACGAGGCCCGGAAGTATGAGATAGCCCGCAAGGTCAATCTCGCGGGCCGGCACGGCGTCGGTGATGACGCCGTCCGAAAGGCAGAGCGGCGTGGGGTGAAGGCCCTCGGGTGTCAGAACCTTCGCCCCGGTCAGGCGCAGTGACAGGCTCATTCCGTGAGGCCCATCAGCATGTCGGTGATGTTCATGTCGTGATCGAAGGCGCCGGTCCGCAGGAAGGCCAGCACCTGGGCCATGACATAGGGGTTGTTCATCATGAAAGTGTGGCTGACGGGCAGTTCGATATGGTCGGCCATCCCCTCGACCCGGGTGGAGTCGACCGACACCTTGCCGTCATCCGCGCCCTTGATGAGGGTCGAGAAATAAGGGTTGAGCGAGCGGTTCCCGGCGATGATCCCAAGCTCGAAATCCACATCGGGCAGGGTGGTGGTAAAGCTGTCGGCGCCGGTTACCAGCTGCATCCCGGCGGGGCCGTTGAGCCATTCGAAAAGGTCCAGCCCGCCCAGTTCGTCGACCAGTTCCGAGCCGTGGTTGGGCGGGGCAAGCATCACGACGCGGCCCATGTTGGCGGGACGGTTGTCGCGCAGCCAGTAGCGCAGGAGGATGCCGCCCATCGAATGCGAAACGAAATGCACCCGGTCGGCGCCGCAGGTCTGCACGGCGGCGGGCAGGGTTTCCTCGGCCAGTTGCGCGATGTCCAGTTCGGTCGAGGGGTAATCGGTGCGGAAGGTGGTATACCCTTCGGTGCGCAGGATCTCTTCCATCACCAGGAAGGAGGTCTCGGTCCGCGCCAGCCCGTGCAGCAGCACCACGCAATCGGCCATGGCCGGGGCGGGCAGAAGCAGGGCAAGGGCGGTGAGCGCGGCTTTCATGAGAAGGGAGATAGGCAATTCCGGGGCGTTGGAACAGCCCCCGGGTTCACGAAACGCGGCGTCGCGGCAGGGAAAGCGCAACCCCGCCCAGCACCAGCGCGGACGAAAGCACGATCTGCGGCGTCAGGGTTTCGCCCAGCAGGAGCACACCGCCCAGAAGCGCGATGACCGGGACGGTGAGTTGCGCGACGGCGGCGACGGAGGCGGCCAGCGACGGCAGGACGGTGTACCACAGCGCGTATCCCAGCCCCGAGGTGACGGCGCCGGTGACGATGGCGAGAAAGATGCCGTAGGCCGTAAGGGGCGCGGCGCCTGTGGCGGCCGGAAGCGCCAGCCAGGCTAGCAGGCCGAACGGGGCCGCGAGGGTGAAGTTGGCGGCGGTGGCCTGCAGCGCGTCGGTGGATTTGCGGCCTGCGAGGGAATAGAGGCCCCAGCCGATTCCCGCCAGCGCCATGAGCGCGCCATGCCACGGGCTGACGGGTGTGCCGGCGCCGGGCCACATCAGCCAGGCGAGACCCGAAAGCGCCAGCCCCGCGCCGACCCAGCGGCGGGCGGGCAGGGATTCGCGCGTCAGGAGGGCGGCGGCGAACATGGTGATCTGGACCATGCCGAAAAGGATGAGCGCGCCCAAGCCGGCGTCGAGCGCGCGGTAGGCCAGCGAGAAGCCGTACATGTAGACCAGCAGAGAGACGACGCCCGCCAACCGTGCGGGACCGCCAAGGCGCAGCCCGCCGCGCAGGACGATGCAGAGACCGGCCAGCATCGCCGCTCCCGCCACCAGCCGGATCGCGCCGAATGGGACGGCGTCGATATGGCCGCCCGCCAGCGCGAGGCGGTTGAGGATGGAATTGGCGGCGAAGGCCACCATCGTCAGGGCGGTGAGCAGGAAGAGGCGCATGGGCCATGCGTAGCGCGGGGCGGGGCGAAAGGGAATTCACTTTGGCGGGGGCGGAAATTTGAAAAATTTCCGGGCAATTTTCTTTTGAAGAAAATTCCCGCCCCCGTGATCAGGTGAGGTTCTCGAAGCCGGGCGTGTTCGCGTCCTCGGGATGTTTGGCGAGGTGCTTGCGCTTGATCGTCTCGGAGGTGTCGCGGCTGCCGTCATGGCTCCAGCCCGGGGGCTGGATGCAGTAGTTCAGCCGGTCGCGCCATGTGAGGCCGGGCTGGATCACGTCGCAGAAGATGCCGACCCATTCGTGAAAGGCCACGCGGATCGGGTTGAAGGTGCCGAGGTTGCGGACGAGGCCGTAGTCGACTTTCTCGCTGTCCTGCTCGGGAACGAAGGTGCCGAACATCCTGTCCCAGATGATGAAGACGCCGGCATAGTTGGCATCGAGATAGCGCGCGTTGCGGCCGTGGTGGACACGGTGGTGCGAGGGCGTGTTCATCACCGCCTCGAACCAGCGGGGCAGGCGGGTGATCGCCTCGGTATGGATCCAGAACTGGTAGATCAGGTTCAGCCCGCCGCAGAAGAGCACCATCGCGGGGTGAAAGCCCAGGAGGATCAGCGGCGCGCGAACCAGCATCATGAAGGTGAACGTGCCGGTCCAAGTCTGGCGCAGGGCGGTCGTCAGGTTGTAGTGCTGCGACGAATGGTGATTGACGTGGCTGGCCCAGACCCAGCGGATGCGGTGGCCGAAACGGTGGACCCAGTAATAGCGCAGGTCATCGAGCACGAAGCAGAGGATCACCACCCAGACCGAGGTGCCCAAGTCCAGCGGCGTGATCGCCCAGAGCGCCATGAAGAAGCCGTAGGCGACGAAGCCCAGAAGGATGCCAGAGGCCACGTTGCCCGCGCCCATCACGAGCGATGTCAAAGCGTCGTAGGTCTCGTACCGGCCGCCGCGACGTTTGACGACGATCCATGTGAGTTCGATCAGGATGAGGGCGATGAAGAGCGGCACGGCGAAGTTCACCACGTCGGGATAGGTCAGTTGATCGGTCATCTGCGGGCCTCCATCAGGCCGGGCCAGTGGCGGGCCTCTTCGGGGTCGAGCGTGAGGGTGATGCGCGGTGCGGTGTAGTCGGGCAGGGCAATGCGCAGGCCGGTGTCGGTCTGCGTGATTTCTGCGCCGTCGAGATAACGCGCGGTGCTGTCCGCGCCCATGGGCCAGACGATTCCGGGGCCTTTCGGTGTTTCGACAAGAGCGGCGTGGCGGTCGTGGCTGAGGATCACGCGGGTCGGCGTATCCTCGGGGAATTCGCGCAGCCAGGCGCGGCGGGCGGCGGCCTCGTCCTCGAACGTGGCGGGGTGCGACAGGCCGAGCAGGTGCAAAAGCACCGCAATGCCTGCGATGCCGAGCACGACCATCGGTAACAAGATGCTGAGCGGCATGTCCTCTTCCCTCGGGCCGCATTTAGCCAAGGAAGAGGCTCCGCGATCAAGGGTGACGTTACGGCGTCGCCGCCCCGGCGCGGTCCAGCGCCTGTTCGAGGTCGGCGATGAGGTCGTCCGCGTCCTCGATCCCGATCGACAGGCGCAGAAGGCGGGGATGGACGGGGAAGCCCTCGCCAGAGACGGTCTTGCGGTGCTCGATCAGGCTTTCGACGCCGCCCAGCGACGTGGCGGGATAGAACACCTCGCAATAGCGGCTGACGTCGATGGCGGTCTGCTCGGTGCCCTTGACGAGGATCGAGAGCATCCCGCCATAGAGGTCGCCGGTCTGCTTTTTCGCGATCTCGTGGTCGGGATGCGAGGGCAGGCCGGGATACATCACCGCCTCGATGCGCGGGTGCCCCTCGAAGTGCCGGGCGACGGCCAGGGCGTTTTCGGTCGCGCGCTCAACGCGCAGCATCAGGGTGCGCATCCCGCGAATGAGCAGGAAGGCGTCGAAGGAGTGCAGGACGGTGCCCTGGATCATGCGGGTGTGGAAGATCTCGTCCCAGTACGTCCCGGTTTCGCGGACCGACAGCACGCCGGCGGTCACGTCGGAATGTCCGTTGAGATACTTGGTGGCGGAGTGAAAGGAGATGTCCGCGCCGAGATCGAGCGCGCGGGTGGCGCAGGGGGGCGTGCCGGTGCAGTCGGTGACCAGTTTGGCCCCGGCGGCATGGGCGATCTCGGCGGCGGCGGCGATGTCGGTCGTGTCCCAGTTGGGGTTGTTGGGGCTTTCGACCCAGACGAGCGCGGTGTCGCCCTTGACCGTCGCGGCCCGCATCGCGTCGAGGTCGCCGGCGGGATAATAGCTGACCCGCAGGCGGTTTCTGGCGGCGTAGGTTTTGAACTGGGCGAGGACGCCGTGATACATCACCTCGGGCACGACCACATGGGCGTCGGCGGGCAGGTGTTCGATGACCGCCGTGGCCGCGCCCATGCCCGACGAGAAGAGCAGGCTTTCGGCGGCGCCCTCGAGGTCGGCGATGATCGCCTCGGCCTGTTCGGTGGTGACGTTGCTGTCGCGCCGGTACATGTAGCTTTGGCGCAGTGCGTAGTTTTCATCCCGCGCGTAGGTGGCCGAGGGCTGGATCTGCGGCACGATGGCGCCGGTGGCGGGGTCGAGACAGCGCAGGGCCTGGGCCAGTTTTGTGGCGGGCGAGAGCGGGCGGTTGGGGCGGTGGGCCATGGGGCGATTTCCTTTCAGCGTCGGGGCAGACGGTAGGCATTCAGCCGGGGATGGCAAGCCGGGTCAGAGCGGGCGCGCGGGTTGGACCGTGGGCGATTTGAGCCGCGCCTCGCGCCACGCGAGCAGGGCAGCGCCGGAGAGAACTGTCACGGCGCCGAGAATGGATATCGCATCCGGCAGGACCGAGAACACGGCGGCATCGTAGAGCGGCGAAGACCAGCGTGGCATAGAAGAAGGGGGCCACGAAGCTGGCGTCGGCGCGGGCGAGCGCGTTGACGAAGCAGGCTTGCGCGGTGGCCATCAGCAGGCCGATCCCGACGAGCGCGGCCCATTGTGCCGGGGTGGGCGCGGTCCAGACGAAATAGGCCGCCGCACTGGCGATGAGGCTGCCGAAGAGGTTGTTGATCAGCAGGATCTGAAGCGGGCGTTCCCGGCCCGAAAGAAACTTGATCGCGATGAGTTCCATGCCGAAGCAGGCGGCGGCAGCGAGGGCCAAGAGCGCGCCGGGTTCGATGCTGCCGCCGCCGGGGCGGGTCAGGATCAGTGCGCCCAGAAGGGCGATGGCGGCGGCGGTCCAGCGGACGGGGCCGACCTTTTCGCCAAGTATGGGAATCGCCAGCATCATGCCGAAGACCGGGTTCAGGAAGGTGATCGCGGTGGCGTCGGACAGAGGAATGAACGCGGCGGCGGCGAACATCAGGGTGACGCCGCCCCAGCCGAGGCCCGAGCGCAGAAAGTGCAGGTGCAGCGCCGGGCGCACGACGCGAAACCGCGTGGCGGCGGCAAAGGTCGATATGGTGATGAGCGCGAAGACGAACCGGCCCTGGCTGACCTGCAGCGGGTGCAGGGCCGGACCGAGCGCATCGGTGCCCAGCGCCTTGGCCAGAAGCGTGCAGCCGGCGATGAAGGCGGCGGCGGCAAGGGTCAGGAGCGCGGCGGCGCCGGGGTTCTGGGCAGGCGGTGTCATGGCCGATTGCGTGGCACCGCCGCCGGGGAAACTCAAGCGGCATGTGCGCGGCGCCGAAAAAAACACTTTGCGCCGACGCGGGAACGCAGTATGTCAGCGGCCATGATCGAACGCCGCACATATGCCGAGAGCCGACGCCGCCGCACCCGCGCCTGACGTCCCGTTCGCCTGTTCGATCCATCCGGTGCCGGAATGCACCACCCCTTTCCACCATTGACGAACGCCCTGCCATGCGGCACTCAAAGGGCTTCCATACGCAAGGATAAGAGAGATGATCCCGTCCGTTCTGCCGACCTACAACCGTGCACCGCTCAGCTTTGTCAAAGGCGAGGGCACCTGGCTGATCGAGGCGGATGGCCGACGTTTCCTGGACCTTGGCGCGGGGATCGCGGTGAACTCCTTGGGGCATGCCCATCCCGCGCTGGTCGCGGCGCTGACCGCGCAGGCGGGGGCGCTGTGGCATACCTCGAACCTCTACCAGATCCCCAAGCAGCAGGAGCTGGCCGACAAGCTGGTGGCCGAGACGTTCGCGGACACGGCGTTTTTCTGCAATTCGGGCACAGAGGCATGCGAGCTGGCGGTCAAGATGTGCCGCAAGTATTTCCATGACAAGGGCCAGCCGGAGCGGACCGATATCATCGCCTTTCAGGGCTCGTTCCATGGCCGGTCGAGCGCTGGCATCGCTGCCGCCGGATCCGAGAAGATGACCAAGGGGTTCGGGCCGCTGTTGCCGGGGTTCAAGCACGTCCCCTTTGGCGACCTTGACGTGCTGGAGGCGGCCATCGACGACCGCACCGCGGCGATCATGCTGGAGCCGGTGGTGGGCGAGGGCGGCATCAAGCCTGTGCCGGATGCCGACCTGAAGGCCATCCGCGCGATGTGCGATGCGCATGGCCTGTTGCTGATCCTCGACGAGGTGCAGTGCGGGATGGGCCGGACCGGCAAGCTGTTCGCCCATGAATGGGCCGGGATCGAACCGGACATCATGATGGTGGCCAAGGGCATCGGCGGTGGCTTTCCGCTGGGCGCGGTGCTGGCCACGGAAAAGGCGGCGAGCGGTATGACCGCGGGCACGCATGGCTCGACCTATGGCGGCAACCCGCTGGGCTGTGCGGTGGGCTGCGCGGTGATGGATATCGTGGCCGACCCGGACTTCCTGGAGGAGGTGAACCGCAAGGCGGGCCTCTTCCGGCAGAAGCTGGAAGGGCTGGTGGCGGCGCATCCCGAGGTCTTCAAGGGCGTGCGCGGATCGGGCCTGATGCTGGGGCTGGAATGCGCCGCGCTCAACACCGACGTGCTGGCCGCGGCTTATGACGCCGAGGTGGCGGTCGTGCCCGCGGGCGAGAACGTGCTGCGTCTCTTGCCGCCGCTGAACATCTCGGACGAGGAGATCGGCGAGGCCGTGGCCCGGCTGGACAAGGCGGCGACCGCGGTGAAGACCGCGCCGGCCGCGGCCGAAGCCTGAGGAGCGGGACGATGCAGCATTTCCTGGATATCCACACCACCGATGCGGGCGAATTGCGCCGGATGATCGACGGCGCGCGGGACATGAAGACCGCCCGCGCGGGCCGCCCGCGCGGTGCGCCGGATGACGATGAGGCCCTGAAGGGCCGGATGGTGGCGCTGATCTTCGAGAAACCGTCGACGCGGACACGCACGAGTTTCGACGTGGGCGTGCGCCAGATGGGCGGCGAGACGATGGTGCTGTCGGGCGCGGACATGCAGCTGGGACATGGCGAGACCATCGCCGACACCGCGCGGGTGATGAGCCGCTATGTCGATCTGATCATGATCCGCACCTTCGACGAGAGCGTGGTGCAGGAAATGGCCGAATATGCCGACGTGCCGGTGATCAACGGGCTGACCGACCGCAGCCATCCCTGCCAGATCATGGCCGACGTGATGACCTATGAAGAGCATCGCGGGCCGATCAAGGGCAGGAAGGTGGTCTGGGCCGGGGACGGCAACAACGTCTGTTCGTCCTTCCTGCACGCGGCGGGGCAGTTCGGCTTCGACATGACATTCACCGGGCCGGCGCAGCTGGACCCCGAGGACGAGTTCGTCGGCCTGGCGCGCAAGGCGGGCAGCACGATCACCATCGAGCGCGATGCCGAAAAGGCGGTTGCGGGCGCGGACCTGGTGGTGACGGACACCTGGGTCAGCATGCATGACAGCCAGTCCAGCAAGGAACGGCGCCACAACATGCTGCGCCCCTACCAGGTGAACGCGGAACTGATGCGCCACGCCAAGCCCGACGCGCTGTTCATGCACTGCCTGCCCGCGCATCGCGAGGAAGAGGCGACCAGCGCCGTGATGGACGGGCCGCATTCGGTGATCTTCGACGAGGCCGAGAACCGGCTGCATGCACAAAAGGCGATCATGCGCTGGTGCCTCGGCGTCTGAGCCAGACCTGACGGAGCGCGCTGCGCGCGCGCTCTTTCGTCTCGCCATTCGCCCGTTCGGGGCGATGGCTCGGGTCCGGCGGCGGGCGTGACGCGTCCCGGCGGGCCGGGGACGCGTGGCGGGTGTCGGACCGCCTTCGGCGAGAGTATTTCTGCCAAGAAAAAGGGCGCGGGCATCGAAAGACCATCGGGGGTGTGCGGCTTTCTTGGCATCGGCGGCAGCGCGGTCTAGGCTGGTGCGGCATGAAGGGAGAGCGCATGGCACGCGGCACCGCACAGATCGGCGTATACGGGTTGGGCACGATGGGCAGCGCGCTGGCGCTGAACATGGCCGAGAAGGGGTTCGAGGTGGCCGTGACCAACCGCGAGACGGACTGGATCGGGGATTTCATCGCCGAGGCCGGGCCGCTGGCGGAGCGGCTGCATCCGCACCAGACGCTGGCGGGCTTCGTGGCCGGCCTGAAGACGCCGCGGGTGTTGCTGTTCATGATCCCGTCCGGCGCGCCGATGGACGCGATGATCGCCGAGGTGGCCCCCCTGCTGGAGGAAGGCGACACGATCATCGATGGCGGCAATGCCGATTTCCACGACACGCGGCGGCGGGCGAAGGCGCTGGCCGGGAAGGGCCTGCATTTCGTCGGCATGGGCGTGTCGGGCGGCGAGCAGGGCGCGCGGCACGGGCCGTCGATGATGGTCGGCGGCAGCGACCACAGCTGGGACCAGCTGCGCGACGTGCTGCGGTCGATCGCGGCGCGGTATGAAGATGCCCCGTGCGTCGATCACCTTGGCCCCGATGGGGCGGGGCATTTCGTCAAGACCGTACATAACGGGATCGAATATGCCGACATGCAGGTGATCGCCGAGCTTTACGGTCTGCTGCACAATGGTTGCGTCTGGCCGCCCGCCGAGATCGGGGCGCTGTTCACGCGGTGGAACGAGGGCCCGCTGAAATCCTACCTAGTGGAGATCACCGGCGAGCTTTTGGCCTATACCGACCCGGCGACCGGGCATCCGGTGGTGGACGTGATCAAGGATGCGGCGGGGCAGAAAGGCACCGGGCGCTGGACCGTGGTGGAAGCGGTGCGCATGGGCCAGGCCGCGACAATGATCGAGGCCGCGGTGGGCGCGCGCGCGTGGTCGTCGGAGAAGGACACGCGCATCAAGGCGCAGGACTTGCTGGGCGGCGAGCGCGGCCTGCTGCCGCTCGACGAGGACATCCTGAAGGAGGCTTTCATGGCGGCGCGGGTTCTGTGCTATGCGCAGGGGTTTCGCGTGCTGGAGGCGGCATCGCAGGAATACGAGTGGCAGCTGGACCATGCGCGGATTGCCGAGGTCTGGCGCGCCGGATGCATTATCCGGTCGGTGCTGCTGGACGATATCGCGGCGGCGTTCCGCGAGGATCTGCCGCAGGGGCAGTTGTTCCTGTCGCCGCGCTTTGCGGAGATCCTGAAACGCACCGTGCCGGCGCTGCGCAAGGTGGTGGCGGAGGCTGTGGCGGGGGGGCACGCTATCCCGGCAATGTCGGCGGCGCTGCAATGGTACGACAGCATGCGGCAGGGCTTTGGCACGGCCAACATCATTCAGGCGCAGCGGGATTTCTTCGGGTATCACGGCTTTGAGCGGCTGGGGCAGGAGGGCCGGTTCCACGGGCCGTGGTGGGACGACGAGACCTAGGCGCCGGCGAAGGCGGGCGCGAACCATTGCCCCGCGGGCATCCCGTGACGGGCCGCAGGGTGTCGCGGGGCGCGGCGCGGTGGTGCGCGGTGGCGGACAATGCGATCCTTGAGGGCATCGCGCGGGCGATCCGGGCGTGTTTCCAGCCGTCGCTGGCTCCATTCGACACAGTGCGCCTCAACCCGCTTGCCGGGATCCTGCCGCGGACCGCGGTGCTGACGGGGGCGGGGTCGCGCAGGGGGCATGAGGGCCTGCCGGGGAAGGGCGGCTGGCCGCTGGCGCCGGGGATGCTTCATGTCGGTACGGTCGCGGCGCGGGCGGCGCTGAGGGACCGGCGCGGGCGGCGGGCGGGGGCGTCAGCCACCCAGGGTGCTGAGCCCGAGGAAGATGACCGCCGACATCAGCGCGGCGGCGGGCACCGTCACGACCCAGGCGGCGACGATGGTCATGAAATGGCTGCGCCGCACCAGCTTGCGCCGGCGGCGTTCCTCGGGGGCGAGGCGTTTGCCCGCGCCGCCGGTTGTCAGGCCCTTGCGAAGGCGGCGCTCCATGTACCATTCGCGGAAGAAGCCGACGCCGAAGACCCCGCCCACCGCGATATGCGTGGAACTGACGGGCAGGCCCAGCCAGCTGGCGACGATGACGGTGATCGCCGCCGACAGGGCGACGCAATAGGCGCGCATCGGGTCGAGCTTGGTGATCTGGCTGCCGACCATGCGGATCAGCTTGGGGCCGAAGAGGAAGAGGCCGAAGGAGATGCCGAAGGCGCCGATGATCATGACCCAGAGCGGGATGGCGACCTGGCCTGCGAAACCGCCGGATTGGGACGCGTAGACGATGGCGGCGAGGGGCCCCACCGCATTGGCGACGTCGTTGGCGCCATGGGCGAAGGACAGGAGTGCCGCCGAAATGATGAGCGGCAGGCCGAACAGCGCCTTGAGCGAGCGGCGACGGTTTTCCAGCCCCTCCGACTGGCGCCGGATCAGGGGAATGGTCAGGGCGTAGGTCGCGGCCCCGGTCGCCGCTCCGATCAGGAGGGCCGTGCCGATATCGATCCTGACGATGCGCTTGAGGCCTTTCATGGCGAGGTAGGTGGCGAAGGTGCCGGCCATGAGGGCCACCAGGATCGGGACCCAGCGGCGGGCGGCGGCGATCTTGTCCTCGCGGTAGGCGATGCGGGTCTTGATCAGGGCGAGGAAGGCGGCGGCGATGGCCCCGCCCAGCACCGGCGAGACCACCCAGCTGGCGGCGATGGCGCCCATGGTGGGCCAGTTCACCGTGGCAAGGCCCGCCGCGGCGATGCCGGCGCCCATGACGCCGCCGACGACGGAATGGGTGGTGGAGACCGGCGCGCCGACCTTGGTGGCCAGGTTGACCCAGAGCGCGGCCGAGACCAGCGCGGCCATCATCGCCCAGATGAAGGTTTGCGCGTCCCGCATGCCTTCGGGGTCGATGATGCCCTTGGAGATGGTCGACACCACGTCGCCCCCCGCCAGAAGCGCGCCCGCGCTTTCGCAGATCGCGGCGATCACGATGGCGCCGCCCATGGTGAGCGCGTTGGCGCCGACGGCAGGCCCCATGTTGTTGGCCACGTCGTTGGCGCCGATATTGAGCGCCATGTAGGCACCGAAGATCGCGGCGGCGATCACCACGATGGAATTGGGCGATGAGCCGAAGAAGAGCGCCGCACCGAGACCGGCAAGAACCATGAAGGCGAGGGCGATGCCAAGCGAGATCAGCGGGCGCGAGACATAGGCCGTCGCATATTCGATCTGCGAGATGCGCCCGAGATCCTTGTCGAGCGTCTTCCACTGGTTGGATTTAGGTGTCTCGGCCAATGGTCCCCCCCTTCCGCGATGCGGTACGGGGCAGAGCGCTAGCGGTTCTGGAGCGGCGGTTCAATGGCGCGGTGTCGTGAAACCGTTACATTTCCAGCAAAATGGCCTGCAGGCCCGGTTCCTGTACCATTTGCGCCGCATCGGCGGGGCTGACCCAGCGGCGGGTGCGCTCGTCATGTTCGGGATAGATGTCGGCCAGTTCGCTGACCCGGACCCTGAAAACCTCGACCTCGACCGGGGCATCGTAGCCGCCATCGAGATGCTTGTCATAGGCATAGCTGCCGACGTGCCCCTCGATCCTGGCGCCATGGGCGACGCCGGCCTCTTCCCAGGCTTCCTGCAGGGCGGCATCGGCGGCTTTCTTGCCCTCCATGGGCCAGCCCTTGGGCACGATCCAGCGCCCGGTGCCGCGGCTGGTGATCAGCAGGACCTGACGCCCGCCATCGGGCGTGTCGCGATAGCACAATGCGGCCACCTGCAATTCCGGCGGGCGGCGTAAAATCGGCTGAACGAATTCCGTCCACGCCTTTTTCATGGCGGTTGTCATGGTCCTGCTCTCATCAAGTTTGTTTTCCTGAAAGTATATACGTCGGATGAATAAAAAGTCAAATTTTCAACGCTGTGTGCGAATGCTCAGGGACGTGCGCGGCGTTTGGCGCGCAGGGTCGGGTCGGCCTCGCGCGGGTTTTCAGGCCAGGGATGCCTGGGATATCGCCCGCGCATGTCCTTGCGCACGTCGGCATAGGAGCTGTCCCAGAAGCCGGGGATGTCGAGCGTGGTCTGTACCGGGCGGCCCGCCGGCGACAGGAGCGTCACGCGCAGGGGCGTGCGGCCCACGGTGGGGTGGATGGTCTGGCCGAACATTTCCTGCAGGCGCAGGGAAATCTCTGGATGGTCGCCGGAATAGTCGATCGGGATGCGCCGCCCGAGGGGCGTGGTGAAATGCGCCGGGGCGGCGGCGTCAAGGCGCTGCATCTGTTCATAGGTGAGGCGCGCGCGCAGGGCGTCCAGCATGTCGAAGCGCTTCCAGTCGGCGGCGGTCTTGAGGCCGGTGATGTACGGCAGGAGCCAGGTTTCGAGGTCTTCGAGGAGGGCGGCGTCGGTCATGTCCGGCAGGTCCTCGCCCGCTTCGCGCAGAAGGGCGACGCGGGCGGCGAAGCGGCGGGCGGGATCGGACCAGTTGAGGCCGAGGTCGCGGATGCCGTCGAGCATGGCAAGGGCCACGGCGTCGTCGGGGGCGTCCTTCCACATGCGGTCGTCCAGCACCAGCGCGCCGAAACGTTCCTGTTTGCGGGCGATGACGCGGCGCTCGCGCCTGTCCCAGTGGCATACGTCCTGCCAGGCGATCTGGTCGGGGAAGAGCGCGCGGAGTTCGGAGTCGGAAAGCGCGATGGCCTGCCGGATGCGGGCCTCTCGCGGGTTGCCGTCAAGGTCGGTGGCGACCAGCAGGCGTTGACCGGCCAGCGGATCCTCGTCGGGCAAAAGTGCGCCCTTGCCGCCCGACAGCACGAAGCGCGGGGCGTCGCCCTTGCGGCGCAGGCCGATGCGATCAGGATAGGCGAGGGCGGCGCACTCGGCGTCGGACAGTCCGCTCGCTTGCATCGATTTTGCCTGTGAGGCCAGGCGCTTGGCCTCGGCCCGGATGCGCATCACCGCGCCCTGGTTGGCCGGATGCGGGTGGCGCGCCTTGGGGTCGCGCAGGGCGGCCATGCGCAGGGTGAGGTCGACAGGCGCGCCGCGCGGCAGGGGATCGCGATCGGCCAGGAGGGCGGCGAGCAGGGCCGCATCGGGTCCGGCGGTGCCGAGCATGTGGGCGAGGCGCGGGTGCAGGGGGAGCTTTGCCAGCGCCTTGCCATGCTCGGTGATGCGATTGGTCGCGTCGAGCGCGCCCAGCATCTGCAGGAGCGTCTGCGCCTCTGTATAGCTGCCGGGGTTGGGGGGCGTGAGGAAGGGCAGATCGTCAGGCGTGGCGCCCCAGAGCGCGAGTTCGAGGGCGAGGCCGGCGAGGTCCGTCGCCTCGATCTCGGCGGGGGGATAGGCGGGCAGCGCGCCTTCCTCTCCTTTCGTCCAGAGCCGGTAGCAGGTGCCTTCCGCAACGCGGCCCGCGCGGCCCGCGCGTTGCGTGGCCTCGGCGCGGGTGACGGGCTCGGTCACCAGTCGCGACATGCCGGAGCCGGGGTCGAAGCGGGCGCGGCGGGACTTGCCGCCGTCGACCACCACGCGGATGTCCTCGATGGTCAGCGAGGTTTCGGCGATGGAGGTGGCAAGGACCACCTTTCGGCCTTCGGTCACGGGGGCGATGGCGGCGCGCTGGGCGGCGAAGTCCATGGCGCCGAAAAGGGGGCGGATCTGGCAGTCCGGCGGCAGGCGGTCTTTCAGGAGCGCCTCGGTGCGGCGAATCTCGCCTTCGCCGGGGAGGAAGACGAGGACGCCGCCGGTGGTCTCGGAGACGGCTTTCCTCACAAGGTCGGCAAGGGCCGTGTCCCACCTTGTTTTCTTACGCGTTGGTGTGTCGAGGTGGCGGGTCTCGACCGGGAAGCTGCGGCCTTCGGAGGTGACGATGGGGGCCTGCATCAGCTCTGCCACCGGGGCGGCGTCGAGCGTGGCGGACATGGCCAGCAGCATCAGGTCGTCGCGCAGGGCACCTGCCACTTCGAGGCAGAGGGCGAGGCCGAGGTCTGCGTTGAGGGAGCGTTCGTGGAATTCGTCGAAGATCACCGCGCCGATGCCGGAAAGCTCGGGGTCGGACTGGATGCGGCGGGTGAGGATGCCTTCGGTGACGACCTCGATCCGGGTGGAATCCGAGACCCTGGCGTCGCCGCGCACGCGGTAGCCGACTGTTTCGCCTGTCTTTTCGCCCAGGGTCGAGGCCATCCGCTCGGCCGCGGCGCGGGCGGCGAGGCGGCGGGGCTCCAGCATGACGATGCGGCCCTTGGTGAGGTTTGCGGCCAGCATTTCAAGGGGCACGACGGTGGTCTTGCCCGCGCCCGGCGGGGCCTGCAGCACGGCGCGGCCATGGTGCCGGAGCGCGCTGAGAAGCGCCGGGATCGCGTCGTCGATCGGAAGGGCGGGCCGGGTCATGGCGCCGGTTATCGGCGATGCATCGACACTTTGCCATAGCGGGTACGCACGACCACGGTGTCGGCGCGCAGGATGTCGCCCTGCGGGACATAGGTGACCGTGACCGGGGCGGTGCGGTGGCGCAGCTCGCGCGCGGAATACCCGGCGATGCGCTGGTACTGGCCGGTGCAGCGGACCTTGCCATCCTGCAGCGCGGTGCGGCCGGTCAGTGCGAGGCGGGCGTGACGGTGGCCGTCATAGACATTGGTGTTGAGGGTGCAGACCTCGGCCGGGGACTGGTCGCGCAGCGCGGCATAGAGCGCCGTCAGCGGATCGAGCGCGCCGGGCAGACTGCGCGGGTCGACCGCGGGGGCGCTGCTGCCGGTGTCCCCGGTGACCTGCGTGGCGACGCCGCCGGAGAAGGCGATCTTGAGGTTGGTCGAATCGCTGCCTTCCGAGGTGACCTCGGAATAGCTTTGCGGGATCAGGCGGTTGCCGGACCTGCGGCCCGTCGAGGAGAGGTCGAAGCTGGCCTGCTTGAGCGCGCCGGCGGCGCCCGTGGTGGCCATGCGGGCGCGCACGCTGTAACCGCCCGCGGTTTCGGTGCTGGCCATCGCCATTTCGCCGACCTTGGCGCCGATCAGCCGCAGGTCATAGCGTGCCTGCACGCTGTCCGCCAGCGCGGTGCCCGCGCCGGACGCAACAAGGCACGCCGCAAGGGCCATGCCGGAAATCCGTTTCAAGACTGTCACTTGACCACCTTTCGCATCGCGTCCCCGGCAGAGGACATAGTGCAGGCGGCAGTCTAGCACAGGCGGTTTCTGTCTGCATCCCGGTGCGAGTCGGCAGGTTCCAGCGTCAGGATGCCGGCAAGGGGTTACGAAATGGTAAACCCGCCCGGCGGGAATGTGCGTCGTGCCGTGCGCTGGACATTCCCGGCGCCGCTGGGGCAAGAAGTGCCGGGGCCTTGCGGGGCCCGGACGACCGTGATCCGCAGGAGGGGCGCCGCGCCATGACCGATACCGAGACGCTTGCCACGCAGCTTCTGGCGCAGGAGCGCCGCGCGCTTGCACGGGCGATCACGCTGGTCGAAAGCGGGCGCGAGGACCATCGCGCGGCGGCGCAGGACCTGCTGGAGCGGGTCGCGGGCAAGGGCGGGCAGGCCATCCGCGTCGGCCTGTCGGGCACGCCGGGGGTGGGGAAAAGCACCTTCATAGAAGCCTTTGGCATGATGCTGACCGGGATGGGCCTGAAAGTGGCGGTGCTGGCGGTCGACCCCAGTTCGGCGCGGTCGGGCGGATCGATCCTGGGCGACAAGACGCGGATGGAAAAGCTGAGCCGGGCGCCGGGGGCGTTCATCCGCCCCTCGCCCAGCCAGACGCATCTGGGCGGCGTCGCACGGCGCACCCGCGAGGCGGTGACCCTGTGCGAGGCGGCCGGGTTCGACGTGGTTCTGATCGAGACGGTGGGCGTGGGCCAGTCGGAGACCGTGGTGTCGGAGATGGCCGACCTGTTTCTGCTGCTGCTGGCGCCGGCGGGCGGCGACGAGTTGCAGGGGGTCAAGCGCGGGATCATGGAGATTGCCGACATGATCCTTGTGAACAAGGCCGATGGCGAGCTGAAATCGGCGGCGACACGGACCTGCAGCGACTATGCCGGCGCGCTGAGATTGCTGCGCAAGCGGCCGCAGGACCCGGATGGATTTCCCAAGGCGATGATGGTGTCGGCCCTGCACGAAGAGGGCCTGAAAGCGGCCTGGGAAGAGATGACGACGCTGGTCGAGTGGCGCCGTGCCGAGGGGCATTTCGATGCCCGCCGCGAGGAACAGGCGCGGTACTGGTTCGGCGAGGAGGTGAAGCGCGGGCTGATGGCGCGGCTGGAGACGCCGCAAGCGCGGGCGATGCTGAAAGAGGCCGCCGAGGAGGTGGCGGAGGGCCGCACGGTGCCAAGCGTGGCGGCGCAGAGGGTCCTGGACCGGCTGAGCACCCGAAGATTGAGGCCGGCGTTTTCAGCGGAATGGCACGTCGGTATCACGTCGGTATCACGTCGGTATTCCGTCGGGTCGTCGGTTGAGGGCGTGGTTTTTAACGGTTGGTTAAGGGCGCCGTGGGTTTCACCACAGCCCGGTTGGCGGTGGCAGGGGAACCGCGCCCTGCGTGATTTGAGAGGGTGAGGTCGGCCTGTGGGTGGTGGGGTGGAACCCCACCCTACGAGGTCCCGAATCAAAGTCCGGGACGGGTGCGCGGGCGGGGCGGTGGCGTCAGAGGTCCACGCGGGTGACAGTGTAGCCCTTGTCTTCGAGCAGCCTGAGAAGGCCGGTCCTGCCGGGCAGGTGGCCCGCGCCCACGGCGACGAGGACATGGTCGCCGTCTGCCACCTGTTCCTCGAGCCTTTTGACCCAGCCGAGATTGCGTTTTTCCAGCAATAGGTCCTCGACCATGGCGAAACCTTCGGCGCCAGCCTCGCCGCCATATTCGACCGAGATGTAGCGCGAGAAGGCCAGGGTCATCGCCACCTCTTCGGCAAGGTAGCGTTCGCGGATCGTGTAGGAGAGGTCGTTCATGTCGCCGGGCCAGGCCAGCGACATGCGGATCATCTCCAGCTGGTCCTCCATCGGGAAGCTGTCGAGCAGGGTCAGCAGGGCGTCGAAATCCTCCAGCGAGCGGGTCGGGTTGCCGGCATCGGCGGCGGTGTTGCCGACCAGCATGTCGATGCCTTCGGCCTCGAGCGCGCCGGACTGCGCCTCGCAGGGGCCGATGCCCAGCATCATGCCCGCCCAGAGCGGCTTGAACTTGGCCGCCATGAAACCCGGGATCATCCGCGCCTGCATTTCGGCGCGGTAGGCCTGCCAGTCTTCCTCGCCCAGCAGGTCGGGCAGGGTCGGGCCTTCGGTGATGAACATCAGCGAGGGGGTTTCGGCCATCGCGCGCTGCATCGCCTTCTGGTCGTCGTTGGAAATTTCCAGATAGACCTTGTCGGCGCTGTCGATCAGCGGGGCGAGCCGGGCCAGGTGCGCGTCGGTCTGGCGGTGCCGGAAATGGTAGGTGCCGAAGATGTCGATCACGGTGTCGCCGCGCGTGGCCTGCCACAGGAGACCCTCGGGATGGGGCATGGCGGCGGCCTCGGACCGCAGGGCGGCGACGGTCTCGGAGGGCAGGGCATCAATGAGATCGGTGCCGTCACAGGATGCGGGCATGTCGTCCTGCGCAAGGGACGGGGCGGCAAGCCCGAACGTGAGAAGCAGCGCCACCAGCAGGCGTGACCGGAATATTCGCATCGCTTGTCCCCTTGAAAACCGGTGGTGAGACCAGATGTAGGGGGCGCGGCGGGACCGCGCAACACGGCGGTTTCCGGCTCGGTCAAAATTTTCACGGAGTCGTGTTGACAGTGTAATGATCGCTCCTTACCTATGCGCCGTTAGCACTCGACTACGGTGAGTGATAACGGTCCCCGCAGGGGGGCATGAGGGAAACTTGATAGCCAAGGAGCAAAAGCTATGGCATTCAAACCGCTGCATGACCGCGTGCTGGTACGCCGCGTTGAGAGCGAAGAAAAAACCGCTGGTGGGCTGATTATCCCCGACAGTGCCAAGGAAAAACCCAGCGAAGGTGAAGTTGTTGCTGTTGGCGATGGCGCCCGCAAGGACAGCGGCGAGCTGATCGATATGGCCGTGTCGGTTGGCGACCGCATCCTGTTCGGCAAATGGTCGGGCACGGAAATCACGATCGACGGCGAAGAGCTGCTGATCATGAAAGAGAGCGACATCCTCGGCGTGATCACCGACGCGAAGGCCGCGAAAGCCGCCTGAACGCCCCGGATCGTATCCTAAGCTGAAATTCCAAAGACATCAGGAGCGACTCATATGTCTGCAAAAGACGTGAAATTCGATACCGATGCCCGCAACAAGATGCTGCGCGGCGTCAACATCCTGGCCGATGCGGTCAAGGTGACCCTTGGCCCCAAAGGCCGTAACGTGGTTCTGGACAAATCCTTCGGCGCACCGCGCATCACCAAGGACGGTGTGTCGGTTGCCAAGGAAATCGAACTGGAAGACAAGTTCGAGAACATGGGCGCGCAGATGGTGAAAGAAGTCGCCAGCCGCACCAATGACGAGGCCGGCGACGGCACCACCACCGCGACCGTCCTGGCGCAAGCCATCGTGAAAGAAGGCATGAAGGCCGTGGCCGCGGGCATGAACCCGATGGACCTCAAGCGCGGCATCGACCTGGCGACCACCAAGGTCGTGGAAGCCATCAAGAACGCGGCCCGTGACGTGAGCGATTCGAGCGAAGTCGCACAGGTCGGCACCGTGTCGGCCAACGGCGAAGCCGAGATCGGCCAGATGATCGCGGACGCGATGCAGAAGGTCGGCAACGAGGGTGTCATCACCGTCGAGGAGAACAAGGGCCTCGTCACCGAGACCGACGTCGTCGAGGGCATGCAGTTCGACCGTGGCTACCTGAGCCCCTACTTCGTGACCAACGCCGACAAGATGACCACCGAGCTGGAAGACTGCATGATCCTGCTGCACGAGAAGAAACTCTCGTCGCTGCAGCCGATGGTGCCGCTGCTGGAATCGGTGATCCAGTCGCAGAAACCCCTGCTGATCATCGCCGAAGACGTCAAGGCGAAGCGCTGGCGACCCTCGTGGTCAACAAGCTGCGCGGTGGCCTGAAGATCGCCGCCGTCAAGGCGCCGGGCTTTGGTGACCGTCGCAAGGCCATGCTGCAGGACATCGCGATCCTGACCGGCGGTCAGGTGATTTCCGAAGACCTGGGCATGAAGCTGGAAAGCGTCACGATGGACATGCTTGGCCAGGCCAAGAAGGTTCAGATCACCAAGGACGAGACCACCATCGTCGACGGTGCGGGCGAGAAGGCCGAGATCGAGGCACGGGTCAGCCAGATCCGTCAGCAGA
>JBKAGF010000002.1:0-167768 GCA_046290265.1 Roseovarius sp. | reverse complement strand
ACCGATTTCCGCGGCATGACCGCCGCTGCGGTGCTTGCCGAACTGGTAGACGGCGAGGCGTTCTTTGTGGCCGAGACGCGCGACGGCCGCACGGTGTGGCGACAGTTGCCCGCCGAGTTCATTGATGAGTCGGACACGCGCGAACTGAGCGACGGCTATGTGGCCGCCGGGATTCACTTCAACGCCGACGGCACGCGGCGGGCTTACACGGTCCGTCCGCAGCGTCCGACCGACCTATATCCGACCACATCCGATCCGATCATCGTTCCGGCCGACTCCATGCTTCACATCTTCCGGCCGCTCGGCCCGGGACAGGTGCGTGGTATCTCGGCGCTCGCCCCGATCCTGCTGACCGTTAATGAACTGGATCAGGCGCTGGACGCCACGCTGGTCGGACTGAAAATCTCGGCCATGTTCGCGGGCTTCGTGGTCGACCAATCCAACATGGGCGGGGCCGCGCAAGCCTTCCCCGACGCGGACAGCCTGACCGACATTTCACTGGAGCCCGGGGTCATGCGTGTCCTGCCCGGCGGGACCGATGTAAAATTCGCCAGCCCTGAACAGGCCAAGGAACAGATTGCCTTCGCAAGACTAACACTCGGGCAGATCGCCGCCGGTTTAGGCGTGCCGCAGCACCTTGTGGACGGCGACCTGAGCCAAGCCAACTACAGCTCACTCCGGGCGGGTCTTTTGCCGTTTCGGGCAAAGGTGGAGCAATTCGTTTATCACACACTCGTCCCGCAGTTTCTGGACCCGATTTTCCGCCGGTTCGTGACCGACGAATACCTTATCGAGCGGCTGGACGTGGATGACCTGGACTCGGCCCAGAAGGTCGAGTGGCTGCCGCCGAGACCTATGCAGGTGGACCCCGAAAAGGACATGGGCGCGGCCGAAACCGCGCTGCGTCTCGGGCTCACCAGCCGCCGTCAGGCCGTCGCCACACTCGGCTGGAACGTGGCCGAGCTGGACGCGGAGATCGCCGCAGACCGCGCCCGGGAAGCAAGACTGGGCCTGTCCTTCGGCAAGGGAGCGAACGATGGCCAAGAGTGAGTCCCAGCTTCGATTCCTCCTGCGGGATGCGAGCAGTCAGAAAAGCGGCCCCAAGCTGACCGCCAGCCCCACGAAAGCCTCGCATGTGCGCGACCCGAAGACCGGGAAGCTGCACGGCCGCTGGTCCACCGAGTTCCAAAAATGGGAGTCCCGTCTTGCCGCTAGATAACGCCATGATCCGGACCGCCACGACGCGGCCCAACAGCTTTAACCCGGAGACCCGCACCGTCTCTGCCGTGGTCGCCACGTCTACGCCGGTCCAGCGCCGCGATGGCCGTGGTCCGTTCCTCGAAATTCTGACGGCCGACACGCTGGACCTGTCCGCCGCCGAGGGATTGCCCGTTCTCGACTCGCACCGGACGGCGAGCGTCCGCGACCAGATTGGACGGGTAAGGTCCATTGCTCTGGAAGACGGCTCCGTGGTCGCTGTCTTGGAACTGACGTCGGCCGAAGATGCTGCACCCGTGGTGCAACGGATTGCCGATGGCACGGTAAGCGGGGTCAGCATCGGCTACCGCGTCACCGGATGGGCCGAAAAATCCACGCCGCATGGACGGGTAAAAACCCCGACCGGGTGGCGGATCACCGAAGTCACTCTGACTTCCAACCCGGCGGACCCGTCCGCCCGTCTGAGGCAGAAAGGAAACGTCATGCCCCAAGAAGTCATCGAAACCCCGACGCCCGAAGAGGCGGAGGCGCAACGCCGGAGCGACATCCGTGGACTGGTCCGGTCCGCCGGGCTTGGCGCGGAGATCGCCGATCAGTTGATCGACCAGAACTCCGATTTGACCGCCTCCAAGGCCGCGATTTTCGACGCGCTGGATGAAAAGCGCCGGTCGCAGCCTGTCATCCGCACCCACGCTCCGGTGAACGACGATCCGGCCGTGATCCGCGACCGGCAGGCAGAGGCGTTGCACGTCCGCATGGCGGGTGGTGAGCCCAAGGCCGAGGTTCGCTGCTACATGGCCATGTCCATGCTTGATATGGCCCGGGACTCGCTCGCCCGTGTCGGCGTCTCTACCCGTGGCATGACGCCGGATGAGGTCTTCAGGCGGGCGGGCGAGCACACCACGTCAGATTTCCCGATTCTGGTCAGCAACGCGATGAACAAGACGGCACTGTCCAGCTATCAGGCCGCCAGTTCGCCGCTGAAGTCGCTCGGCCGTCAACGCAGCCTCAACAACTTCAAGACCGCTACCAGCATCCGCCTTGGCGAGATGGGGCGTCTGGAAGAACTGGACGAATCCGGCGAGATCACCGCGACCAGCCGCGCCGAGAACGGCGAGACGATGCAGCTCAGCACCTATGCGCGGGGCATCACGGTTTCGCGCAAACTCCTGATCGACGACGATCTGGGGATGCTCGGCGACATGACCGCCGCCTTCGGCGAGGCAGCCGCTCAGACTGAGGCGGATATTCTGGTGGCGATGCTGACCGGCAACCCGAACCTGAGTGACGGCACGCCGGTCTTCCACACGGACCGGGGCAACATCGCGGCAAGCGGCGTCGCTCTCGCGGCGGCGTCCGCCTCCGCTGCAATCTCCACCGCCCGCCTCGCGATGCGGGGCTTCACCGGGCTCGACGGGCAAACGCTTATCAACGTCCAGCCCAAGTACCTGCTGACCGGACCGCAGAACGAAACCGCCGCTGAACAGGTCTTGGCTGCAATCTACCCGGCCACGACCGACGACGTGAACGTGTTCGCGAACAAGCTGTCGCTTCTGATCGAACCGCGCATCACGGATACCAGCTGGTACATTTTTGCCGACCCGGCACGACTGGCCACCTTCCAGTATGGCTACCTCAGCTCGGCGCAAGGCGTGCAGATTCAGCGGGCTGAGGCGTGGTCCACGCTGGGGCTGAAGTTCCGGGCGTGGCTCGACTTCGGCGCTGGCTGGCTCGACTGGCGCGGTGCTTATCTGAACGAGGGCGAGTAATGGCGCTGACCCTCGCCGAGCTAACTTTCGCCCGTGACGCGCTCGTACGGGCGCGTGCGGGCGGTATGCGCCGCGTGCGGGACCAGAACGGCGAAGAGATCGAATACCGCTCCGACGCCGAGATGGCCCGGGCTCTGGCCGCCCTGGACTCGGAGATCGCGGCGCTCGCGAACCGCCCGCCGTCCACCTTCCACTTCGCAACATCGAAAGGAACCTGAGATGAAGACCTATGTTCAACCCGGCGACCGGATCACGGTGACCGCCGCAGCTGCCGCCAGTTCCGGCGATGGCGTTCTGATCGGCAGCCTCTTCGGCATCGCCTTCGGGGACGCTGGAATCGGCGACAAGCTGACACTCGCCACCACGGGCGTCTTCGCGATGCCCAAGCCGTCGACCGACGTACTGGCCGTGGGCGACCCGGTCTACTGGGACGCCACCGCCGGACTGGCCACGGCTGACGATGACACCGGGAGCAACCCGCAGATCGGTATCGCCGTGACCGCCGCCGGGAATCCGTCCAGCGCCGTCAACGTGCGCCTGAACGGAAGCATCCAATAACCCGCAGACGGCTTGGCCCTCGCGCTCTCCTGACAGATTGCGTTTGAAAACAGGACCCAAGCCCATGAACGGAAATGAGTACGTGGGACCGCTCCTGACCATCGAAGAAGCTGCCAAGATGCTGAACGTTCCGAAGCAATCGCTCCGGAGCGCCGCACAGTCTCATGGTATGCTGGTTCGGATGGGTAGAGCGGTCAGAATTGACCCAAACCAACTTAGGGAGTTGATCGAATTATGCCGAGGAAATCGAAAGGACCGCGACTCGACTGGTGGAACGCAAAGGGAGTCTGGCGCATCCGCGATACGGGCTGTGCCGACCGTTCAACAGGCACGGCAGACCGCCGCGAAGCTGAAAGGGCTTTAGCCGCTTACATCGCCAGCAAGGATACCGTGACCGGATCACGCCGTGCGGACCAGATAACCATCACAGAGGTTCTAGACATCTACGGACGTGAACACGCCGCCGCCACTGCCGCGCCGGAAAGGATCGGCTACGCAATCGACGCACTGCTGGCCTTCTGGGGCTCTCTGACGGTCGCAGATGTAAAGGGCGAGACCTGCCGACGTTATGCCAACAGCCGGGTCCGTCGCTTCAAAGATGGCAGCACCCAGCCTATTGGAGATGGAACTGTCCGGCGCGAGTTGGGGGCACTGCAAGCTGCAATCAACTATTGCCACAAGGAAGGCTACCTACTGACACCCGCAACTGTGACCCTGCCGACCAAGCCGCCGTCGCGCGATAGATGGCTGACACGGGATGAAGCTGCCGCGCTGATCTGGGCAGCTTATAGGAACCCGAAGGGTAAGCATCTCGCCCGCTTCATTCTGATCGCTTTGTATACCGGCACCCGGAAAGAGGCGATTCTTGGACTTGGCTTTAACCCGAGCCTGACCAGCGGCTGGATTGATGCGGAGCGGGGCGTCATCTACCGGCGTGGAACCGGGGAGCGAGAGACATCTAAGCGACGCAAGCCGGTTCATCTGACCCGCCGTATGCTCGCACACTGCCGCCGCTGGCGGCAGATGGGAGCCAACTGGGCCGTTGAAGTCGATGGCCAACGGGTGGGCAGCGTGAAGAAAGCCTTTGCTACCGCGCGAGATCAGGCAGGACTAACCGATGTGACGCCGCACACCCTGAAGCACACTGCGATTACTTGGGCGATGCAACGAGGGCTGACTGTGGAGGATGCGGCAGATTACTTCGACACGTCCGCCGAGACGATCCGGAAAACCTACTACCACCACAGCCCGCACTATCAGGACCGGGCTCTGGATATTTTAAACGCCCGCTGAATTTGGGTCTGGACCCAGATTGAAGTGAACTGAAGCTAGCTGAACCGTGACCAAATAGAGTAAAAACAGTGAACGTTGCTCGAACATTGAAACTGATACTGTCTTCGGGAGGCAGGGGCCGGAGGTTCGAATCCTCTCACTCCGACCAGATGAACAAGGCGCCCGAGGGCGCCTTTTTTTGTTTGCAAGACAGGGATCCGAAATTCATCGAACCCGAGTGCTATTTGAACTCCGGTGCGTCGGCTGCTTTGCGCAGGTGGTCTGGACTGTAACGCGCATGGCCGCGCTGACGAGATCGACCTCGTCGGCCCTCGAGCATTGAAGGATAGGTCTCGGAGACCGGCACCGCTTGGGACTGAAGAATATGCAGGTTGACCAATAGCATTTTTGACCCACTCCAGAGGGGTTGAAGCAAAAGGTCACCATGACGCCGTATTCTAAGCAAATTCGAGTGTCTAAGTAATTCAATAACCTGCAATTGAGGGATCCATGACTTGCTTTGAAGGAGCATTCTCTAACCCGGTCTTTCTGGTGACCGCGACGGTGATCGCACTTGCTGCCTTCACCATGATCTGGACCCTGAAGTCGCAGGAATTCAACGGAAAGCGTTTCTACGCGCTCACCTTCATCGGTGTCATGTGGACTCTTCTCAGCGTTGGTCTCGAAGCTGCGTCAGCCACGTATGCCTGCAACATGCAATGGGCGACGGTCGCGTGGCTGGGGCACGGATTGGTGACGACCGCGTGGTGTTACTTTGTTTTCAATTACGTCGGAAACGCCAACTGGGTCCGCACGCGTCGCGCAACTGCGCTTCTGCTTGGCGTCACGCTGGGAATATTTGCTTTGGCCGCCACGAATTCGTGGCACCAGCTTGTCTATACCGGGGACACGATGCTTCCGGTCGGAAGCGATCAGATCGAATACGTTCACGGGCCGGGCTTTTTCACGATCATCGCCTTGCTCTATACCTTCGTCATGGCCACATGCGTTTGCCTGATAAGGGGGTTCGTCCGGGCCAAGCGCAGCGCCTGGCCGCTGCTGAGCATGCTGACCGCCATCACCTTGTCCCCGCTGGTCGTGAACGCCGCCTATGTCGGCCTGGACTTCACCTTCTTCGGTCTCGATCCCACCGCCTTCATGTTCTCGCTGGGCGTTCTGGCTTTCTCCTGGATGCTGGTGGCGAGCAAAACCATGGACATGGCCGCGGTCGGCCAGTCAGTCCTCTTCGACACCAGCAGCGAACCGGTCGTCCTGATCGACAGAAAGCGAAACATCGTGCTGATGAACGCCGCGGCCCGCAAGCGCGAACTGGGCAATGGCAACATTCAGGTGCTGCGTGATCTCTTCGCCGGGCATGATGACCTGACCACTGCCGCCGACGGCTCTCATCTGCACATTGGCCGACGCGCTTACGAACCTCGGATAACGAAGGTCCGTAACCCCCTGAACCCATCCGCCGAAATTCTGGGATGGAGCGTGACCCTTGTCGACGTTACCGACCGCATGGCGATAAACGCCTCGTTGCAGGAGGCCCTGAGGGCCGCCGACGCCGCCAATCGCGCCAAGGACGAGTTCGTCTCTGTGGTCAGCCACGAGATGCGCACGCCGCTGACGTCTCTGAAAGGCGGTCTTGCGCTCGCCCTCAGCGGTCGCGTCGGCGAGATGAGCGACCAGATGCGCTCTCTGCTGGAAATTTCCCATCGCAACGGTATTCGCCTCTCGCGCCTGATCGACCAGATTCTCTTGGCGCAGAAGATGGACATCGGCGCGCTTCAGCTTGATGAAGACGCTGTCGATCTCGACAGACTGCTCGCGGACAGCATCGAGGAAAACCGCATCTTCGCCTCAGAGCGCAAGATAACGCTTGTGAAGAAGTCCACCGTCTCGCACGCGTTGGTCCAGGGCGATGCCTTCGCAATTCGCCAGATCATCGACAACCTTCTGTCCAACGCCATCAAGTTCTCGCACGAGAACGGCACCGTCGAAGGCGCGTTGCACATGACCAATGGCAAGCTGCGCCTGTCGATCAAGGATGCCGGCCACGGCATCCCCGAGGGGATGGAAGACCGCGTTTTCGGGCGCTTCGGACAGGTCGCCAACCAGAGCCAGCGTTCGACTCAAGGCTCGGGCCTGGGCTTGCACATTTCCAAACGGCTGGCCGGTCAGATGCAAGGCGACCTGACCTATGACAGCGCCCTGGGCGTCGGCACGAATTTTCATCTGGAATTCACCGCGATGGAACAGGATGAAGACCGGTTGGCCGGCTAAGCACAACGCCAGAGCAGGCGTCCAACCATCCTCCACCGACAAACCAGCATCTGTCGAACGACAGAATGACGGAAACCTGGGTGCCTGAAGGTCAGGCTCATTCCAAAGGTCAGATGCGCAGCTGTATCCAGGCTGAGGGTGACAAACGAAAAAAGACGAGCGCTCGTTTCCCGAGCAAATGATGAAAAATGTCGTTTTACCTTTCGTAGTCGATCCCGGAAACACGTTTCTGAAAAGAAACTCTTGACAGAATCACCAACTTAAAAACAGTCTGGTCGGTATGTCGAATCTATTGAAACAGACTCGTAGAACCCAAAGCGAACGCAGCGATCGAACGCGCAGGCTCCTGCATGAGGCGACCGTGGATCTGTTGATGGAGGTGGGTTACTCCAACACGACCTCGCTTGGTATCGCCAAGCGTGCCGGCGTATCACGCGGCGCTCAGACGCATCACTATCCTGAAAAGATCGACCTGATCGTCGCCGCGACCGAGGACATGTTCGATGGCTTCGCGGAAGGCTTGGCAAAACTGGCCGCCGAACTGCGCTCTGGCAAGGTCAGCCTTGACGAGTTCCTGGATCATGTCTGGAAACGCATGCTTGAAGGCGACTGGTTTTATGCTTCTCTCGAGATAATCGTTGCGGCGCGTGGTGACGAAGAACTGCAAAGGCGCCTGCAGCCTGCAATATTCTCGCTTCACAACCGGTTCGAATCCATTTGGCGCAGCACGTTTGCTCCGGCGGCTGGATCGAATTCGGACCCTGTGGTGATCATGAACATCGTCATGAACATGTGCCGTGGCATGGCGGTTCAGGCGGTTCTGCGTCCCGACAGAGAGTTCCTGAACGACATGCTGAAAGAAATGGCTGATCTGCTTCAAGAAAAGGTCGAGCCGATCGTAAAGTAACAATTGCAGAATAAAAAACAGACTGGTTGGTTTGTAACCAGCATTCTCAAAATCCAACAGACTGGAGAAAAACAAAATGAAAAACAGCGTGAAATTGATTGCCGCCCTCGTCATGGCCGGCCTGCCTGCCATGGCGCAGGATGTGCCCGGTGTCACTGACGACAGCATTTCCATCGGCGTCATGGGGCCGTTTTCCGGCAACGCGTCTTCCTACAGCAAGGCGCTGGTCGGGATGATGGCCTATTACGACAAGGTCAATGCAGAAGGTGGCGTGCATGGTCGCAAGCTCGTCGCGATACCCGAAGATACCGCGTGCGACCCCAGCAAAGGCCTCGCCGCGGCCAAGAAGCTCATTCACCAGGACGAGGTCTTCATGCTGCACGGCAATTCCTGCTCCGGCGTGGCGGTTGCAATCCGCCCGGTGGTCGAAGAGGCGGGGCTGCCCTGGTTGGTCGCCCATGCCGTGAGCGACTCCATCTCGGAGCCCCTGGCAAAGAACATTTTTCACGGCGTGCCGACCGGCTCCGCGAACGGTCGTGCCATGGCGCAATTCGTGCTTTCCAAGCCCGACACCGAACGCGTCGCGATCATCGAGCACTCGAACGACTGGGCGCACAGCTATTCCAACCCGGCCAGGGAGTATCTGTCCGAGAATGGTATAGAGCCGGTCGCCGAGCTTACGATGGAGCGCGGACAAACGGATGCGACCGCGCAAATCCTCAAGCTGCGCGAGGCGAAGCCGGACTTCATCATCGCCGCGATCTACGAAGCCGAAACAGCAATTTTCCTGCGCGACCTCAAGAAATACGGGCTGGGCGATATCCCTGTCATGGGCACGGCCGGCACCGACCTTGAGAACACGCTGAAGCGCGTGGGCGATTTCGAGACGGTCAAGAACTACTTCGTGATCCATTCCTATGTCGACAACCTCGACGGGCCGAAGCTTCAGCCGGTGCGTGACATCCTGGCCGAATACGCCCCGGATGAAGAGCTTTCGACCTTCAGCTTCGTCTCGATCGGCTCGGCCAAGGCTCTCGTCGCCGCGCTCGAGGCCGCGGGGCCCGATCTCACGCGCGAGAAACTGATCGACGCACTGGAAGGCATCGAGAACTTCGAGACCGGTGTGCTTTCCGCGCCGATCACATGGAGCGGGACGGACCACCAGGGCGTGAAGGGGTCGGCCGTTGCCGGGTTCGTGGATGGCGAGCCCACCGTGCTGAGCGCCTGGAACACGCCCTACTGACCCATCCAGGCAAAAGCTGAGGGTCACCGACCCTCAGCTTCTCTTCAGGGAGTTTTGGAAATGCTGATGCAACTCACGATCAGTGGGATCTCTCAGGGTGCGATCTATGCATTGATCGCCCTGTCCCTCACGATCGTTTACCGTTCGACCACGATCGTCAACTTCGGTCACGGCGATTTCGTGATGGCGGGTGCCTTTCTCAGCTACGTGCTGGTGGTCCTGCTTGGTGTCGCCTTCGTGCCCGCGGCCATGCTGGCGGTCGTCGCGATGTTCCTTCTGGGACTCGCGTTCAGCCGGGGACTCATCCGGCCCATCCGGGGCGGCCCGCATATCGGTTTCGCGCTGATGTGCATCTCGGCGGGCTACGTGTTTCGGGGGATTGCCCGCATCGTCTGGGGCCGGGAGGTCCTGCCGATGCCGCGCGTCTTCGACATCGATCCGATCTTTCTGGGCGACCTGATCATCACGGGCGACGCGATATTCATCCTGTCGACCACGGCGATCATGCTGGTGGTGTTCTTCAGCGTGCTTGCCCTTACGGATATCGGCAAGATGGTCCAGGCGGTCTATCAGTCCGCACGCGGCGCGCAGCTCATTGGCATCAATGTCGACCGTTTCAACGACTTCACCTGGGGCATCGGCGCAGCGCTTGGCGCGATCGGCGGTATCCTGATCGCGCCGATCTCGCTCCTACATCCCGACCTGGGCGCCAGTTTCCTGATAAAGGGCTTCGCGGCGATGACCCTGGGCGGCTTCGGCTCGCTCTACGGGGCAGTCCTGGGCGCCCTGCTTCTGGGGCTCAGCGAGCAATATGCCGGGGCCTATATCGACTCCGCCCTGATCGATATCACCGCCTACCTCGTGATCGTGATCGTTCTCTTTGTCCGGCCGCAGGGTCTCTTCGGGCGCAAAGCCGTAGTGAAGGTGTGATGCCATGATGCCGACAGCTTCCCAACTTCGTTTCCGCACCGTCCTGTTCTGGGCGTTTCCGCTGCTGCTGTTGCTGTTGCCGCTGGTCGCGAACGCCTATGTGCAGTTCATCGCCAACAGCATCGTCATCTTCGCACTCGTCGCGCTGGGCTTCAATTTCGTGATCGGCAACCTCGGCCAGCTGGCCTTTGCCAACACCGCGCTTTTCGGTCTGGGCGCCTATGGCTCCGCGATCCTCGTCAACGCCTTCGGCCTGCCATGGATCCTGACCATTCCGCTGGCCGGCGTGGCGGGCGCGGCGGGGGGTTTTCTCGCCTCGGCGGCGGCATTGCGCGGTATTCGCCTCTATTACCTGGCGATCATCACGCTGGCCTTCGGAGAACTGATGCGCTGGCTCTATGTCCACGGCAAATCGGTCACCGGCGGCACGGATGGCATGGGCCTCCCGGCGCAGTCGATCTTCGGGATATCGCTGACCGGGGATCACGCCAAGTTCTACATCTTCCTCGCTGTCGCGGTTCTGCTGTTCAAGGCGACGCTGAATTTGCTGCGATCCCGCATCGGGCGCTCGGTCATGGCCGTCCGGGAAAACGAGGTCGCCACCGCGTCGCTGGGCATTCCGACCGCCAAGATCATCGTCTTCGCCTTCATCTGGTCGGGCTTCGTCGTGGGCTGCGCCGGCGCGCTTTTTGCCCTGCACACAAGCTACGTCTTCCCCGAAAGTTTTGGGATGCTTCACCTGATCGTCAGCTTCGCGATGGTCCTGGTGGGGGGGCTTGGTTCTGTCATCGGCGCGGTGCTGGGGGCGGCCACGCTGACCATCCTGCCCGAATACCTGCGCAGCTTTCCCGGCATGGAAGAGCTGTTCTTCGGCCTGATCGTGATCGGTGTGCTTCTGGCGCTGCCCGAGGGGCTGGCAAGCCTCCTGCGCAAGCTGTCGCCGATATTTGTCGAACGCTACTACAGGGAATGAACCGATGACGCAGCTTCTCGAAGTCGAGTCTCTCGATGTCCAGTTCGCCGGCCTGCACGCCTTGCGCGATGTATCGCTCTCCCTCGAGGCCGGACAGATAATGGCCGTGATCGGCCCGAACGGCGCCGGCAAGACAACGCTCTTCAATGCCATTTCCGGCTATGTCCGGCCCAGCGGCGGAAGCGTGCGCCTCAGGGGGCACGACGTTGCCCGGCTCTCGCCGCACAGCATCGCGGAACACGGGATCCGGCGGACCTTTCAGAACGGCGGCCTCTTTCCCGCACTGACGGTTCTCGAGAACGTGTTGACGGGTCTCCACGCTCAGACCCACGGCTCACTCCTGGACGTGATCTTGGGGCGCAGACGTGCCCTGGCGTCGGAACGCGAGATGATTGCCAAGTCGCGTGAGCTTTTGTCGCTCATGCAGATGGATCATATGGCAGACACCAGGGCGGCGGATCTCTCCGGCGGGCAGCAACGTATCGTCGAGATCGTCCGCACCGTGGCCTCCGAGCCGCCGGTTCTTTTGCTCGATGAACCAGCGGTCGGCCTGTCCCCGTTGGCGCGGGACCAGATGATGGGCATCATCAATCGTATGGCCGGCGAAAAGGGTGTTGGCATTCTTCTGATCGAGCATGCGGTCGAACTGGTGATGGCCGGGGCCGACCGGATCATGGTGATGGCGGCAGGCCAGCGCATCGCCGAAGGAACCCCCGCAGAAATCCGCGAAGACCGCGCCGTGCTGGAGGCTTATCTTGGACATGCCTGAGACATTGATGAAAATACGCGACCTTCACGTCGCATACGGCAAGAAACCGATCCTGCGTGGCGCCAGCTACGACATCCTCAAGGGCGAATGCCTGACGCTGCTGGGGGCAAACGGATCGGGCAAATCCACTTCCCTGAACGCGATCTGTGGCTTTGTGCGTCCCGGTTCGGGATCCGTCATGCTTGGCGACACCGAGCTTGCCCGGCTTGCGCCGCACCAGGTTTTTGCCCACGGCGTGGCACAGGTCAGCCAGGCCCGCGATCTGTTTCCGGACCTGTCGGTTGAGGACAATCTGCGTCTGGGCGCCATGCGCCGGGGCGGCAAGGACTCCGCCGCGACCCTCGAGAGCGTCTACAGCCGCTTCCCGCGCTTGGCCGAACGCCGCAAGCAGGCCACGCGGACGTTGTCGGGCGGGGAGCAGCAGATGGTCGCCATTGGCCGGGCGCTCATGTCGCGACCGCGTCTGCTGCTGCTTGATGAACCCTCCGGGGGGCTGTCACCCGAGTTCTGCGAAGAGATCGCTGTCCTGATGGACGGGCTGAAGGCCGAGGGCGTCACCCTGCTGATGGTGGAACAGAACCTCAAGCTCGCCTTCCGTGCGGCGGACCGCTTCATCGTCCTGCGCGACGGGGTCGTGGTGGACGGTGGCGACGTCAAGGCGATGGAGCACGACCACGACGCGATCATCAAGAACATCTACCTCTGAGAATGGAAAGAACATGACCAAGAACAACCTCCACGAAGATCTCATCGTCTTTGACGGGCTGATAATTTCGAATTGGGGCAGCGAAGTCTTCGGGCAGATGCGCAAGGGCGGCCTTACGGCCGCCAACTGCACCTGTTCGGTGTGGGAGAATTTCCGCGACACCATGCTCAATATCGGGGCGTGGAACCGCATGCTTTCCGAAAATGAGGACCAGATCACGAAGGCAACTTCCGTCGAGGATATCCGCCGCGCCAAGAAAGACGGGAAGACGGCAATCGTCCTCGGGTTTCAGAATACGACCGCGTTCGAGGACCGGGTGGAGTTCGTCGAGCTGTTCAAGCAGCAGGGCGTGGGCATCGTTCAGATGACCTATAACACGCAGAATCTGGTCGGTAGCGGCTGCTATGAAAGCACCGATAGCGGTCTTTCGGATTTCGGTCACGACATCGTCGCCGAAATGAACCGGGTCGGCATGCTTTGCGACCTTTCCCATGTCGGGCCCAAAACGTCCGAAGACGTGATCCGCGCCTCTCGACGTCCCGTCGCTTACAGCCATTGTTTGCCGCATGGTCTCAAGGCGCACCCTCGCAACAAGACCGATGAGCAGCTGCGTCTTATCGCGGATCATGACGGATTCGTCGGCGTCACCATGTTTCCGCCTTTCCTGCCGCGCGGAAACGACTCGACCGTAGACGACTATGTCAGCGCGATCGACTACATCGTGAACCTGGTTGGCGAGGATCGGGTCGGCTTCGGCACCGATTTCACCGTCGGATACGGCAAGCCATTTTTTGAGTATCTCAATCGCGACAAGGGCACGGGACGGCAACTGACCGAGATCTGGGATGTCGAATTTCCCGATGGGCTCGAAAGCATCGCTGATTTCCCCAACCTGACCGCCGCAATGGAGCGGGCTAAATGGTCCGAGTCCAAGATTCGCAAGGTCATGGGCGAGAACTGGCTTTCGGTGCTCGACCGGGTCTGGTGATATGGATGCCTTTTGGGGGCAGCCAATTTTGCGGCTGCCCCTTTCGGACATGGCTGAAGAGAAAAAGCGGATCGCGTATCATCGGCCCATCCCCGACAAATCAAGTTGACGCGCTGTCACTTTGAGTATTGATTGGCGCTGTCGGTTTTCCGAGAGGAAATGAAAAGGGAACACGGTGAGGCTGCCCATCGGGCACCAAGACCGTGACTGCCCCCGCAACTGTGAGCGGAGAGTGACGCCGGAAGAAGTCACTGTTGCGCAAGAGCGCAACGGGAAGACCCGGCCAAGCGATGACCCGCAAGTCAGGAGACCTGCCGGCAAGACAACCGTAACACCGGGCGGGGTTGCCCGGGGAAGGACTGCCTATGGATCGCCCGAACCGCCAGCCGCGCAAAATGCGCATCGCCACGCGCGCCCACGCGTTCTGCAAACGCGCCTCACCTGCCAGCCCGATTGCCCGGATTTCAAAAATCCGGAGATCATGATGAAACACTTCCGTCCTGCGGCCGTTTTTGCCGCAAGCTTGGGCTTGGCTGCGTCGAATGCCCATGCGCAACCCACCAGCTACCCGCTCACTGTCGAGAATTGCGGCCAGCCGGTCACCTTCGACGTCGCCCCGCAAAGCACCGTGACAGTGGGCCAGTCGGCCACCGAAACGCTCTATTCACTTGGCCTGGCGGACCGCGTCACCGGCACTTCGGTCTGGTTCAACCCGGTGCTGCCCGACTACGCGCAGGTCAACGAGGGCATCGAACGGCTCGCTGACAACGACCCGAGCTTCGAGAGCATCGTCAACAAGAAGCCCGATCTCGTCGCCGTGCAATATGAATGGCATGTGGGCCCCTCCGGCATCGTTGCCACGCGCGAGCAGTTCCACGACCTCGGCATTCCCACCTACATCATGCCTGCCGACTGCGACACCAAGGACAACACCACCGGCGGCGATGGTACCCGCACCGCGGCGTTCTCGACCGACTCGGTCTACAAGGGTATCCGTGAACTGGCCGAAATCTACGATGTGCAGGATGCGGGCCAAGACCTCGTGACCGAACTCAAGAAGCGCGAAAGTGCCGCCATCGAACTGGCGCAATCGCTTGACCTGCCCAAGGGCATATCGGCCGCCTTCTGGTTCTCTTCCGCCGATCTCGAGATCGACCCCTACGTTGCCGGCCGCAGGCGCCCGGTTACATGATGGACAGGCTCGGCATCGAAAACGTCATCGAGTCCGACGAGGAATGGCCCACCGTGGGCTGGGAAACCATCGCCCGCGCCGACCCCACCATTCTGGTCATCGCCGAGATGGACCGCCGCCGCTTTCCCGCCGACGACATCGACAAGAAGATGGAGTTCCTGCGCACTGATCCGGTCGCCAGCCAGATTACAGCGGTGCGCGAGAACCGGATCGTGGTGATGGACGCCCACGCCATGAGCGCCACCATGCGCAGCATCTTCGGCCTCGAAACCGTGGCCGAGGCGCTGGCCGGGTTCGACTTCGGGCAATGAGCGACGTGCTGCAGGCCACCGGCCGCCGGGCCCTGCGCACGCGCTGGCACTGGGGGTGGATCGCGCCCCCGGTGCTGTTCGTCGCCCTGATCCTCGGCGCGGCCATCGGCGAAACCGCCATTCCCGTCACGACCGTGCTGCAGGTGCTGGGAAACAAGCTCTTCGGCCTCGGTTACGCGGTCGACCGGATCGACGCGGGCATCGTCTGGGAATACCGGCTCAGCCGCGCGGTGGTCGCGGCCTGCTGCGGGGCCGGGCTGGCGCTGTCGGGCGTGGTGCTGCAAGCGCTGCTGCGCAACGCGCTGGCCGATCCCTACCTGCTGGGCATCTCCGCCGGGGCCTCGACCGGGGCGGTCGCGGTCACCGTGGCGGGCGTGGGGGCCGGGGCGGTCACCCTCTCGGCCGGGGCCTTCGCCGGCGCGGCACTGGCTTTTGTCATGGTCGCGGCGCTGGCCCGCGCCGCCGGCGGCGGCAGCGGCATGCGCGCGGCCGGGGTCATCGTGCTGGCCGGCATCGCAGGCTCGCAGCTTTTCAACGCGCTCACCGCCTTCATCATCGCCAAATCCGCCAACGCCGAACAGGCCCGCGGCATCATGTTCTGGCTGATGGGCAACCTCTCCGGCGTGCGCTGGGACGATGTCATCGTCGCCATCCCGGCGGTCGCGCTGGCGGTGCTGACCTGCCTTTGGCACATCCGCGCGCTGGACGCTTTCACTTTCGGCTCCGACAGCGCCGCCTCGCTCGGTGTCGCGGTGCGTCGGGTGCAGGTCACCCTGATCGGTATCGCCGCGCTGGTGACGGCGGCAATGGTTTCGATGGTGGGCTCCATCGGCTTTGTCGGTCTTGTCATCCCCCACGCCATGCGCTTCGTCGTCGGCGTCCGCCACGGGCGACTGGTTCCGGCCTCGGCGCTCGCGGGCGCGGTGTTCCTCATCGCCTGCGACGTCATCTCGCGCATTCTGGTGCCGGGGCAGGTGCTGCCCATCGGCGTCATAACCGCACTGGTCGGCGCGCCGGCCTTCGCCTTGATCCTGATCCGTGGAAGAACCGCTAGATGACCCTGAGCTGCCACGCCCTTGGCTGGTCCGTCCGCCGCCAACCCATCGTGCAGGACATCTCCCTCGACGTGCAGCGGGGCGAAACCCTCGGCCTGATCGGCGCCAACGGCTCGGGCAAATCCACCTTGCTGAAGATGCTGGCCGGCATTCGCACCCCCACCGCCGGCCGCGTCACGCTCGACGGGCGCGACCTCGCCACCTACCCGCAACGGCAGATTGCGCAGCGCATCGCGCTGGTCGAGCAACAGGCCGAGACCGGCGACCGCATCACCGTGCGCGACGCCGTCGAACTCGGCCGCACCCCGTGGCTTTCGGCGCTCCGCCCCTGGTCGGGGGAGGACGAGACAACCGTCGCCCGCGCCATCGCCGCGGTCGAGATGCGGGGCTTCGAGACCCGTCACTGGACCACCCTTTCCGGCGGCGAGCGCCAGCGCGTCCACATCGCCCGCGCCCTCGCGCAGGAGCCGCAGATCCTTTTGCTGGACGAGCCCACCAACCACCTCGACATCCACCACCAGCTGTCCATCCTGTCGCTGGTCGCGCGCCTGCCCGTTACCAGCATCGTCGCCCTGCACGACCTTAACCAGGCGATGGAATGCGACCGACTGGCGCTGTTGCAGAAGGGCCGCCTCGTGGCCCTCGGCCCGCCCGACGAGGTACTGACCTGCGACCGCCTCGTCGACAGCTTCGCCGTCACCGCCAGCATCTTGACCGATCCGGCCGACGGCGCGCGCGTGCTGCGCTTCCACAAACCTGCCTGAGCCCGCGAAAGGACCAGAATGAAGCTGATGCTTGCCGCCTTGATCGCCCTGCCAACCTTTGCCTCGGCCGAATTGCACGAGGTAAAGATGCTTAACCGTAACGACACCGGCGCCATGGTCTACGAGCCGGATTTCATTTCCGCACAACCGGGCGATACCATTCGCTTTCTCGCAACCGATCCCGGCCACAACGCGGCCTCAATTGCGGGAATGCTGCCCGATGGGGCCGAGCGCTTCATCGGCCAGATCGATGAAGAAATCGAGATCACCCTCGAGGCCGAGGGGCTTTACGGCGTGAAATGCTCGCCGCATTTCGCGATGGGCATGGTGATGCTGATCCGGGTGGGCGAGGTGCCGCTCTCGCCCGACGCACTGCCCGAGGATATTCCGCGCCGCGCCCGCGAGCGGTTCGATACGATCCTCGCCCGCGAAACCGTCGACTGAAAAACGTTCAGGCGCCGGCTCCTCGGCCGCTTTCGCGCGTTGGACATGCACCTTCCGGATGTTCCGTGGTCACGTCATCGGTCCGCCCATCGGCGTGACCATGTCCTTCACGCCAACGACCGATTGCGTGAAAGCGGGACAATGCGCGCGTTTATCTCGCACGGGCACGCGCGCTCGAGACGTCTATATCTGCCGCCAGTTGCCTGCATTTGGCGCCTGCCCATTCGTGGGCATCCGCTCCGAACAACAGCCGTCGCGCAGGGTCAGCGGCCGACGCTTCGGCGACGATCAGGGCCGCAAGGTCCTCGGGGTCGTTCTGCTGCGCTCCGTTCGCCTGCGCGATGAAGTTTCGGAATTCCTCCACGGCCTCCGCATAATCGGCAATCTCGACATTGCCCTGCCGCGCCGTGGACGGGTCGAGGAAGTTGGTGCGCATCATCCCCGGCTCCACGACGAGAGACCGGATGCCAAGCGGCACAATCTCTTCGGCGAGGCCCTCCATCCAGCCTTCCAGCGCGAACTTGGATGCCGAATAGACCGATCCGCCCTGGTTCGAGACGAGGCCGTTCACCGACGAGATCGTCACCAATAGGCCCGAACGCTGCCGGCGCATCGTGGGCAGCACCGACCGCGCCACGTTCATGGCGCCGAAAAGATTGATCTCGAATTGTCGGCGCAGGTCATCGTCGGGGATTGTCTCGAACCATCCAAGCTGCGCGCGGCCTGCATTGTTGACCAGAACGTCGATGCGGCCGAACGCCTCGATGGCGGCGTCATGCGCGGCCGATGCCGCCTCGGGATCGGTCACGTCGAGCGGCAGCACGAGCAGGCTGTCGTCCGAAACCCCTAGGCTGTCCGCGATCCCGTCGACGGTCCGGCTGGTCGCCACGACCTTGTCGCCCGCCGCCAGTGCGTCGCGGGCGATCAGGTGCCCCAGGCCCCTGCCTGCTCCGGTGATGAACCATACCTTGCCAGTCATCGTCAACTCCTCTCGCTTTCTGACGATTGATTAATGCAGAGAAGTCGTATTCGATAAGGCCTTTGAAATTTGTTGGATCAAGTAGTGAGGCTACTGAATGGATCCGCGAAGGTTTTCCGACCTCTTCATATTCAACCGGGTTGCCGAAGAGCGCAGTTTCACCGGTGCCGCGCGCCGCCTCGGCGTCACCCAGTCCGCCGTCAGCCAGACGGTAAAGCGCCTTGAGCGCGAGATGGGCATCCGGTTGCTGTCGCGTTCGACGCGCAGCCTTGCGCCGACCGCGGCGGGCGAGCGTCTGCTGGCCACGCTCTCTCCGGTCATCGCGGAGCTTGGCGCAGAGATGGACGCCCTGGAACGGCTGCGCGAGGAACCGGGCGGGCGCCTGCGGGTGACCTGCGGAAAACATGCCGCGGATACGCTCGTCTGGCCGGCCTTCGCACGGCTACTGGCCGCCCATCCCGAGATCGAGGGCGAACTGAGCGTGGAGAACAGCTATGTCGATATCGTCGCGGAGCGGTTCGACATCGGCATAAGGATGCGCGACGATCTGGAGATGGACATGGTCGCCGTTCCAGTGGGGCCACCCCTGAGGGCCGTCGTTGTGGCGGCGCCGGGCTATCTCGCCACCCGCGACCGGCCGCGCATACCGCGTGAACTGTCCACGCATCGCTGTATCGGATTCAGGAATGCCGGCGGAACCCTGTCGCCGTGGTCGTTCGAAAAGGACGGCAAAGCCGAGACGGCGAAGGTGTCGCCGACCGTCGTGGTGAACGACGGCGACGCGCTTGTGGGGGCGGCCCTTGCCGGGCTGGGCCTGGCCTACATGCTAAAGGACCTGGCCGTGCCTTTCCTGCGCGACGGCCGTCTTGTCGAGGTCCTGTCCGACTGGTGTCCCCGCTTTCCGGGCTATCACGCCTTCTATTCCAGCCGTCGCCAACCGACCCGCGCCTTCACCTTGTTTCTCGACAGCCTGCGACAGGAAGCCAGAGAGCGGGCCGATGATTAGGCAAACAGGGGTCGCGCGGGGGCCTGCTCGGATTTTTGTCGCAAGTTTCATGTACGGCGTCTGACATCGGCGACGAGGTGCTCCATCGAAACGGTCTTGCAGCCACGCCATTCATGAAAAAACCGCAGGTCCGTTCGCAGGTCAGAAATATCCCCGCACCAGCCCGTCCGCCACAAGCGTCCAGCCGTCCGCGATCACGAAAAAGGCCAACTTGAACGGCAAGGATACGATTGCCGGCGGGACCATCATCATGCCCATCGACATCAAGACCGCGGCCACGACCAGGTCGATGATCAGGAACGGCAGGAACAGCAGGAAACCGATCTGAAAGGCACGCGCGATTTCCGACAGAAGGAAACTCGGGATGAGGACGGAGAGCGGCGCATCCGGTGCGGCCACGGTCCCGGCGGCGTCCGGTCGCAGTGCGGCCATGGCGGCGAAGGTGTCGCCGTCGACGCGCCCGGCCATGAACCCGCGAAACGGTTCGAGCGCGCGTGACAGGGCCGTCTCCAGATCGATGGTTTCGGACAAAAGCGGCTCTATTCCTGCGGACCACGCCTCGGAAAAGACCGGCTCCATGACAAAATAGGTCAGAAACAATGCCAGGCTGACGATCAGCATGTTGGGGGGCGATTGCTGCAGCCCGATACCCTGCCGAAGGATGGAAAGGACTGTCACCATGAAAGGGAAACAGGTGATCATGATCGCCAGGCCCGGTGCAAGGCTGAGCACGGTGATCAGCAGGATCAACTGGATCGTGCGCGCCGAGAGAGAGCCTTCCCCCCCAAGCGAGATCGCGATGTCCTGTGCCGTCGCGGGCGTGGCCGCAAGCACAATGATCGCCGCCAAGGCGACGTAGCTGGCGCGCGCGCCTGTCATCCCAGCCCGTCTTGCAGGTCGGCTACCTCGGTCAGGCGCACCGCAAGCTGGCCTTTCTGTTCGCCGTCCAGCTCTTCCAGCTCGCCGCGGGCGATAAGGCGCTCACCGACATAAAGCTCGACGGCGTCATCAACCCGCTTGTCCAGTGGCAGCACAGCGTTCTTGCCCATCTTGAGAAGGTCGCGGATCAGCGGACGCGCCTTGCCGACGGAGATCGTGATCTCGATCGGCACGGACGAGAACGGGCTGCGCAGCTCGCCGCGCTGGCTGTCCTGCGAATTTGGTTGATCGGTCATCAGGCGGATTTCCTTTCGTCTTCGACGTGGCCGTTGGTGAAATAGGTTTCGATCGCGGCGGTGATCTGGCGGATGGTCGCGGTCAGGTCGATTTCCTGCTCCGCGCTGTCATCGAATCCAAGCTGCACCTGGTCGGGCGCCAGCATGGGGTCTTCGCGGATCGTCACCGGCACCGGCAAAGTGTCCAGGCTGTCACGTGGCACGGCCGTGGCGGCGCCCTGCGCCACACTGATGACGACCGACCGACGTCCGTGCAGCGACACCTCCTGCATGATGATCTCGGCCAGGAGGGGTGCCAGGGCGTCGCGTGCGGCCGCGGGAAGGACGGTTTCGACGACCTGGACGATCACCGGCCGCACGCCGTCAAGTAGCGACGTGTAAGCCTCTTCGTAAGAGAATGAGATGTCCGCCAGGGCCTGCGCGAATTCGGAAGAGGCCCGGTCGGAATCATCCTCCTGTGCCTTGGCGGAATCGTCCCATCCCGCCTGATAGCCTTTTTCGAAAGCCTCCAGGCGCTCCTCCTCAAGAAGGACATCCGTCATTTCGACGACATTGCTCGGGTTCGCGGCGCCGAAATCTTCAAGCAGGTGGGATACGGACATCAGGCGCGTTCCTCCTCGCCTTCAAGCCAGCTGCGCAGAATTTCCACGGTTTCTTCCTGGCGGTCGCTGATCATGGCGCGCAGGCGCGCGACGGGATCCTGCTCATCCGCATCCAGCGAAGGAAGTCCCACGCCCCCGTCGTCTCCGGACAGCATCGGAAACCCGACACCGGCGGGCATGTCATCCTGGATTTCGCCGGTCAGCGCATCGGATTGCGGGGAGAAGTCACCCATGGGCCCGGGAAAGTCCGCCTCGTCCCCGGCACCGGCCGCGGCCAGCTGCGGGGCGCCGTCGGCTGGCCGGGCAAGCACCGGACGCACGACGAAAAGCCCGAGCACCAGCGCGACCACGGCGAGTACGGCAGCCTTGATCAGCGCCATCGCGTCAAAGGCGAAACCGGAGAGAACGGAACTTTGCGGGCCCGTGCCCACCGGCGCCAGGGTTTCGAACTGCAAGGTCTTCAGGGTGATCACATCGCCTCGGTCTTCGTCGTACCCCACGGCGGAAGAAACCAGTTCGCGCAGCGCTGCCAGTTCTTCCTCCGAGCGGGGTTCGAACACGTCCGTACCGTTGGCGTCGGTCGTGGTGGTGCCGTTCACAAGCACCGCCACGCTGATGCGACGGATCGCGCCGGGGGCCATCGTGATCTGGCGCTCCGTCTCTGACACCTCGTAATTCACGCGCTCCCGCGTTTCGCTGACCTGGCTGGACGAGCTGTCACCGGCGGCGCCGTCCCCGTCCGGCAGGTTGGACGCGACGGTCACGTCGCCGCCGCCCTGGTCGGTCGACTGGTTGGCGACCTCTTCGGTGTCGGTGCTGATGGCCACGCGACTGGAAGGGTCGATGACCCGTTCGCGGACGGATTCCGTCCGGGTCACCGTGTCCACGCTGACCTCGACCACGGCGTTGCCGGGGCCGACGCGCGCCTCCAGCAGGCGGGTCACGCGCTGCCGCATCGCATCGGTGCGGTCGTCGACGGTGTTGCTGGGCGTGTCTTCGGCCGTGCCAAGAAGGCCCCCTTCGCTGTCGATGATCGAGACATCCTCGGGCGTCAGGCCGGGAACGGCCGAGGCCACAAGATATTTCAGGCCGCGCGCCTGTTTTGCCGACAGCCCGCCCGCCGCGCTGGCGATCGAGACCGAGGCGGACGGCCGCACATCCCGCTGGAACGGATTGTTGCCGGTCCTGGCGATATGGACCCGGGCCGATGTGATCGACGGGTGGACCAGGATCGTGCGCGCAAGCTCTCCTTCCTTGGCGCGCCAGTAGGCCGCGTCGAACATCTGCGAGGTGGTGCCGAAACCCGACAGCCCGTCCAGAAGCTCGTAGCCGCGGGCGGAATTGGCCGGAAGCCCCTCGCTGGCGAGGGTCATGCGCAACTCGTCCCGGCGCGCGGCATCGACAAAGATCGACCCGCCGCGCACGTCATATGCGACGCCGCGCTGCTCCAGCGCGCTGACCACATCACCGGCCGGGCCGCTCTCAAGGCCTGCATAAAGCAACGACAGACTCGGCGCCGACGTCATGCGGGCAAGCGAAAGGACGGCGGCGAACATCGCCACCGTGGCAAGGGTCACGATGATACGCCGCCGCGCGTCAAGACCCGACCAGACATTGATGAGCTGCTGCAATTTCTTTGCCTCCTGGGTTGCGGCGTTCTGCCGGTCGCTGGCCCCCTGTTTCGCTCATCAGGCTTAACAATCGGTTAGTTCCTGTCGGGCTATGGTGCCGAAAATCGAAGTTGCGGAACCAAGTGATGGAAGACACCGAAGAACCGGGCGAAGAGACACCGAAGAAAAAGTCGAAACTGCCTTTGATCATTGGGCTCGTCCTGGCCCTGGCGGGCGGGGGCGGGGGGTTCTTCGCGGTCTATTCCGGGATGATCCTCGGCGAAGAATCAGCCGACGGGCAGAGTGCGGAGCTTCTGCCGCCCAAGGTGAAGGATATGCCCGACGTGGCCTTCGTACCGGTTGAACCGCTTGTCATCTCGGTGGCCGGCAACGGCGTCAGCCACCTGAGGTTCCGTGCCCAGCTGGAGGTTCGATCTGCCCACCAGGCAGAGGTCGAGAAACTCATGCCGCGCGTTGTCGACGTTCTCAATTCATTCCTGCGCGCCGTCGCGGTCGAGGATCTCAGCAACAACGCGGCGCTGGTGCGGCTGCGGGCGCAAATGCTGCGGCGCGTGCAGGTGGTGACCGGGGGGGACCGGGTCAATGACCTGCTGATCATGGAATTCGTGCTGAATTGAGGGCTCAATGGTTGGAATGATTGCAGATATACTTTTGGTCGCTGGCGCGATCGGGGCCGGTTTTTATTGCTACGTGCTGGCGCGGCGGCTGAGCCGCTTCAACGACCTCGAAAGCGGGGTCGGCGGTGCGGTGGCGGTTCTGTCCGCACAGGTCGATGACCTGACCAGGACGCTGGAAGCGGCGCAAAACACCGCCTCGGCATCCACCATGTCGCTCGACGGGCTCACCGACCGGGCCGAGAGCGTGGCAAAACGTCTGGAACTGCTGGTCGCGTCGATGCACGATGTGGCAGAGGCACCTCCCTCCCAGCCTTCCCGATCCGCGCAACCGGACGCCCAGGCATCGCCGCTCGGGCCGATGTTCAAGCGCCATGAAAACGGCTGACAGCGAGGAGGGCGCCATGGGCAAGACACGCAAGAAACGCCGTGCCGGACAGAAAGGCAGCCTGGTGGTCATTGCGACCCTTCTGATCTCTTCCGCGATCCTGCGCATCGGCGATGGGGCCGGGCAGGCCCTGGCCCGGGATCCGGACGCCAAGGCGACGCCCGCCTCCGGCGATACGGGGACGGCCTGCAGAACGACCGAGGACATGCAGGCCATGCTCGAGGCGTTCCAGGCGCGCGAGGCGCGGATCCAGGAGAAAGAGGCAGCGATCCGCGACCGGATGCACGCCCTGCGAATCGCCGACGAGCAGGTGACCGAGAAACTTGCGCAGCTGACCGAGGCCGAGACACAGCTGCGCGAGACCATCTCGATTGCGGAAACAGCCGCCGAAGATGACCTCGACCGCCTGACCCGCGTCTACGAGACGATGAAGCCGAAACAGGCCGCCGCCCTGTTCGAAGAGATGGATCCGAATTTCGCCGCGGGTTTCCTCGGCCGGATGCGCCCCGAGGCCGCCGCGGCCATCATGGCAGGCCTCAGCCCCGAGGCGGCGCACCTCTATTCCGTCGTGCTGGCCGGCCGCAATGCCAATGCGCCCAGGGAATAAAAGGCGGCGATCAGCAAAAAATTAACGGGTCGATGCTTAGGTGTCCCGGACATCCCGGCGGAGAGCAAAGCGTAAAATGATTGGCATAATCGGTATCCTCGTCATCTTCGTGATGGTCTTCGGCGGCTACCTTGCGGCGGGCGGCAAGCTTGGCATCATCCTCAAGGCGTTGCCCTTCGAGCTGATGATGATCGGGGGCGCCGCCGTGGGCGCATTCCTGATCAGCAATGACATGGCGGCCGTCAAGCATACCGCCAAGGATATCGGAAAAGTCTTCAAGGGCCCCAAATGGAAGCCCGAGGATTACCGCGATCTTCTGTGCATGCTGTTCGAGCTGATCCGGCTGGCACGATCCAACCCGGTCGGCATCGAGGAACATGTCGAAGCACCGGACGAGTCCTCGATCTTTGGCCGTTATCCCAGAATCCAGGCGGACAAGGAGGCGGTGGCACTGATCTGCGACACGCTCCGCTCCGCTTCGATGAACTATGACGATCCTCACCAGGTCGAGGAAGTTCTGGAAAAACGTATGGAATCGACCATGCACCATGCCCTGCACTCCAGCCACGCCCTTCAGACAATGGCGGACGGCCTGCCGGCGCTGGGCATCGTCGCCGCCGTGCTGGGTGTGATCAAGACGATGGCATCGATCGACCAGCCGCCAGAGGTGCTGGGAAAAATGATCGGCGGGGCGCTGGTGGGCACGTTTCTTGGCGTTTTCCTCGCTTATGGGCTGGTTGGCCCCTTCGCCGGCAAGGTCAAGGCCGTGGTCGAGGAGGATGCGCAGTTCTACCAGCTGATCCGCGAAGTGCTGGTTGCGAACCTCTACAACCACGCGACCAACATCTGCATCGAGGTCGGGCGCCAGAATACCCCCTCGCATTGTCGGCCCAGCTTCACCGACCTCGAGGAGGCCCTGAAAGCGGTCAAGCAGGAGGCCGCGTGATGAGCCGATGGCTTGCCATCCTGCTGTTGCTCTGCGTGCCCCAGGCAATGCAGGCGCAACAGGTCGGCGTGCGCTCCGGCGAACACGAAGGTTTTTCGCGGCTGGTCTTTTCCCTTCCCGCAAGGATCGAATGGTCGCTGGAAAACGGCCCCGACTCCGCCAGGCTGCGCTTTCCCGGATCGGACCTGACATTCGACACCAGCACGGTCTTCGAACGGATCGGGCGCGAGCGTCTTGCCGATCTCGTGATCGCCCCGGACCGTCAATCGCTCACGCTGCGCTTTGCCTGCGACTGTGCGGCCGAGGCATTCTGGTTCCGCCGGTCGATGCTGGTGATCGACGTGGCACCGGTGCCGGACGGTGCTCCGGGGCAAGGCTCGGTGCCTGCAAAAGCGGGCGCGACGCCGAAACTCCGGCTGCCGCAGCGCACACGCTCCTCCGCCATGCAGCTGGTACGGGCGGGACTGGGCTACGAACCATCCGCTGCGTCGGACGCGGCCCCTGCCGGGCCGGCCACGCCCGTGCAACGGGACCTCGCGATCTTCGAAAGCCGCGACCGCCTCCTGCGCCAGGTCGGCCGCGCAACCGTCCAGGGCCTGCTGGACCCGCGCGCGACACTCCCTTCCCGGATCGCATCCGACAGGTCGCGCAAATCCGACGTTGCCGCGGCGAAGGAACAGGCGCCCGGGGACACATCGGCCCCCGACCCGCCAAGGCCGTCTTCGAACATGAATATCAACGCCCGGACCAGCATCGACCGCGATTTCCTGAACGCGTTGAGCGCGCAAAGCTCGTCAATCCTCGCCGACGGCTGCCTTGATGCGAAACGTCTCGACGTCGCATCCTGGGGCACCGACGCGCCGTTCTGGGAACAGGTCGGCCCGCTGAGATCCGGGATGACAAGCGAGTTTGACCGGACCGACGACAAGACGGTCCGGCGTCTTGCCCAACTCTATCTCTATTTCGGCTTCGGACTCGAGGCACGGGACATTGCCGATATTCTGCCACCCGAAGATGAGCGCACGTTCATCTACAAGGCTCTGGCATCTATCATGGACGGACATAGCGCCGAGCGGTCCATTCTCGCCGACCAGCTGGAGTGTGACGCGCCGGCCGCGATGTGGGCCGCGCTGTCCCACCCGCGGCTGCCCCGCAACGCCCGTATCGACACCGACGCGGTCCTGCGGGCGTTCTCTGCGCTGCCGCGACACCTTCGCACCCATCTCGGCCCTGTTCTCTCGGCCCGTCTCCTGGCGGCGGGCCACGAAAAGGCGAGCGTGGCAATCTTGCGAAACCTTGACCGGGTCGAGGAAACCAGAACCCCGGCGGCGGACATGGTCGCCGCCGAGCTCGCGCTTGGAAAGGGACAGGGCGAAGCCGCGGAAAAGAAGCTGGAACGCGTGGTTGAATCGAACGGGGTCCTGTCGCCCGACGCGTTGGCCCGCCAGATCGACAGCCTGGCAGAACGCGGCAATGCGGTTCCCGCCGACCTTGCGGAACTGGCGTCTGCCTATGCCTTCGAACATGCCGGTACGCCGCTGGGGACCACGATGGCCCGTGCCCACGTGCTCGCACTTGGTGCCACCGGTGCCTTCGACGAAGCCTTCGCGGAACTTGACCGCTACGAGTCCGGCGCCGGTCAGGCCATGCCCGCCATTCGCGCGGCACTGACCGCCCGCCTCGCATCGCACGGCGCGCCGATCGAGATCCTGCGGCATGTCCTGGCCGGCAAGACCGCCGCGCCAGATGCGTTGCCGCAAGACAGCGCGCTGAAGCTTGCGGATCACCTGCTGGAGGCCGGATTCCATGACGAGAGCCGCAAGATGCTGGCGCAGACTTTTCATGGCGGCAACATCCGCCGTGCACGCATGATGCGCGCCAGGGCAGCTCTGGAACTGGGGCGGCCGCGACAGGCCGAGGTCGAACTTCTCGGCCTGGACGGGAAGGATGCCAACACGTTGCGTGCCCGCGCCCGAAGCATGGTGGGGGAGCATCGCCAGGCCTACGACCTTTTCAAATCCGCCGGACTGGAGGCCGAAGCCGAGCGCGAAGCCTGGCTTGCGGGCGACGGAACTGCCGTGCTCGCCCAAGACCCGAGCGCGCCTCTCGAAACGACCGTTGACCTCGAGCGGAGCACCGCACCGGTGCCGGAGAATCGCGTCCTGGCCCGGAACAGGGCCCTCTTGGAGGATACCGGGGCCACGCGCGACAGCGTTCAGGCACTCTTGGCAGAGGCCCCGGCCCCCGCGCCGGAAAACTGAGGCCGGTTACCAATTCTAAAGACCTGCCGGGATAGTGTTGACCCGAGTGGCAGAATGCCCATCAAACAGGAAGAATGCAGTGGATCGATTGTCCGCCCCCTCCGCGGCACATCCGAAACGCGCGCCTGGCCTAACCGCAGGGTGCCGGTCGTGAAGCCCCTGAATATCGCGACCCTGTTCCAGCCCACTGTCCTGCTGGCGCTGGCGCTGATGGCCATCATCGTCATGATGGTGCTGCCAATGCCCTCCTGGGTGCTCGACGTGGGGCTCGCCGCCTCTTTCGCGCTGGCGATCCTGATCTTCACCGTCACGCTCTTCATCGAACGCCCGCTCGACTTTTCGTCCTTTCCGACGATCCTGCTGGCGTCACTCATGCTGCGACTGTCGCTGAACGTGTCGTCGACCAAGCTGATCATCGGCGAGGGACATACCGGCACCGACGCGGCCGGCGATGTCATCCAGGGCTTTGCCAACTTCGTGATGGGCGGCAGCATTTTCCTCGGCCTCGTCGTCTTTGCGGTGCTTCTGATCGTCAATTTCATGGTCATCACCAAGGGTGCCGCCCGCATGGCCGAGGTCGGTGCGCGCTTTGCCCTGGACGGAATGCCCGGCAAGCAGCTGGCGATCGACAGCGACATGTCCGCCGGCGCGATCGACCATACCGAGGCGAAGGAGCGTCGCGAGCGCGAGCAGCAGGAAACAACGTTTTTCGGCTCACTCGACGGCGCGTCCAAGTTCGTCAAGGGCGACGCGGTCGCAGGCCTTCTGATCACGCTTCTCAATCTTGTGATGGGGCTGGTCATGGGCGTGGTCGTGCATGGCATGCCCATTGGCACCGCGTTCGAGACCTACGCGATCCTGACCGTTGGCGACGGGCTGGTCACCCAGATACCCGCGGTCGTCATTTCCATTGCATCGGCGCTGTTGCTGGCGCGCGGCGGCAGCCAGGGCGCGACGGATATCGCATTGGCCGCGCAACTTGGCCGTCACCCCTCTGCGATGGCCACGGTCGCGGTGCTGATGATTCTTTTCGCGCTGGTCCCCGGCCTGCCCTTCCTGCCCTTCATAATCGGGAGCACCGCGCTGGGTGGAACGGCGTTCTACCTGCATCGGCAACGCGGCCGCCCCGAAGTGCCCGTCGCCGAGACGGAACCGGATATCGCGCCTGTAAACCGATCCCTTGGCGATATCCTCGACCTTGACGATATCCATGTCGAATTCGCACCGGATCTCGTGAACATGGTTCTGGATCCCGGCACCGGCCTGGATGCCCGGATCGACAACATGCGGCGCCATGTGGCCAGTTATTTCGGCCTGATCATCCCGGAAATTCGCCTGACCGATGAACCGGCGTTGCCCCGGGGAACCTATGTTCTGCGCATTCAGGGCGTGGAACAGGCCCGCGCGGTGCTGCGGCTGGATCACGTGCTCGCGCTTGATCCCGATACCGCGCCCGGTCTTCCTCATGGCGAAAACGTGCGGGAGCCCGTCTATAACGCCCCGGCGCGTTGGATTCCGGAGGCGGATCAAACCGATGCCGCCCTGTCCGGCGTCACGCTGGTCAACCCCGCCGAAGTGCTGGCGACCCATCTACTCGAGGTCATCAAACGCAATCTCGGCCGCCTTCTGACCATGAAGGCGATGCGACGGTTGCTGGACGAGATGGTCAATCTCAGCAACCCGGCGAGAGCAGAGGCAAACCGCAAGCTGCTGGATGAAATGATCCCCGATCGGGTGCAGACGGATCTTTTGCACCAGGTGCTGCGGCTTCTGCTGGCCGAACAGGTGTCGATCCGGAACCTGCCCCTGATCCTCGAAGCGGTGGCCGAGGGCCGGCAGGTTCATGCCCATCCCGAGATGATCTGCGAGCATGTGCGGCAACGGCTGGGGTTCCAGCTTGTGGCCAACCTGCAACGCGATGACGGCAGCCTGCCGCTTCTGCAACTTGCGCCGGAATGGGAGGAGACTTTCGCAACATACCAGGTCGAAAGCGACCGTGGCCGCCCTGACGTGGCCCTGCCGCCCGACCTGTTCAACGACCTCACCAATTCGGTGGCCGAGGCCGTGTCCGATGCCGCAGAGCGCGGCATGTTCCCGGCCATCGTGACATCGACGCCGCGCCGGCGGTTCCTGCGGACGGTCCTGACGGCTAAAAGCATCGCCAATCCGGTCCTGTCCTTCGAAGAGATCGGTGCGGATGCGCGGCCGGCACTGGTGGGCGTGGTCCCGGCATGACCGCGGCCGCGTCACTGCTGTCCATGGCCGAGGATATCCTGTGGCTGCACTTCATCGTGTTCCTGCGCGCGGGTCCGGTCATGGCCCTGTTTCCCGGCTTCGGCGAAAGTTCCGTGCCCGTCCGGATCAAGCTTATCCTGGCGATCATGTTCACCACGGTCATCGCCCCGTCCCTTTCGCCCGACCTGGCCGCGATGGCGGAGATGCCACCGCCCATCGGCTGGCTTGTCCTGACGGAAACCGTCGTGGGCCTGGTGATCGGGATCGGCATCAGAATGTTTCTGCTGGCGTTGCAGACGGCCGGGGCCATCGCGGCGCAATCGACGTCGCTGTCGCAGATCCTTGGCGATGCCGGCGTGACGCCCCTGCCGGCAATCGGGCATGTTCTGGCCGTGGGCGGGCTGGCGCTGGCGATGATCCTCGGCCTGCATGTTCGCGTGGCGGAAATGATGATCCTGACCTACGCGGTCTTCCCCGTGGCGGAGATGCCCGATGCACCCGGCGTGTCGCTCTGGGGCATCCGGCAGGTCTCCGGCGCCTTCGCTCTGGCCTTCACGCTCGCCGCGCCCTTCGTGATCGTTTCGGTGCTCTACAACATCACGCTTGGCGTCATAAACCGTGCCATGCCGCAGATGATGGTGGTGTTCGTCGGCGCGCCGGTGATCACCGGTGCGGGCCTGGCCCTTCTGTTTCTGCTGGCCCCGACCATGCTGTCTCTCTGGGTCGAGGCCCTGCATGGTTTTGTCGCCAACCCGTTCGGGGCGCCGTGATGGCAGGTGCGCAGGACGACGATACCGAAAAGTCGCACGAGCCCACCCAGCACAAGCTGGACGAGGCCCGCAAGAAGGGAGAGCTTGCGCGTTCGGCCGATCTCAATACCGCGGCAGCCTATGGCGGGTTCCTTCTGACGGCCGTCGCTGTCGGCGCGGGTTCGGTTCAGACGGTCAGCACGGCGATGATGGTGCTGTTGGGGCAGGCGGGCGACTTCGCCGATATCATCTTCCGGGGGCCAGCCGCGGGACCTGTCGGCGGCCTTCTCGGGACGATCGGCCTCGGCCTGCTCGCCTGGTTCCTGATACCGGCGGGCGCGGCGCTGTTGTCCGTGCTGGCGCAGCGCAGCCTGGTTGTCGCGCCGTCAAAGCTGAAACCGAGACTGTCAAGGATCAGTCCGATCTCGAACGCGCGGAACAAATACGGCCTTTCGGGGATGTTCGAATTCGCCAAAAGCTTTGCCAAGCTGGTCTGCTATTCCGTTCTTCTGGCGGCCTACCTGTCCTTTCGCCTGCCCGAAATGGCCGGCAGCCTGCATGCCGAGCCTTTGGTCATCGGGGCGCTGATTGCCCGGATGCTGACCGAGTTCCTGTTCGTCGTCCTGATGATTGCCGCGGGGATAGGTGTCGTGGATTACCTCTGGCACCGCTTCGATCACACGCGGAAGAACCGCATGTCGCATCGCGAGATCAAGGAAGAGCACAAGCAGCACGAAGGCGACCCGCACATGAAGCAGGAGCGTCGCCATCGCGCGACACAGATTGCAAGTCAGCAGATGATGGCCGATGTGCCCGCCGCGGACGTGGTGATCGTGAACCCGACGCATTTCGCCGTGGCGCTGAAGTGGAGCCGACAGCCCGGGACGGCGCCGGTCTGTGTTGCGAAGGGCGTGGATCATGTCGCCCGCGCGATCCGGGATGTCGCGATGGCGAACGGCGTTCCGGTCAGGTCCGACCCGCCCACCGCCAGGGCACTTCACGCCATGACCGAGATCGGTGACGAGATCGATCCGCAGCATTACCGGGCGGTGGCGGCCGCCATACGCTTTGCCGAGGCGATGCGCCGCCGTGCGAAGGCCTGGTCATGAGTGAAGAGTACAGCGACCTGGCGGAAATGACCCGGGCCCGTTATCAGGCCGCGCAGCTGCCGCTGCGCGCGGTGCTGGAGCGGGAAAGACACCTGCGCGCCAGGCTGGCCGCGCTGGAGCAACAGCATCAATCTGCGCTGTCCCGGCTTGGCTCGGGATTGTCGGATCAACGCTTCTATGGGGGCGATGTGCTGTGGCAGGGGTGGATCGGGCGCGCGCGCCGCCAGTTGCAGATGGAGCTGGCCCAGGTCCTCGCCGAAAAGGGACGCCACCTGCGGACACTTGGCCTGGCGCATGGCCGCAAGCTGGCCGCCGAGGGCCTGACCGAGGCGGCGCGGCAAGCGCGAAAGGCCAAGCTTGAAAAATGGTCGATGGAGCGGGAACAGTCTCTGTATCTGATGGGTCTCTGGCATTCCTGACACGCCGCGACACGCTCAGACATCCTGCCGGGCGATATCCGTGATCAGGATGTTCCGAACGCCTTCGCCGACGATCCCCTGCGCGGTCTCGCGCAGGGCCGCACGCAGGATATCCATGTTGTCCGCATCAGTAAACTCGCCCCGGAACCCACCGATATTCGCGTGGTCGAACAGAACCTGCAGGAAGGCGTCGCGCAGCTTGGGCTCTCGGGTATAGACGGCGTCCGCTTGTCCCTGGACCACCTCGACGCTCAGCGACATGACCACGAGCGAATCTACAAGGTCATTGTTGACGACCGGCACCACGAACTGGTTGTTGAGCTTCACATATTCATGTGTGGCCTCGCCTTCCTGATCCTCGGGATCGTCCTTTTCGCCGCCTGCGGCCTCGGCGCCGGTCTTGTCCATGTCGCCGCACGGATGCAGTTCGACCACCTCGGCCGGGGCGGGGCGAAGGGCGAGGCCTGCGCCGACTCCGGCGCCGATACCGATCAGTGCCAGCAGGATTGGAAGGATCTTGCCCATGTCGCGACTTTCTAGAACGGAAGGATCATGTCCAGCGCCTGCTGTCCGTAGCGCGGCTGCTGAACGTCGGTAATCTGGCCACGCCCGCCATAGGATATGCGGGCCGAAGCGATCTTGTCATAGGTGATCTCGTTCTGGCGCGAGATGTCTTCGGGGCGCACGAACCCGTCCACCAGCAACTCCCGCAGTTCGAAATTGACCCGAACCTCCTGCGAGCCCTGGATCTGAAGCACACCGTTCGGCAAAACCTGGGTGACCGAGGCGGCGATGCGAAGCGTCAGTTCCTCGCGCCGGCTGACCGAGCCGTCGCCGCCGGAACTGCTGGACGAATTGATGCCGACGGCATCCGCCATACTGGCCCCCTCGGGCAGTTTTTCGTCGATGCGCTGTGGGATCCCGAACAGGTCGGGTATGCCCAGATCTTCCGAGCCGTTCCGGGACCGCGAGGTGGAATTCGAAATCTGCGCCTCGTCGTCTATCTCGATCACTACGGTCAGGATGTCACCGCGCTTGATGGCGCGGCGGTCCCCCAGAAGCGATCGTTGACCGCCACTCCAAAGCGACGCGCGGTCGACCGGCCGGTCCGGGACAGCGACAAGGGGCAGGCCGGGGTCGTACCTGGCGCGGCTCTCCTCGGTGTCCTCGGCGGGGGTAAAGCTGGGTGGCTTACCGAAATGATCCATCCGGCCGCAAGCCGCGACGGTACAGATCAGGGCAAGATAGAGACTGTTTTTCAGGATCATCTGCATTTTCCTACTGGGAAACCAAAACCCGGCCATCGGGACCGACCCGGCCCGTCACCGTATTGCGCGACGTCATGTTCATCACGCGGACATATTCGCCGGGCCCGGCCCGATCCAACGACCGGCCCTCCGTCGAGATGCGAAGCCCGTTGGCCGCAAAGATCAGGGGAACGATCTGGTTGCGCTCGACGATTGCGGGTGGGCCGACATCGCCAGGGCGGATCGGGCGACCGGCGTAAAGCGCGGTGCGGGTCTCCAGGCCGACCAGCAATGCCGGATCCTCGACGCCGCCGGTCACGTCGCCGGGTTTCAATGCCAGATGCGCCGTCGTCAGGACGGTCTGCGGGCGTATTGTCTGGGCCGCGACAACCGTATCCGCGGATGCGCCGCATACGGGCAGAAACGCTGCGACGAGGGTATAACAGAGCCGCATCACCGCACCTGCGTCGTCGCGGCAAGCATCTGGTCGGCGGCGGTGATCACCTTGGCATTCAGCTCGTAACCGCGCTGCGCCTCGATCAGTTCGGTGATTTCGCGCACCGGATCGACGGAACTGTCCTCGAGATACCCTTGCCGCACCGTGCCCAACCCGTCCTGGCCAGGCGTGCTGGTCAATGCGCCGCCCGACGCCTCGGTTTCCAGAAAGAGATTGGCGCCGATCGCCTCGAGCCCCTTGGCGTTGGTGAACCCCACCAGGTTGAACTGGCCCAGAAGCTGCGCCTGCGTCGCTTCGGCGAAATAGGCATAGACCTCTCCGGCGCCATTGATCGAGATGCTGCGCGCATCGTCGGGAATGGTGATTTCCGGCGCCACCGGATACCCCTCGGAGGTCACGATCAACCCGTCGGCCGACCGCTTGAGCGCCCCGTCACGGGTGAAGGCCGCCTGACCCGAGGGAAGCGCCACTTCGAAATATCCGTTGCCCTCGATCGCGATGTCGAGGTCGCCACCGGTGGCCGACAAAGAGCCTTGCGCAAGGTTGATCGAGATCGCTGCGGGCCGCACGCCAAGGCCAAGCTGCACCCCGGTGGGCAGAAGCGTTCCGTCGGCAGAGTTCACCGTGCCGGGCCGCGCGAGCTGTTGATAGTGAAGGTCGGCAAACTCGGCCCTGCGGGTGTTGTAACCGGTGGTCGACATGTTGGCGAGGTTGTTCGATATCGTCTCGACCCGCATCTGCTGGGCCGCCATGCCGGTTGCGGCGATCTTGAGGGCACGCATGGAAATCTCCTTGGGTTACTTGGCGACAAAGGCCTGAAGCGCCGTGCGGATGCGCTCGTTCTCGGCCTCGATGAAACTCTGGCCCATCTCGTATGCGCGCTGCACCTCGATCATCCGGGCGATCTGGCCGATGGGATCGACATTGGCGTTCTCCAGAAAGCCCTGCCGGACCATCGGGGCCAGAACAGGCTCTGTTCCGGCCTCGGATCGAAACATCACACCCCCTTCGCGGATCATTCCCGTTGCGTCCGCAGGCATCACAAGTCCGATCTGTGCGACCAGCCGGCCATCGGAACTGATCGTGCCGTCGCCGGAAATGCCCAGCTCTCCGCCATCGGGCGGGATGAAGAGGGGCGCGCCGCCGGCGTCGAACACGCGATTGCCGTCATGTGTCACCAGATCGCCCTCGGCCGACAAGGCGAAGCTGCCGTTACGGGTCAACCGCTCGCCATCGGGCGTTTCGACAAGGAAGAAACCTTCGCCCTCGATGGCAAGGTCCAAAGGGCTGCCGGTCTGGCTCAGGGTGCCCTGCGCATAGGACGTGTTCCGCACCTTGGCCGTCGCCATCGACAGCGACGGTCCATTGTCGACCCCGACGATATGTTCGGCAAAGATCAGCCCCTCCTGCCGGTATCCGGTGGTCGAGCTGTTCGCGATATTGTTCGCGATTGTGCGCATTTCCCGCATCAACCCGGACTGGCGTGTCAGTGTCGTGTAAAAGGCACTTTCCAATTCAGCCTCCGATCATCAGGGGGATCACGCGATCCTGGAAGAAACTGACCAGGGTCTGGGTCATGAACCCCATGGTCAGCCAGAAGACCGCGACGATGGCCGCCAGTTTGGGCACGAATGTCAGGGTCAGTTCCTGGATCGATGTCAGGGCCTGGAACAGACCCACCATTAGACCGGCAACAAGGGCCACGCTCAGGATGGGAAGCGCCGTGATCACCGCGACCCAAAGCCCCTGGCGCAGGGTATCGAAAAAGACAAGCTCCCCGGCCATGGCGTCAGACCGGCATCCGCAGGATTTCCTGGTAGGCTTCGACGACCTTGTCGCGGACCGTGACGGCGGTTTCAACCGCCAGCTCGGTCTGTGCCAGCGCCTGGATCAGCGCATGGGGGTCGGCCTCGCCGCTCATTGCGGACTTTGCCGTCGTATCGGCCTCCTGCAGGGTCGCGGCGAAATCGCGGGCGAGGCCTTGCGCGGCCTCGCCCAGGCCGCCCTGACCGGCATTCGGCTCGGTCGCCGGGCGCGCTGCTGCGTATCTTTGGACAGCATTGATAGGTCTGATATCCATTCTGGAACTCCTCTATCGACGTAGCAGGTCAAGCAGGCTGGCGGACATCTGCCGCGCCTGTTCGAACATTTTCAGGTTGGCCTCGTAGCTGCGCTGCGCCTCGCGGGCATCGGCAAGCTCGATCACCAGGTTCACATTCGATCCCAGGTAATGACCGGTCTCGTCGGCCATCGGATGGTTCGGGTCGAAAATCTCTTCACGGTCCTTGCGGCTGAGATGCACGCGCCCCGCCTCGACGCCCCCGGCCTCCTTGCCGCGTGCGACCTCTTCGAAGGCGACCAGCTTGCGCCGGTAACCGGGCGTGTCCGCGTTGGCGATGTTTTCCGACACATGGCGCAGGCGCTGGCTCTGCGCCTTCAGCGCGGTGGCGGAGACCGCAAGGGATTTTCCAAGATCGCTCATATGGCTCTCGTGTCAGCGGCGCACAGCGGTGCGCAGGATGGTCAGGGCGGACTTGTAGATCGTGACGGCGCGGTCGTGCTGACGCTTGGTGTCCACGGCGTGCAGCATTTCGCTCTCGACCGAGACGGCGTTACCGTTGGGATCGGCCAATGCATCGGCGCGTTCCATGACGTCATGGGCCACGGACCCTCGCGTGCCGTGCAGGTGACCCGCCCGGCTGGCGGTTGCGGAAAAGGCGCCTGGAGTCGACCCTAACACATCCTGAAACGGCGCGATGTCCCGCGCGACGTAGTCCGGCGTGTCGGCATTGGCCATGTTCCGGGCGATCACGTTCTGCCGTGCACCGGCATGCTTTGCCATCGCATGGGCCATGCGAAAGATTTCCAGTTTTTCGAACATCGGGGCTTCTCCCTCGATTGGCTTCAATCAAGGCTTAACTGTGATTCCTTTAGAAATTGTTTTCAGCAGAGAAGAGGAATCGAAAATGCCCCTGCCCGATCTGTCCGCCCTGCGTTCCGAAATCTCGGATTTACAGCCCGTGCGAAGCGTTGGGCGCGTTTGCAGCGTCCAGGGCAACTTGATCGGCGTGTCCGGTCTGTCGGACGTGGCAAGGATGGGCGATCGGGTCCACGTCCACGGGCGCGACGGACAGTCGAGGTCCGGCGAAATCATGCGAATTTCAGCCCGGTCCGCAACAATTCTGCCCGACTCGTCGCCTGACGGCATCGCGCTGGGCGATCGGGTTTCGCTGGGCCCGCCGCCGCAGATGTGGCCTTGCGAGGGTTGGGTCGGGCGAATCATCGATCCGTTCGGAAACCCGCTTGATGGCAGGCCGTTGGCGCGCGGTGGCCAGCATCGCCCGCTGCGCTGCGACCCGCCTGCGCCCGCGCGGCGGCGTGGTCTTGGCGACCGGCTGGAAACGGGGATGAGCGTGTTCAACACGCTGTTGCCCATCGTGAGAGGACAGCGCATCGGCCTCTTCGCGGGCTCTGGCGTCGGCAAATCGAACCTTCTGGGCCATCTCGGCCGGAACATGCAGGCCGATATCGTGGTCTTTGCCCTCATCGGCGAGCGTGGACGAGAGTTGCGCGAATTCGTGGAGCATGTTCTCGGCCCCGAGGGGATGGCCCGGTCGGTGATCGTCGCGGCGACGTCCGATCAGTCGCCCATTGTGCGTCGGCGCTGTGCCTGGGCCGCGATGTGCGTGGCCGAGCATTTTCGTGACCAGGGCCGGCAGGTCCTGTTTCTTGCCGATTCGATCACCCGGTTTGCCGAGGCGCACCGGGAGGTCGCGACCGCCTCCGGCGAAATGCCTGCCTTGCGGGGCTTTCCGGCCTCGACCGCGCACATGGTCATGGCGCTGTGCGAACGCGCCGGGCCCGGTGTCGGTGCAGCCGGCGACATCACCGCCCTGTTCAGCGTACTCGTGGCAGGGTCGGACATGGACGAACCCGTGGCCGATATCCTGCGCGGTGTGCTCGACGGGCATGTCATTCTTGACCGCGCCATAGCCGAGCGTGGTCGATACCCGGCCATCGACCTGCTACGATCGGTGTCGCGCAGCCTGCCGCGCGCCGCGGATGACGCTGAAAACGCCATGATCCTGCGCACGCGTTCTCTGATGGGTACCTATGCCAGGTCCGAGACGATGATCCGCGCGGGTCTTTACGCCGAAGGGACGGATCCGCAGCTGGATCAGGCAATCCGCATCTGGCCTGAACTGGATGCGTTCTTGGCAGAGCCAGAGACTGTTTCAGCGCAAAACAGCTTCGATCGCCTGTCCCTGATCCTTCGCCGCGCCGGAAATGGCATGGCGGGAGCCAAGTCATCCTCCTCCATGCCGTCAGATACTGCTGCGCGCGCGGTTCCCGCGAAAGGGACCGCGCCTGCCATCCGGACGCAACCGGGAAAAACGGGCGGAAGCCTGTCGCATGCGAAGCCACGCGCGCCTTCGCCGATGTCGGCAAGGATTAGGGGGATGGCCTGATGCACGCTGGCACTTGTGGCGTTTGCCGTGTGGTGTCGCGAAAGGAAGTTCCCGCGCTCGCGACGGACCTGCAAAGATTGCCGGCGGTCAGGGAACCTGCAGCAAGGTCAGGGCAATCGAGATTGAGCTTTGAAAGCTGATCCCCTTGATCTGGTCCCGCACAAGGTAGGCGCGCACCAGATCTTCCCGTGCGCTTTCCGCGCTTAGGTCGTTGATGCTGTCCAATCCCAGTGTGCTGCGGGACTTCTCCTTGAAGATTTCCAGTTGCCGGTCGATGTCAAGCTGCCCGACTCCCTGCGGCAAACCAAGCGCCGTCTCGAAGACAGCCCGCAAAGGCGGGGTCCCGAGAATGCGGAACCACTTGGTGTCCTCCGACTCGTCGCCCGTCGCCAGGTCGGCCAGTTCCCGATCTGCGTTCAGGCTCAACCGCATCGCCTCGTTCTGCTCGCCGACGGCGACCTCGAATGATCGCGTTCTGAATTTTGCTGTGATCGAGGAGGCGAATTGCGGGTCCTGTACGCGGGCACCCCCGACATTGCCAAAACCGAAGGCGTCGGACAGTTGGGCATACCGGTGATCCGAAAGCCGATTGGCCAGTGAATTCGACGCCTCCGTGCCCTGTTCCAGAACGGTGCGGATCAGAAAGCGATTGTCCAGATCGTCCTGAAGTCCGAATGCTCCCAGGGCGATACGCAATAGGCGCCGATCCTCGACCAGTTCTTCGGCGCTGGTGATCTGCCCGATCGTCTGTTCGAAATATTCTGTGTCGCGCACGATACGCGTCGAATTGTCGAAGGCCTCGATCTGGCTGTCCGCGGTACGTTGCAGAAAGATCCAGCCGGCAAGGCCGGACATCGGGATGACCGGCTGAAACATCAGATCATACCCTTCCCCTGTGAATGAGCCAGGATCCTGTCTTCGCGGGGCAGCAGGCTGCGCAAGGATTTCAGGCATTGGTAGTGCTGGCCGTCGATGACCGCTTCGGTCGCCCTGGCAAGGTTCGCCCTGCTGTCCGCATCCGTGAACACCTGGCTGAGCTCCTCGATCCGTTGCAGCATTGCCGTGCGCGCATTCTCCGGCGCGTGATCGCCCGACAGGACAAGCTGCGCGGCATAGCACGCGCGTCTGACCGGGGTCGTCGCGTCCTCGGGATGGATGGCATCCCGCAGGCGTAGGATATGCGCGTTGGGGGTCATGATCGACAGGCGCGAGCGGCGATCGCCGTTCTCGATGACCGCACCATTGATCAGCACACGCTCTTTCGGGCTGAGCTTCAGGACCAGTCCGCTCATGCCACCGGCACCCTATTGTCCTGCGCGTCCCGCGCCTTGCCAGACGCCTGCGGTTGTTGGGCCCGCAGGCCCTTCATCATCGCGGTATTGATCTCGACAAGGGGGGCGATCGTGGCCTTGCGGCGCAAAACCCGGGTGCTGTGCACACGCGTGAACTCGGACAGATAGACGATGCGGGCCTGCAGGTCCGGCGACAGGGCGTTCGACGTGCTGGCGATGTCGCTGACCAGCACGGTCCACAGGCGGCGGTTGTCATAGATGGCCGCGGCCAGCGCCTTGAACCCGGCGGGGCCACGGGCGGCGGCGGCCTTCATCCGGCTGGTGATGCGGGCGAAGGCGTCATATTCATTGTCCCGATCCGTACGGATGGGCTGTGCCTTGTTGCGATAGGCGTTTTGCGCTTGCAGCGTGGCGTTCACGGAACTCTCCTTCGGGAGCTTGGGGCATTTGTCCTGTTCAGATGATCAAGAGCGCCCTCCGAAAAGGGCGCTCCCGGTTGGTTTAGCCCCGGAAGAGGCTGAGCAGGGTCTGCGGCGCGCTGTTGGCGATCGACAGGGCCTGAACGCCGAGCTGCTGTTGCACCTGCAGGGCCTGCAGCCGGGCCGATGCTTCTTCCATGTCGGCATCCACAAGCGACCCGATGCCGGCCTTCAGCGTGTCGGTCAGGTTCGACACGAATTCAGACTGGGTCTCGATCCGGCCACGCACAGAGCCGAAATCCGCCGCCGAGTCGATCGCGGTCTGGATCAGGCCCTCGATATCCTCGAGCGCCGCGTCGGCACCTGCATCCGTGGTCACGTCAATGCCGGCAAGCGCTTCCAGGCCGCCGCCCTGGCTGACACCTACCGTTTCGATCGCCTGCAGCGCAAAGTTGTTGCCGCCGGTCGACGAGCCGGTGAAGGTGATCGTGGCAACGCCATCCGCTGCGACGGTGACCGCGGCGTTGATCGTGCTGCCGGACGGGATGTCGCCCGCGTCGGTCGCGCTTGCCACGCGCGCGTTGAACGCATCCGCCAGCGCATTGGCGACGTCCGCCTGCGTATCCCCGTCACGCGCCACGTAGGATACGTCACGCGTCGCGTCGTTAAAGGCGGTGCCGATCGCCCCCGCCGCGCCGGAGATGTTGACCTGTACCGCGGTTCCCGCGGCGGCCGTATCGATCACCAGTGTGGCGGTCGGCGGCGTGCCTGCGCCGGTCAGGGTCACGGCGGCGGCGGCGTCGGTGGTGCCGCTGATCGACGCGCCGGAACCGGCAGCGCTGGCTGTGCCGGCGGTATAGTCGGTCACTTCCGTGCCAAGGTCGTTCTTGGTGACGTCGATATAGCTGACGGTGACCGTGCCGTTCGACGTGCGGTCAAGCGATCCAAGGATCTCGACCGTCCCGGTGCCGGCCGTATTCTCACGGTTCGACAACAGGTTGAGCCCGTTGAACTGCGCCGCGGCGGAGACGGCGGCAATCTGGTCACGCAGCACGTTGATGTCGGCCTGGATCTTGCCCCGGTCGACGTTGGCTTCCTGTGCGTTGGTGATCTTGCCCTTGATGTCGGTCAGAAGGTCCGAGATCGTTTCGGCCGCGTTCTGGGCCACGGCAATCGTCGATTCACCCAAGGCGAGGCTGTCCGAAATGGACTGGAAGCCCTTCACGTCCGCTTCCATCACCTTCGAGATGGCCCAGACGGCCGAGTTGTCCTTGGCGGTTGCGACCGATTTGCCGGTCGAGATTTCCGCCTGCGTTGCGGCGAGGTTCGAGTTGATCGACCGCAATGTCTGCAGCGCAACCATTGCGCTGTTGTTCGTCAGAATGCTTGACATAGCATTTTCCTTTACCTGCGGCGCTTTGCGCCGTTTCAAATGCACCGCTTGCGCGGTGGGCGTAAAAGTCGTTCTGACGCATGCGATGCGTAGTATCCGCTTCGCGCCATCCGGTATCGGACGCAGGGTGAGAAATGCCGCGAATATCTTAACAGGGACCTAATGCCTGCGACGCGCTTGTGTGGCATTTAAGAAAAATCAACGGCAATTGACCGGCTTGATCAGGCCCGTTTCTCCAACTGGCGCGACACCTGGGCGTCGATCACCTTTTTCTGGCCATCCTTGCCGTATGTCTCGAGCGAACGGCGGACTTTCCTGACGGCCGCAAGCCGTGCCGAGGCCCGCCGGATCCCTTGCAGCGCGCCATCAAGCAGCAGATGGTTGCGCGCCAGCTTGTCCTGGATGCCCGACATCGGCGCGGTCTGCGCCGCGTCCAGTGCGGTCAGCGCGTCAATCAGAGATTCCTTGTGGGCCAGCAGGCGCGCCATCTGGTCCAGGTCGCCGGCCAGAACCGCCGTGCGCTCGGCATCCAGCAACTGGTCAAGCTCGTCGATCAGGGCCTGTGCGGACGTCTCAGTCATGTTTCTTCTCCATCATTGACCTCAGGAAATGTTGTGCCAGCCCTATTCCGCCGCTTTCGGCGATGCGTTCGGCAATCGCCTGACGATGGAAGGAGGCGAACTGGTCTTCGCCCGCACCGCCTGAAAAGCCCGTCGTCTGCTCGCCCAGTCCGGCGGCCTTCAGCATTTCCGCCAGGAATGTCGCCTCTAGTTTCTGCGCGGCCTGCCGCGCGCGCGCCAGCCGCACATCTGTTTCGGACGCAGGACCAAGACGGGCGTGGATCGGCTCCATCCTGAAGCCTACCTGTAAATAATCGGTCACCAGATTCTCTCTAATGCTGTGAACTTTGGAGGATCTGACACCAAACCGGTAAAGAACTGGTAATCGCCATCTGCAATGCTGCCGGGGCTGAGGAAGAAATCCCGGAGCGATGAAATGTTTCACATCTCGGTTGGCGACCACCCATTGGCGCCCTTGCGGCGCGAGCCACGGGAACCGACGGCTGCGCCCCGCGCGAACACTGGCAATGGCGACACCCTTGCACGCAGTTTCGAGAGTGTCCTGGTCGGGATGCCTGGAAACGACCCAAACCGTGCGGAGGGTGATGAAGGGTCCGCAAACGCAGAAATGTCAGGGGCGGATGGAAGGCCGCACGCCGATGATTCGAAAGCCGACGCTGGTAAGCCGCCGGACCTTGCGCAGGATGGCCAGGGTGGCCTTGACGCATTCCGTGACCCGGAGGGTGCATCCGATCCCGCGACCGCGTCAGCGGACGAGCCCAAGCCGGGCCCGCATGCCGGGTCACGCGACATCGGCCTCCCGGCTGCCTCAGCGCAGCCCGCTGACGCATCGGGCAACGTCTCGGATCAACCCGACGGGCCTGTCGTTCCACATGTCGGACAGGTACTTTCGGTGCCGAGCGGTTCCGTCATGATTCGGGCACCGCACAACCACTCCCCCGACAACGCCGTTGAGGATGGCGAAGCCGGGCGGCTCATGCTCCCCAATGCGATATCACAGGTCCCCGGCGACGCGGGGGATCATCCGGGCGCAACGGCAACAGGCTCGGGCACAGCCCACACACGCGACCCCGCGACGCCACCGGGCACCGCGCACGCGGCAGCGAAGGTGACCCTGCTCCCGGCATCCGAGAGCGAAACAGCCTTGGCAACACCCGGAGCCGCGCAATCCGACGGATATCGGCCGCGCGCCGCAGACCACGCTGCAGCGAAATCGACCGCCGGTTCGGACGTCGCGCCGGTACCGCGCACGCCGGCACAAGCCCCGATTTCCGGCGGTGTCGCCCGGGCAGGGCGGTCATTGACGGTCGACGAGGGCCCGAACCCGGATCACAATGGCAAACCGGGCCAAAGCGCAGTGCGACGGGAACATCCGGACCGCGGAATGCCGGGTCCCTCGACACCCTTGGCCGGTCTGCCCGAACGGGCGCAAGGCGCGGCTGCATCGGCAGACGCCCCGGCACCAAGGGACACGCACAGCACCCCCAAACCGGCCCTGCCGCTCGCCGCATCGCGCGTGCAGGTGCCAACGACCGCTCCCGTTTCCGCGACGGATCCTGACATCCATGTCCGGTCCACAGGAGCCGCCGAACCCCATGTGGCGACGGAGACTGCGAACCGCGCGTCACCGCCACGTCGCGCCGTCACAAGCGGCCTGCCCGAGCACGCGCAGCCCGACGGAGATCTTCGTCGGCAGGAACAGGCACATTTCGATCAAACAGCCGCGTGGTCGGCAAGCCGATCCGGACGTCCTGAGCCCTCATGGTCCCGCACCGGCGAGGCCGCCGCGCGCGGGAAAGCTGATCAGGCCCGGGCAACCTCGGCACAGGGGCCCGCGACCACGAACCGGTCGAAGCGGCCTCACAAGCTTGCCATCGATCACGCAAACAAGAGACTATCGCAGCCAAATGCGCCTGTTTCACCCGGCGCGCCCGGCCCGATCCGGCCAAGCGGGGGACCGGCGTCTTCCATGCCCGCGCAAGCCGCCCCTCACGCGCCGAACGACCCTCCCGATACGCCCTTTACTTTCGCCGTCCGCAATCGGGCGGAGGGCCGGCTTGCCCCAACGTCAAGGCGCGACGCCATGGCAAGCCTGGATGCCGAACGCCCCTCCCGGGGTTCCGGCAACGCGCCCGTGCCTAATCCCCCGGGCGTTTCGGACGCGGTCTTCAGGCCCCTTGCACCCCCGGTCGTCATGCCGGTGAGCGCGGTGCCCGCCAGTCCGTTCGGAACGGTACCACCCGACCCGGACAAGGATAACGGTCCCGCCCAGCACGGCCTGACCCTGACCGGACAATCAGAGGTCGGCGCGCCGTTGCGCCATGCCGGTCTTGCCTCCCTGCGCCAGCCCGACCTGCCACGTCATGTTGCCGAACAGCTGGCCGCGGCGCTGCGCGCCTCGACCGAGAAATCCGCGGATATCCTGCTGAATCCGGCGGAACTTGGCCGCGTGCGGATCAGCCTCCAGACCGGCGAGACCGGTGTCATCGTCAGCGTCATGGCGGACCGGCCCGAAACGCTGGACCTGATGCGCCGCAACGCGGACCTGCTTGCGCAGGAATTCCGCGAGATCGGCTATGGCAAGACGGAGTTCTCATTCGGGCAGGGCAACGGGACCGGGGCGGGCCAGGGCGGCGACGGCGACAATGCCACACGCCCGTCCGCCACACCGGCCCCGGACGACAGCGCGATCCCGAGCTCCGACGGATCCGCCCCGCCGCGGGCAATGACCACCGATCGCGTCGACATCCGACTCTGATTCGCACTGAAGGACATGACCATGGACATCTCTTCCACATCTTCCACCTCCACGGGCACCGCCTCCGCCCGACAGGCAAATACCTCGGCATCCTCGGTACTCAGTTCGGATTTCGAGACGTTCATCAAGATGCTGACCGTCCAGATGGAAAACCAGGACCCGCTCAACCCGATAGAATCCTCCGAATTCGCAACCCAGCTGGCCACCTTCTCGGGCGTGGAACAGCAGGTCAGGACCAATGACCTGCTGGCGGCGCTGGGCGCCCAGATGGGGCTTCTCGGCGTGTCGCAGCTGTCGGGCTGGATCGGAATGGAAGGGCGCGCGGTGGCGCCCGTCAATTTCGACGGCTCGCCCGTCACCCTGACGATTTCCGGGTCCGCGCGCGCTGACCTCCACCAGCTTGTCGTCCGCGATCCGCTGGGTCACGAGGTTCAGCGCCTTGGCGTGTCGGGCGACCGCGAAGAGATCGCCTGGCTCGGCAGCAACGCCGAAGGAGAGCTTCTACCCGCCGGAACCTACCAGATCACCGTAGAATCGTATTCCGGCGAGGATCTTGTCGCGTCGACACCTGTGCAGCTGCACGGCCGCATCGTCGAGGCCAGGACCGAGAATGGCCAGACCGTGCTGGTCATGGAAAGCGGACAGGAAGTCGACGCTGCCGATCTTCTGGGTCTGCGCCTGCCGCGCTAAGCTGAAAAAACCGGCGGCGATGACGCAAAAATGCGTCAATTTCCGATTAACCCCGCAGTTGCACGGAATGGGTTTTGTTTCACCCGGGAATGTGAGATACACACCATGACCAAGGTGCTTCGGCATCGTGCAACCCAATGACATGGAGACTGTCATGAAGAAACTTACGACACTTATCGCAGCCGGCGCCGTTGCTGCAGCTTCGGTTGCGCCTGCCCTTGCACAAAACGCGCCCGCCACGAACGACCCGTTCGTGTCGACGCAATCCGGCCCGTCGACGCTGAACATCGGTGGCGTCACCTACGTGGTCGTCGGCGTCGTGGCCGCAGGCTTGATCGTCGCGCTGGCGGATGGCTCCTCCACCACGACCAGCCTTATCCCGGCGAACTGATACATCGCCAGACGGACAGAAATCAGTTTGAAAAGCGGGCCCAGGCCCGCTTTTCTGCATTAAACGGGTCTGTTTTTCCCGAGATCCCTTGCTTTGCGTGCATTCCGGTCGCCGCCGGCGCCGGCATCGGTCAGCGCAGATGGCTCAAAGTGAAATATCCCAGCCCTTCACCAAGCCAGGTGCGCGACTCGACGATCCGTCCGCCCTGGCTGACAAGGTAGTAGTTGCTGAACGTGCCGGTATCCGCCTTGCAGAAAACGTCGACACGCGTCACGGGGATGCGCAAGGCACCGCCTTCATAGATCCGGCCTTCATCCGGGGTAAAGGCGCAATAGGCTTCGGTTTCCTCGATCTGGTTCTCGCCGTCCAGATGCCGCAGGACCTGTCGTTCGATCCCGTCCGCGCGGCGCGACAGCATGCCAAGCAGGCCGTTGACGCTGGATGACATCAGGTCGGTGCCCAGCCCGCGGGTCGATGTGATGATACCGCCCCGCGTCGAGACGCTGCGCCGTTCGCTCGTGCCCCAGGCCGCCCAGGTGTCGTAGGCGCCGTTGGTCTCTATCACGCGCAGGATCGAGACGCTTCCGGTGCCCTCGATCCGCATCAGCGAAAGCGGTCCGTCCGTCGAGGCAAGCGCACGCGTCACCTCCGCCCGGACCAGCCGGTCATCGACCTTCTGCACCTTGGGCTTCGGCTTGAATTTCGATCCGACCACGGTTTGCGCAACCGACAGAACCGAGACATCCTGCGGCCCGTTCGAGCAGCCGGCCAGTGCCAGGGCGGCGACAAGCCCGGTCGCGAACAGGTGCGATTTGCTACGCCTCATCTCCAGTATTTCCCCCAGCTCTTGGCGACTTCGGGCCGGTGCGACCCACGGACTGTCTCGTAAAGACGCCCCTCGACCGACAACCGCTGTCCGCCGTCCCGTTGCAGCGGACGAATGACGCCGCTGGCCTTCTGTTTCGTCGGCTGGCCGGTCAGCCATGACAACGGCACGGTAAAGCGGATGCCCTTGTCGAACGATCCTTCGCCGAACTGCCGCGCCGACACATTGGTGATGGTTGCAAACGCGCCCACCTTCCAGCCATTGGCGAATTCGCGGTCAAGCGCGATGGTCCCGCCCCAGTCGCCGGCAAGGTAGCGGCCGGCGTCAAGCTGTCCGTGAAACCCGTTCCCGAAATCGTAATAGGCCGACACGTGGCCGTTGAATTCGGGGATCGTCCCGCCGGGTGTCACGCGCGAGCGCAGGCCGAACTGCTGATCATAGTCGCGCGGCTGGACATAGTTCACCTCGGCCCCCAGCGCGAAACGGCTGTTAACCGGCTTCCAGAGAACCTCGCCCGAGACACCCGCGTACATGCGTTCCAGGTATCCCGCCGTGACACGCCCGTAAAAATCGGGTGCAAGGCGCGCGTACTTGGCCAGCGTCAGATGCTCGATGAACGGCTCGTCGGTCTGGTTATACCGGTCGGTATCGGTCCGGACATGCGGCAGAAGCGAGTTGTTGGGCCGTACACCGTTGTCCAGGTTGCCGATCACCTTCTGCGCCACCGAACCGGACGCGATCCAGCCCCGGCCAAGGTGGTATTTCGCCTTGGCGCGCACGCCGACATCTGCGCGCAGCGGCTGGCTTGGATCGAACAGCGACGTGCGCAGGTACGGAGCGATGGACCACTCGAAGCGCGGATAGACGTCCTGGAACGGCTCGGGATAGTCGCCAAAACGCAGCGTGTCGGTGAACCTCGTGGCCGCCAGCGCCTCGCGGGCGGGCCGGTGCTCCAGCCGTTCAAGATCGCTGCGGCTGATCGACATGGTGCTTACCGGGATGCCGTTCTCGATCAACGTGACATGCAGCATCTCCACCGAGGCCGGCAGCTCGCGGCTCATGCTCCGCAGGGTCCGGCCCAGCGCCTGTGAGGGCGCATCATATGTTTCGTTGCGGATACGGACATGGGCACTGCGCCCGTTCAGGGTGATCCCGTCCAGTTCGAGATCCGACTGTTCAAGGCTGTTTTTAAGCGTCAGCGTGGCGGCCTGCTTGCGGACGGGCTCGGTCGTCCAGCCCAGGTCTTCGGCGCTGCTCGGCCCGCGCACGGCCACGGGCAGGGGGGCCAGCTCGGCACCGCCCTTGACGGCGGGGTTCTTGGGGTTGAGGTTGAAGGTCAGCGCCGCACCAAATTCCTCGCCATGCAGGGCGAAGGCGCGCACCGATGTCCGGTCGTTGAACTGGTACGTCAGGGCAAAGTTCCAGGGCGTCGACCGCTTGATGATGCCCGCGGCCTGCGCCGTATCATAATTGTCCGACGAGTATTCCGCGCTCAGCAACAGCTTGTCGGTTGCCTGGTAGGTGGCACCGCCGAAGAACGCGTATTGCCCCTGGAACCAGTCATCGACGTTGAAATCGCCGCCCGATCCGGTCTGTGCAAAGGTAAAGGGCACGCGGCTGCCGATACTGCCGTCGCTGGCATAGCTGCCCAGCCGGCCGAACCCGACGCCGCCGGTCACCCTCAGGCGGTCGCCGATGGATTTCGTGGCGACGACATACTCGCCCGACAGCAGACCGGTGCCGACGAAGTCCTGCAGGCCGATGGCAACGGCGGGGGTATAGTCGGTCTCGTCGAACAGACGGAACCGCAAATCGAAGCTGCGGTCGTAATAGGTCGAAAAGAGCGGCGTGATATCCTCGGTTCCGGCGTAGCGAAAGCTGGCCGACAGCCGGTCGGTGATCTGGAAACTCAGCGTGGTGCGGAGGAACCCGTCGAAATAGGTGACGTTGGTCGTCAACTCGCCATCGGGCGCGGATTCGGCCGTCGGCATGTCGATCAGGCCGCCAGGTGTGCCGTAGTTGTTGGTCACCCGTGTTGTCAGGTTCTCGGCGATGGCCCAGGCCGGAAGACCAAGAAGCCCAAGCGTCACCAATACGCGTGTCGGTTTGCGGATCACTACGCTGTACCCTCTCTTGTCATCGTTCCGACGTTACCGAAGCAAGCTTGATTCCCACACCGTTGCGGCGGACGGCGCCTGCAATTGATCGGCGGAGTCACATCAATACAACGGCTCATGACACTATTGCCACCAGACCAGTCGCCATTGCTCCCAGAACGACCCCCAGAACCAGCCATAACACGGATTTCCAGCGCGGCCCGCGTTTCGGGGGCGGCGCGGGCATGGACTGGCGGATCAGCGCCGTTTCGACCACCTGCGGCAGGCGCGGACCATAGCGCGACAGCACCATCATCGTCCGGCGCAGGTCCCGCAGCGCGGCACCGGGGCCGATATTCTTGCGGATATAATCCTCGACCACGGGCTTCGCGACCTGCCAGATGTTCGTCTGCGGATTCAGGCTGCGGGCCACCCCCTCGACCACGACCATGGTCCTTTGCAGCAGGATCAGCTCGGTCCGGGTTTCCATGCCGAACCTCTCCGTCACCTCGAACAGATAGCTGAGAAGCCCGCCCATCGAGATCTTCGAGGCGTCCATGCCGAAGATCGGTTCGCCCACCGCGCGCAGGGCGCGGGCAAACTCGTCCACGTCGCGGTCGGCGGGCACGTATCCGGCTTCGAAATGCACTTCGGCGACGCGGCGATAGTCGCGCTTGATGAACCCGTACAGGATCTCGGCATAGACCCGGCGGGTGTATTCGTCGATATGCCCCATGATCCCGAAATCATAGGCGACGATATCGCCGTTCGGCGCGACCTTCAGGTTGCCCTGGTGCATGTCGGCGTGAAAGAACCCGTCGCGCAGCGCATGTTTCAGGAAAAGCTGCAGCACCCGTTCGCCCAGTTCCGCGCGGTCGTGACCGGCGGCATCGATGGCGGCGTTGTCGCCCATCGGCGCCCCGTCGGCCCATTCCATCACCATCACGCGCCGCCCGGACATGTCCCAGTTGACGGCGGGCAGGCTGAACCCCGCGTCGTCGATGGTATTGGCGGTGAACTCGCTCGCCGACGCAGCCTCCAGCCGCAGGTCAAGCTCTCCGGCGACGACACCCTCGAAATGCGCGATGACGTCGCGCGGCTTCAGCCGCCGCGACGAGGGCGACAGAAGCTCGATCATCCGCGCGGCGAAATAGAACGCGTCGATGTCGCGCCGGAAGGCGCGTTCGATGCCGGGCCGTAATACCTTGACCGCCACGTCTTGCCCGGTGTCGCGCAGCCGCGCCTTGTGGACCTGCGCGATGGATGCGGCGGCAATCGGCTCGCTGAACGCGGAAAAGACCGCATCCACGGGCTGGCCCAGGGAACTGGCGACGCTGGCCTTGGCCACCTCGGCATCAAAGGGCGGCAGCTTGTCCTGCAGCACGCGCAGCTCCTGCGCCAGCGCATCGCCCACGATGTCGGGCCGGGTCGAAAATACCTGTCCGAACTTGATATAGGCCGGCCCCAGCGCCGTCAGCGCACGCAGCGCGGGCGGCATGGACGTGTCGCCGCGATAGCCCAACCATTGAAACGGCCACGCAACGAACCGCATCGTGCCGCGCACCAGCGGCGGCGCATCCATCGCGTCCATGATCAGACGCATCGCGCCTGTGCGTTCCAGGGTGGCGCCGATACGGATCAGGCGCAAAATATTGTGCGGGCCGCGCATGTGTCAGATCTTCCAGCCGGAATGCAGGCAGGCGATGCCCATGGTCAGGTTCCGGTACTTCGCCTGGCCAAAGCCCGCCTGCGTCACCATGCGCAGAAACGTCTCCTGGTCGGGAAACTTGCGGATCGATTCCACCAGGTACTGATAGCTGTCGCGATCCCCGGCAATCGCCTGTCCCATGCGGGGAATGATGTTGAAGGAATAAAGGTCGTAAACCTTCTGCATCAGGTCGTTGGGAATCTGGCTGAACTCCAGCACCATCAGCCGCCCGCCGGGTTTCAGCACGCGAAAGGCCTCGTTCAGGGCCTCCTGCGGGCGGGTCACGTTCCGGATGCCGAAGCTGATCGTGTAGACGTCGAAGCTGTTGTCGGCAAAGGGCAGCGCCATCGCGTCGCCCACCACCCAGTCGAGGCTCGCCGCCATCTGCTCCGCCTCGGCCCGTTTGCGGCCCTCGACCAGCATCGGCTCGGTCAGGTCCAGCACGGTGGCATGGCCCGACCCGGCGCGTTTCAGGAAGCGAAAGGCGATGTCGCCGGTGCCGCCCGCCACGTCCAGCAGGCGCTGACCCGCGCGCGGAGCCAGCCAGTCCATCATCGCATCTTTCCAGATGCGGTGAATCCCAAGGCTCATTGCATCGTTCATCACGTCGTATTTCGACGCGACCGACCCGAACACGCCGCGCACGCGTCCTGCCTTCTCCTCTTCGGGGATGTCTTCGAATCCGAAATGCGTCGTTTTCCCGGTCATCTGTCCCCGCGGCCTTGCCGTTTTGTCCTGTCATCCTTCTTATAGGTCGCCGGGGGCGGGATACAATGCGCCCCTTTGGCCGCGAAAGGATCAGGATGCCCGAATTGCCAGAGGTCGAAACCGTCCGCCGTGGGCTGGAGCCCGCAATGACCGGTGTCGTGATGGCGCGGGTGCAGGTCAACCGGCCCGATCTGCGCTGGCCGTTCCCGCCAAACATGGCCGAGCGTCTGACCGGGCGGAAGGTCCTGACCCTGCGGCGACGCTCAAAATATATTCTTGCAGACATGGACTCGGACGAGACGCTTCTCATCCACCTGGGCATGTCGGGCCGCATCCTGATATCGGGCGATCCGCTGGGGCAGTTCGTACATGACCATCCGTCACCGGAAAAGCATGACCATGTGGTCTTCGACATGGCCAACGGAACGCGCATCACCTTCAACGATCCGCGACGCTTTGGGGCGATGGATCTCATGGCGACCGCCGATGCCGACGCGCATCCCCTGCTGGTGAAACTTGGCCCGGAACCGTTGGGAAACCGGTTCGACGCGCCTTACCTCGTGGCCGCGCTGAAGGGGAAGAACACACCGGTCAAGGCGGCGCTGCTGGATCAGCGAATCGTGGCGGGTCTTGGCAACATTTATGTCTGCGAGGCGCTCTTTCGCGCCGGTATATCGCCCTTGCGCCGGGCCGGCCGGGTCTCTGCCACGCGGGCCGCCGCGCTGGTCCCGATCATTCGCGACGTGCTGACCGATGCCATCCGCGCAGGCGGCTCTTCCCTCCGCGATTTCCGTCAAGCCGATGGAGAACTTGGATATTTTCAGCACAGCTTCGACGTCTACGATCGCGAAGCTGCACCCTGCCGCCGCGCTGGCTGCGCGGGTCATGTCCGGCGCGTGGTGCAGTCGGGCCGGTCCAGCTTCTATTGTGCGACCTGTCAAAGATAACCTTGATCCGACCGACTCAAGTGGTAATGACTCAGGCCTGACAGAAACAAGCGAAAGCAGATTTCATGGCCTATGAGACGATCATCGTCGAAGTAGAAGACCACGTCGCCAAGATTACCCTGAACCGTCCCGATGCCCTGAACGCCCTCAACGACCAGTTGCTGGGCGAGCTCGTGGAGGCGTTGCAGGAGGCCGAGGGCAACGACAAGGTGCGTTGCGTGGTGATCACCGGCTCGGAAAAGGCCTTCGCTGCAGGGGCCGACATCAAGATGATGGCCGAGAAGTCCTTTGTCGATGTCTTTTCCGGCAACCTGTTCGGCCCCGAGGCGGACGCCATCGCGCGCATCCGCAAGCCGATCATCGCCGCAGTGTCCGGTTACGCGCTGGGCGGCGGCTGCGAGTTGGCGATGATGTGCGATTTCATCATCGCGTCCGACACCGCCAAGTTCGGCCAGCCCGAGATCAACCTCGGCGTCATGGCCGGCATGGGCGGCAGCCAGCGCCTGACCCGCTTCATCGGCAAGTCCAAGTCGATGGACATGAACCTGACCGGCCGCTTCATGGATGCCGAGGAGGCCGAGCGCGCGGGCCTCGTCAGCCGCGTGGTTCCAGCCAAGAAGCTGATGGAAGAGACAATGGCGGCGGCAGGCAAGATCGCCGAGAAATCCATGATCACCGTCATGGCGGTAAAGGAATCGGTCAACCGCTCCTACGAGGTGCCCCTGGCCGAGGGCCTGCTGTTCGAGCGCCGCGTCTTCCATTCGCTCTTCGCCACCGAAGACCAGAAGGAAGGCATGTCCGCCTTCGCCGAAAAGCGCGAAGCACAGTTCCGCGACAAGTAACGCAGCGGCGCCGTCCCTTCGCCCTGCCTGACGGCCGCAGGGCGCGGGGTCACCCGCCTTGGTCCATCCGGGGCGATTCCGCTTTGCATTCCGGGCGAATGCCGCTATACGCCTCTGCCATACATGCGCGTGCGGCCCGCTCTGGCCAGAATCATTCCGGCCCATGGCCTGCCGGAACGGGCTCGTCCTCGTGCGACACTGAAACGAAACGACAGACCCGAAAAGGTTCACGAAATGGCCAATACTCTCCAGTCCAAGAAGCGCGCGCGCCAGAACGTCCGCCGCCTCGATGTCAACAAGGCCCGCCGCTCGCGGATTCGCACTTTCCTGCGCAAGGTCGAGGAAGCGATCGCCTCCGGCGACAAGGAAGCCGCACAAAACGCACTGCGTGCCGCGCAGCCCGAACTTATGCGGGGCGTTTCGAAGGGAGTGTTTCATAAAAACACCGCTTCTCGAAAAATGTCCCGGCTGGCGTCGCGGGTGAAATCGCTCGGCTGAGCCGCGACCTTAAGCTATTGATGGAAAAGGTGCCGAATCGTGCGGCACCTTTTTTTTATGACTATGAACGACTCGGCAGTCTGGAATTTTTTTCGACTTTAACTTCTGTCAAGCGAGAAGAACTGTTGCCGCGCCACGGACTCAATTGCTAATTTCACCAGGCGATTCACGCTTGGGGGGACAGATGCCCGCACCGGAATTGGCGATCGACTGCTCATGATCGTTCACGGTGCGTCCGGGGAAATCCGGGGCAGCCATTATGTCCAACGCAGATCGCGCAACCGACGCGGCCCTTTCACGCTTGTGGGGACGAGAAGAGGCACGGGCCTTCGGTTGCGCCCAGATAAAAGCCATTCAGGCTTGTCGCCCGGTTTCCGGACCGGACGGCGGGTGGCGTTTTGTCTGTTGCCGTCCTGATTGCGGTCGCAATTGATATGGGTGTGCCGATCGGGGGCGCGCTGTCGTGCAACGAAACAGACCGCGGAACGGGATAGAAATGACGCAGGAACAATGGGGCCAAATCAAACAAGATCTGCTCAGAACAGTCGGAAAGAACAACTATGCCAACTGGATCGAACCTCTTGAACTGACGGACATCGACGACGACGTGGTCACCTTCAACGTGCCCACGACGTTCCAGGGCAACTACGTTTCGCGCAATTTCGGCGAGCTGATCCTGTTCAAGGTCAACGGTTTCGCCCCTTCCATCCGCAGGATAGATTTCCAGGTCGCCGCCAATTCGACGCACAAACCGCAGGAGATGTCCCGCGCGGCGCCGGCCCCCGCCGCGGCAAATCCGGCCCCGCGCCGCAGTGACGAGATGCTGTCGTCGGCCCCGCTGGACGAACGCTTCACCTTCGACCGCTTCGTTGTCGGCAAGCCCAACGAACTGGCCCATGCCGCGGCCAGACGCGTGGCAGAGGGCGGGCCGGTCACTTTCAACCCGCTCTTTCTCTACGGTGGCGTCGGTCTCGGCAAGACCCACCTGATGCACGCCATCGCCTGGGAACTCCAGTCGGCCCAGCCCGAACTGAACGTCCTCTACCTGTCGGCTGAACAGTTCATGTACCGGTTCGTCCAGGCCCTGCGCGACCGTCGCATGATGGACTTCAAGGAACTCTTCCGCTCCGTCGACGTGCTGATGGTCGACGACGTCCAGTTCATCGCCGGCAAGGACAGCACGCAGGAGGAGTTCTTTCACACCTTCAACGCCCTCGTCGATCAGAACAAGCAGATCGTCATTTCCGCCGACCGCGCCCCGGGCGAGATCGCCAATCTCGAAGAGCGTATCAGGTCGCGCCTGCAATGCGGCCTGGTGGTGGATCTGCACCCCACCGATTACGAATTGCGCCTCGGCATCCTGCAATCCAAGGCCGGTCGCTTTGCGGAACAGTATCCCAGCCTGGAAATGGCCGATGGCGTGCTGGAATTCCTGGCGCACCGCATCTCCACCAACGTGCGCGTCCTCGAAGGTGCCCTGACGCGGCTCTATGCCTTCGCCTCGCTTGTCGGCCACCAGATCACGATGGAACTGGCGCAGGACTGCCTTGCCGATGTGCTGCGCGCCTCCGAGCGCAAGGTGTCGATCGAAGAGATCCAGCGCAAGGTGTCAGAACATTACAACATCCGCCTCAGCGACATGATCGGGCCCAAGCGCGTGCGCACCTTTGCCCGCCCGCGGCAGATCGCCATGTTCCTGTGCAAGCAGCTGACATCGCGGTCCCTGCCCGAGATCGGCCGGCGCTTCGGCGGCCGTGATCACACCACGGTCATGCATGGCGTGCGCCGCATCGAGGAGCTGCGCGCGCAGGACGGCACCCTTGCCGACGAGCTCGAGATTCTGCGCCGCGCGCTCGAGGGCTGACGAGGCAATAACTCGAGGGCCGACCGGGCAATAAAAGGCTTGAGCATAAGGCGAAACTTGCTACCTTGCCGATCCCGGTGCCCGTCAGAGGCACGCACGCATGGAGCGAGGGCATGAAACTCAGCATCGAACGCGGAACGCTGCTCAAGGCGGTTTCGCAGGCCCAGTCCGTGGTCGAACGGCGCAACACGATCCCGATCCTGGCCAACGTGCTGATCGAGGCCGAAGGCGATGCCGTCCATTTCCGCGCCACCGACCTCGATATCGAGGTGGTCGACAAGGCCCCGGCCCAGGTCGAGCGTGCAGGTGCCACGACCGTCTCTGCCGTGACCCTGCACGAGATCGTGCGCAAGCTGCCCGACGGGGCGCTGGTCACGCTGACCGACGATGGCGCCTCGGGGCGGCTGACTGTCGAGGCGGGGCGCTCGAACTTTTCGCTGGCGACCCTGCCCAAGGAAGATTTCCCGGTCATGGCGTCGTCGGAATATTCCTGCAACTTCTCGGCCAAGGCGCCCGAGTTGCGCCGGTTGTTCGACAAGTCGAAATTCGCGATCTCGACGGAAGAGACGCGCTATTACCTCAACGGCGTCTATATGCATGTCTCGGATGCCGAGGGCGGCAAGGTGCTGCGCTGCGTGGCGACCGACGGCCACCGTCTGGCCCGGATCGACGCCGACCTGCCCGAAGGGGCCGAGGACATGCCGGGCGTGATCGTCCCGCGCAAGACCGTGGGCGAGTTGCGCAAGCTTCTGGATGATGACGACATGGCCATCGCCGTGTCGGTCAGCGAGACCAAGGTGCGCTTCGCCACACCCAATATCACCCTGACGTCCAAGGTGATCGACGGAACCTTCCCCGACTACACCCGCGTTATTCCGCAGGGCAACACTCGCAAGATGGAAGTGGACGCCAGCGAGTTCGCCCAGGCCGTGGACCGCGTGGCAACCGTCAGCTCGGAACGCTCGCGCGCGGTGAAACTGGCGCTGGACGAGGACCGGCTGATCCTGTCGGTGAATGCGCCCGACAGCGGCGCCGCCGAGGAAGAGCTGGCCGTGGCCTATGGCGACGAACGCCTCGAAATCGGCTTCAACGCCAAATACCTGCTGGAAATCGCCAGCCAGGTCGACCGCGAGAATGCCGTCTTCATGTTCAACTCTTCAGGCGACCCGACGCTGATGCGGGAAGGCAATGACACCTCGGCGGTCTATGTCGTGATGCCGATGCGCGTGTGACCCCTGTCGGAGCCTCCGGCGGGGATATTTTCGGCAAGAAGAAAAGGGCGTGAATGCCCGGATTGTACCTGTCATCGCTCAGCCTGTCGCATTTCCGGTCGCACAAGGGTGCGCGGATCGAGGCGGATGGCCGGCCCGTCGCGCTTTTTGGTCCAAACGGGGCGGGCAAGACCAACATCCTCGAAGCCGTCTCGCTGTTCTCACCCGGACGCGGCTTGCGACGCGCCGCGGCACAGGACATGGCGCGGCGGCCCGATGCGATCGGATGGAAGCTGACGGGCGTTCTGCGGTCGATGCATCAGGTTCACGAAGTCGAGACCTGGTCCGAAGAAGGCGGCGCGCGGCAGCTCAGGATCGACGGCAAGACCGCGTCGCAGGTGGCACTGGGGCGGATTGCCCGGGTATTGTGGTTGATCCCGTCCATGGACCGGCTATGGATCGAGGGCGCCGAAGGGCGTCGGCGCTTCCTTGACCGCATGACGCTCAGCTTCACGCCCTCTCATGCCGACGCGACGCTGGCGTATGAGAAGGCCATGCGCGAGCGTAACCGCCTTCTGAAGGACCAGGTGCGGGACGGGCACTGGTACGTGGCCCTGGAACGGCAGATGGCAGAGGCGGGGACCGAGATTCACACCAACCGCGTCGCGGCCCTGCAAGAACTGGCCGAGGCGCAGGCGCAGGCGCAAACGGCCTTCCCGGTCGCCGAGCTGGAGCTGACCATGACCGAGGGCGAGATGCCGCAGTCGCAGTCCGATTTTCGCGATGCCTTGTCGGAAAGCCGGTTCCGCGACATTGCCGCCGGCCGCACGCTTGTGGGGCCGCACCGCGCCGACCTTTACGGTGTCTACGCGGCCAAGGGGGTGCCGGCCGCGGAATGTTCGACGGGCGAGCAGAAGGCGCTGCTGGTGTCGCTGATCCTCGCCAACGCACGGGCGCTGTCGCAGGATTTCGGCGCACCACCCATCCTGCTTCTGGATGAGGTGGCGGCCCATCTGGACGCAACACGGCGTGCCGCGCTTTACGATGAAGTCTGTGCGCTGGGGGCGCAGGCGTGGATGACCGGAACCGGGCCGGAACTGTTTGGCGAGATGAAGGAGCGCGCGCAGATGTTCGAGGTGACGGAGACCGGCGCGTCCTCGGTCGTTAACCTTCGCTGAGACCGGGAAATGGCACCGACGCAATACCGACGCGACACCGACGTTTTACCGATATTAACGTGCGGATAGTTAACCACAAAATCTTGTGGCTGATGCGTGACAATGGTCCGTGAAAATCGTATAAAATGTCAAATCAAAGAAGGATGATCTGCATGGCAGAACCCGCCGCGTCCCCTGAAGAGTATGGCGCCGATTCCATCAAGGTTCTCAAGGGGTTGGAAGCCGTTCGCAAGCGTCCTGGCATGTATATCGGCGACACGGATGACGGCTCCGGTCTGCACCACATGGTCTACGAGGTGGTCGACAATGGTATCGACGAGGCGCTCGCAGGCCATGCTGACCACGTAAGCGTCTGTATTCACAAGGATAGTTCCATATCCGTAAGTGACAACGGCCGCGGTATTCCCGTCGAGATGCACGAGGAAGAGGGCGTCTCCGCTGCCGAGGTCATCATGACCCAGCTGCATGCCGGCGGCAAGTTCGACAGCAATTCGTACAAGGTTTCAGGGGGCTTGCACGGCGTCGGTGTTTCGGTGGTCAATGCCTTGTCCGACTGGCTTGAACTGCGCGTCTGGCGTGGTGGCAAGGAACACATCGCCCGCTTCGAGCGCGGCGAGACCGCCAGGCACCTGGCGGTGGTCGGGGATGCCGAGGGAAAACGCGGCACCGAGGTCCGGTTCCTGGCGTCTCTCGACACGTTCTCGAACCTTGAATACAGCTTTGAAATCCTTGAGAAACGTCTGCGAGAACTGGCCTTTTTGAACTCTGGCGTAAGGATCATCCTGCGCGACGAACGTCCGGCTGAACCGCTGCAAACGGAATTGCATTACGACGGTGGCGTGCAGGAATTCGTGCGGTACCTCGATCGCAGCAAGTCGCCCCTGATGACCGATCCGATCTTTGTCACCGGCGAGCGGGACGACATCGGCGTCGAGGTGGCGATGTGGTGGAACGACAGCTACCACGAGACGGTCCTGCCCTTTACCAACAACATCCCGCAGCGCGACGGCGGCACGCACCTTGCAGGGTTCCGCGGTGCGCTGACGCGCGTGCTGCAGAAATATGCCGCGGAAAGCGGTATCGCCAAGAAGGAAAAGGTTACTTTTACCGGCGACGATGCCCGCGAGGGTCTGACCTGCGTATTGTCGGTCAAGGTGCCCGATCCGAAATTTTCCAGCCAGACCAAGGACAAGCTGGTAAGTTCCGAGGTGCGCCCGGCGGTGGAAGGTCTGGTTAACGAAAAACTCTCAGAGTGGTTCGAGGAAAACCCGAACGAGGCCAAGATGATCGTCGGAAAGATCATGGAAGCGGCCATGGCCCGCGAGGCGGCGCGCAAAGCGCGGGAGCTGACGCGGCGCAAGACGGCTCTGGACGTGAACTATCTTGCCGGGAAACTGAAGGATTGTTCGGAAAAGGATCCATCCAAGACCGAGTTGTTCCTGGTCGAGGGTGACAGCGCAGGCGGCTCGGCGCAGACCGGGCGGGATCGGTCGACACAGGCCGTACTGCCGTTGCGGGGCAAGATCCTGAACGTGGAACGCGCCCGTTTCGACCGGATGCTGTCCAGCCAGGAGATCGGCAATCTTGTCATGGCTCTGGGTACCGGCATCGGGCGGGACGAGTTCAATATCGGAAAACTGCGCTACCACAAGATCGTCATCATGACGGATGCGGACGTGGACGGCGCGCATATTCGAACCTTGCTGCTTACGTTCTTCTACCGCCAGATGCCGGAATTGATCGAAGGCGGGTATCTGTACATCGCGCAGCCACCCCTTTTCAAAGTCAGCAGGGGCAAGTCCGAGGTGTACCTGAAGGACACTCCGGCGCTCGAGGATTACCTGATTGCGCAAGGCACCGATGACGCTGTCCTGCGCCTTGGATCGGGCGAAGATATCACCGGGCAGGATCTTGTGCGGGTGGTCGAGGAAGCCCGCCAGGCGAGCCGGATCCTGGACGCGTTTCCAACACATTACCCACGCCACATCCTGGAGCAGGCCTCGATCGCCGAGGCATTCGAATCGGGACGCGTGGATGCCGACATTCAATCCGTGGCCGACGCGGTCGCCAAAAGGCTGGACCTGATCGCGCTGGAATACGAGCGCGGCTGGCAGGGGCGGCAGACGCAGGACCACGGTATCCGGCTGACCCGCGTCCTGCGCGGCGTGGAGGAGGTGCGAACGCTTGACGGGCCGATCCTGCGCGGTGGCGAGGCCAAGCGTCTCGGGCAGCTGACCGGCGGGTTGCGCGAGATCTACAATGAACCGGCGACTCTGCATCGCAAGGACCGGTCACAGGCCATTTACGGGCCGCTTGACCTGCTGGATGCGATCCTCAAGGAAGGTGAAAAGGGCCTGTCGCTGCAACGCTACAAAGGTCTGGGCGAGATGAATCCCGATCAGCTTTGGGAAACGACATTGGACCCGGAGGCGCGGACTTTGCTGCAGGTCAAGGTGGATGACGTGGCCGAAGCGGACGACCTGTTCACCAAGCTGATGGGCGATGTCGTCGAGCCACGCCGCGAGTTCATCCAACAGAACGCGCTGAGCGTCGAGAACCTCGACTTCTGAGACAGTGTAGGTGAGCACATATTTTTTCGTGGCGCGCATATTTTTTCGTGCCGCGGAAGGTCACGCATCCCAGGTTTCCTCAAACTATCAGAGGCTTGGGTGATCTTTCCTTTTTGGCAGTTATTTGGGGTACGGCTGCTCTTGGCCGGATCTGATCGGGCGTCTTCGTTTCCGTTGTCGCTTGTCGATTGCTGAATTCTGCCATTGCCCATGAGTAACCGCTAACTCCTACTTCCCGGAGCTTGTGCCTGATCAGGTAGTTTGCTCTACCGGTCAATTCCTTATCCATGGGTTGGTCAAGTCCGAAGGGAAGCGAAACCGCTCACTTCGCGATTGTGGCCCTTCACGGCTCATACCCGCCATTCAACTTACCAAAGACATGCTGCCGTGCGGTACGTCAAACCGGTCATTTGGCGCGACCGCGGCAAAAAATATTCGGCCAACCTCTGCGTTTGCCCAACTGCGCGCTTCGTTGATTTTTGTGAGAATCTATTCCCAAACTGAGACGTTTCTGAAAACCGCCCGCGCAGGAAGCGATCTTTCGCTGGCCCGCCCCGCGAGGTCTGTTGATCTGGGAGCCCAGAGATTTGCATGGAGACGCATTGGTAGATGGGGGATCGGAGTAGGATCCCAGCTGACACGCTCATGAAGAACCTTGCCGTCGACCGACCATGCTATCATGCCCGGACGCCAGTCCATAACATAGTGGTGGAACTCCGCGGTGGCGTCAAAGCCGAGGTCTATCCGGCAAGGTGCACCACGGTAGCCATAGGCCATCGCCATCCCTTCGTCACCGGGGTTGAAGTAGACGTTGACAATCATGACACCAGGGTCGTTTCCTTGCGGCGTGCAGCGCTTCGTTCGACCCTCCTGCGCCGCCCCTGATCGGCAGGATACGCAGGCAGCGCCCATTAGGCCCATCTCAGCTCATTGACGAGAAAGAGATAAATAGATTCAGCCCAACTATATCCGGCAGACAACGTTGCAGCTTGATCGAATTTGGCCTTTACCGCGTCCCCTCTCAGGGGAAGAAGCTTTAGGACTTTCGATTCAATGTCTCCGCGCAATTTCTCTTCAAGTAAGTCATCGAAATACGTGTATATCCTTCCCAGTTGGCAAGAGATCGCCAGCCATCGCGCTTCTTTGTTATCCAGGAGCGATTTCGCTGCGACAGTGCGTGTCTGAACGCGTTTTGCAGACGCCTCAACCAAATCCCAATCACCTTTGCTATTTTTTGGCGAAAGGCACCCTTCCCGTACTTCCTTCAATGACGCGATGAGCACGGCTGAATCCTCTGTTGGCAGTAACTGCACAGCACGACGCTCCAGCATGCGCAAGAGCGCGCTAAGGCCGTCAGGATCGACTTGCGTCATCCAGCCAATCTCCCCATGCACGAGGAGGACGTGCTCCCAAAACTCGCTGCAATAAAATCCAAGTTCCAGCGCAGCAAGGCTGCGGTCGGGGTCGTCGCGGTGATTAGCTGGCAAAACAAAGTTCGGATAATGTGCCGAGAGTATCGCTGGATTGAGGATCAAGCCGCGCACTACGTCGCCCCAAAAAAGTATCGAGACTGCAAACTCCCCTTTCGCTACGCGCTTATCGGACAATTCTCTCACCGCCGACTGGAGGGGGGCGTCGTAGTCTGCCGTCGTGGCAATGTATAATGTCGACAGTTTGGGGGTGAAGCTCTCCGCATTGGCAATCTCGTCATGGATGAGTTTGACGGAAGGAGCCTCTTCGTAGCGCTTGCACTGGATGCCCACGCGACGACCGATGTCGTCTGCGCCGTTGATATCGACACCGTTCCGTTTCTGCCCAGATCGACCGTACATCTGCAAGTCGGCGCTTTTCCAACGTTGAGCCATTGCATCGCAGACCATGCGTTCGAATTCCTGCCAATTCTTGGGCTTAGGCAGTTCCATTTCAGTTATTGTAGGCATGTCGTCCAATTCCTCGCGCAGCGACGGTAATCAATCCGGTGTATTTCTTGGCATTTCAAACGGTCAGCGCCCAACCACCATCCCGACCAACAGTTAGAACAGGCGGCCATTGGGTGTCCATCGGAGCGCGATCTGGTAGCTCACGGCGAGCGCTTTGGTTTCGTTCGGCGTGCGTGCATCACGCCGAATACTGCGTCTTGAATGAATGACCAACATGGGATGGAAAGGGCTTACATCGGTCATTCGCGGCGCCAGGCAAGGGCCGTTTGAGGAAGATTCCATGGCACTATCGGCATTGGTGTACCGGTTCCATGCGCCGAACCTGCGGCGCTTATGAGCCGGAGACCTATAGCGTGCGTCCGTCGGCGAGACGCCCAAAGAGTTTTGCGTTTCCGTGGCCGGTGCCAACGAATGCGTGAACGGAGATCTACTCCGCATTCTGCTCCTGATCTCATCGGATTTTTCTGAAAACCGAATGCATTCTTGCGTCATGCAATATCAATGGCTTGGCTGGCGTGCTGTAAGCCGGCTTGTAGTGGTTTTCATCAATTCACCGCTTGCGTTCTGCTCGGGATCGTATTCCCTGGGAGCATGACAAAGCTCGTCCTGCTACATAAGGCGGACTCTATTTACGATGACGAACCTGATGTCGTCTACGACTTTCCCCGCAGCTACCTCAAGGCTGTCCGAGAGGCCGTGGGTGACTGGGTCGTTTATTATGAGCCCGTGAAGGCTGGACCTCGTGGGTATTTCGCGGTTGCGAAGATCGAGCAGGTGATCCCGAAGCCCGGAGTTGAGGGTCGCTTCCTCGCCATGATGGAACCGGGTAGTTTCCTGCCGCTCGATACCGAGGTTCCAAGGCTGATCGACGGTAGTCCATTGGAACAGGCGCTCACGGAACCAGATGGAACCCCGAAGAAGGGTGGGGCCGTGCAGCTCGCGGTACGGCGTCTACCGGACGAGGACTTCGCTCGGATCGTGCGATTGGGACTTCCTGAAGATCTCGAGAGACAAGAGGCGGCACGATACGATCCCACGGGATCTGAGATGGCTGAGGAGGCGGCGATTTTCGAGCGTCCGGTTCTGGAACGTCTTACACGGCGTCCATACCGGGACGTCGCGTTCCGTCGGAAGGTGCGCGAGGCTTACGACTACCGCTGCGCCATGTCCGGGTTGAATCTCAGAAACGGCGGAGGGCGCCCGGAAGTACAAGCAGCCCATATCCGCCCAGTTGAACACAACGGCAGCGATTCCGTGAGAAACGGGCTGGCGCTGTCAGGCACATTGCATTGGATGTTTGATCGTGGGCTCATTTCGGTCGCTGATGATAACGCAACAATCCTCGTGTCTCGCAACAAGGTGCCGGGTGATGTTGTCGACCGGCTGCTAAGCCCGGATGGAAAGATTTGGAAACCTGAGGAGAAAAGAAACTGGCCGCACCCTGCAAATCTGAAATGGCATCGGGAGAACATTTTTGGTCAAATGGCTGCCGAAGGTTCAGCTCCTTGGGAATAATTACTAACCTGCCAATATGAAAAACATATTTTCCCGCGGCATATCGAAAGCCCTTGGCCGTAGCCGACCATTACAGCCCGAAAAGCCAAAGGCTGACCCGCCGGTAATTGACAAAATTCAAATGGCGCGAGGCCAATCTGAAATCCTGTCGCGCTGTCTGTCGATTGATCTGGAGGTCGACCCGAAAGAAGCCCGGATATTCGCCTTTGCCGCCGTGCCAGAGGGCGATGGAGAAGGAATCGTTCATCGGAAAGGTGATCCGAAGGCCGCGTTTGAAAAACTGGACCTGTTTTGCGCCGGTTTCTCACATGTCATTGGGCACAATATTCTGCGCCATGACCTGCCGCATCTCATGGCCGTCTCGCCGCGCTTCGCCAAGCTCGCAGAGGGACAGATTGATACGCTGTGGCTCAACCCACTGGCATTCCCGCGCAATCCCTACCATCATCTGGTGAAACACTACCGCGATGGGCGGCTGCAAAGTGGTCACATCAATGATCCTGAGTTCGACGCGCGGCTCGTGTTCCAGGTCCTTCGCAACCAGATTGACGCCTTCGTATCGCTGAACGCGTCGTCGCCAGAGACGATGATGGCCTATCACTGGCTTTGCTCCCGAGGACCCGGTAGCGACGGCTTTGATCGGTTGTTCAGCGACATGCGCGGGGCGTCCATCCCGACGGAAGCCGAAGCGCTCGGAGCCATTCAGACGCTGCTTAAAGAGTTAGCCTGCGGTGTGCAGGTGGAGGCTGTGCTCGAACGGCTCCAGGACACTGGGTTGGGCTGGCCGATGGCCTATGCCCTTGCCTGGATTTCGGTTGCTGGTGGGGATTCTGTCATGCCGCCTTGGGTACGGGCGCAGTTCCGTGATGCCTCACAGCTCGTCAAAGAACTGAGGGACACGAATTGTCGTAATCCGCAATGTGGCTATTGCGCAGAGCATAACGATGCTACCCGTGCGCTCGAGCGCTGGTTCGGCTTTCCAAGTTTCCGTCCAGAACCGGTCGACGTAGACGGACGCCCGCTTCAGGAAAAGATCGTGGCGACGGCCATGGAAGGCGACAACCTTTTGGGCATTCTGCCGACGGGCACGGGCAAATCGATCTGCTATCAGATACCTGCGCTGTCTCGGTTCGACAAAACCGGGGCCTTGACCGTCGTCATATCGCCGCTTGTGGCGCTGATGGCGGACCAGGTTCAGGGCTTGGTACGGGCCGGAATTTCCTCGGCGGTTACGATTAACGGGCTGTTGTCATTGCCCGAGCGTCAGGATGCGCTCGACAAGGTGCGGCTTGGGGATGCCGCGATCCTTTTGATTTCGCCAGAACAACTGCGCAGCACAACAGTTCGGTCCGTTTTGGCTCAGCGCGAGGTGGGGCTGTGGGTGCTGGACGAGGCGCACTGCGTATCGAAATGGGGGCACGATTTCCGACCCGACTATCGCTATGTTTCGCGGTTCATAAAGGAGAGCTCAGGCGATGAACCCGCTTCGGTACTTTGCTTGACCGCAACGGCAAAGCCGGACGTCGTGCAGGATATCCGCAGTCATTTCAAAGAGCGGTTGGGGGCCGAGCTTGCGTTGATCGACGGTGGCGCATCGCGGTCGAACCTGAGCTTCCAGGTGCTGCCAACGCAGCGGGCAACCAAGATGACCGATATCCTCGACACAATCGAGGCCCGACTCCCGCGTGAGGGTGCGTCAGGAGCGGTCGTCTATTGTGCGACCCGAAACGCCACCGAGCGCGTGGCGGAGTTTTTGAAACAACAGGGCATCGCCGCGGAACGGTATCATGCGGGCCTTAGCGCCGATGACAAGCGTGAGATCCAAGAGGACTTCCGCGTCGGGAACCTGCGCGTGATTTCGGCCACCAACGCTTTTGGGATGGGGGTCGACAAGCCGGACATTCGTCTGGTGGTTCACGGGGACGTGCCGGGGTCGCTGGAAAACTACCTGCAAGAGGCCGGGCGCGCCGGGCGGGACCGCGAGCCTGCAAACTGCGTCCTTCTGTTCAATACCGAAGACGTTGATCGTCAGTTCAGCCTCAGCGCGCGGTCTCGACTCGCGCGGCACGAGATCGGCGCGATCCTGAAAGCGCTTCGTCGACTTGACACACGAACCGGAAAGGGCGGTGAAATCGTCGCCACGCCGGGTGAGATCGTGCATGAGGAAAAAGACCGGGACTTCCAGCGAGACAGCAATACCGATGATACGCGGGTGAAGACGGCCGTCGCCTGGCTGGAAGAAGCGCACCTTCTGAACCGCGAGGAAAATCGGGTGCAGGTGTTTCCTGCATCGCTACGGGTCAAGAGCATGAAGGAGGTTCGCGAAATCCTTGTATCCGCCGAGATCACCGAGCGTCGGCGCGAGGATCTGGCCGCTATCGTGCAACATATCATCAACGCGCCGCAGGAAGAGGGCATCACCACGGACGAGCTGTGCGGGGTCAGTGGGCTGACGGTGTCGGGCGTGCGAAAGGCTCTGGTGGACCTCGAGGCGCTCGGCATCGCAAAGGACGACACGAACATCACCATCTTCGTGCATGTCCGTGTCGAGAATGCATCGTCGAAACGCTTCGATGCGGCATCCCGGCTGGAAGCCGACCTGATCGCGATTCTGAGAGAGCAGACACCCGACGCGGAGATCGACGAGGTTTTGCCCTGTCATCTGACCTCGGTAGCGCAAGCCCTGCGGGAGCGGGGCCACGCGTCTGTGCGGCCTGACATCGTCGAGGGACTGCTCCGCGGCATGGCGCAAGACGGCCGCGACATGGATGGCGGGCGGGGCAATATTGGCCTGCGCAAAGCCTCTAAAGGTAGCCTCTTGGTGCGCCTACAAAGATCGTGGGCGGTCGTCGAGCAGTCCGCTCAGCTTCGGAGGCAGGCGGCGGAGCGGTTGGTGTCTCGTTTGATCGACCAGGTTCAGGCCGGCCTGCGCGGCAAGGACGTTCCTGTTGAGACCACCCTTGGTGAGCTTCTGGCGGCGATCAGTAGCGATGCGTTCTTGCGAGCGTCCGTCAATGATCCGTCGAAGCTGATGGACCGTGCGCTTCTGTGGCTGCACGAACAGCAGGTGGTGACGCTGGGTAAGGGCTTGTCCGTGTTTCGCTCGGCCATGACGTTGCACATCAATCCGGAAGGCGGCGGTTTTACCACCCAGCATTTCGCGCCACTCGAAGACCACTACAGCGAACAAACCGTCCAGACTCACGTGATGGCGGCCTACGCGACCAAAGGCATCGACGATATCGATCAGGCCCAGCGGCTCGCGCATGATTATTTCGCACTGGATCAATCCGACTTCATGAAGGCTTGGATGCCGGGGCGGATGTCAGAGTTCAGGCGGCATGCTACACCCCAATCCTATGCGGAGATTGTCGATAACCTGGGCAACAAGATCCAAGAGCATATCGTGCGTGACGACCGCGAACAGACCAATGTGCTGGTGCTTGCGGGTCCGGGCTCGGGCAAGACGCGTGTGTTGGTCCATCGTGTCGCCTACTTGGTCCGGATCAGGCGCGAGGATCCCAACGGCATTCTGGTTCTTGCCTATAATCGCCACGCGGCCGCCGAGATCCGGGAGCGCTTGCGGCGGCTGATCGGCGACGACGCGCGGTTCGTGACGGTTCTGACGATCCATGCCCTGGCCATGCGCCTGGTCGGGGCGAGTTTTGCCGGTCGAGCAGGGGCAGATGCGCCTGATTTCGATACGCTTCTGACCGATGCAGCGCGTCTGTTGCGCGGCGACGGGCTGGACAAGGTCGAGGCCGAAGCCTTGCGAGAGACCTTGATCCAGGGGTTCCGCTGGATACTCGTCGACGAATATCAGGACGTAGGCCCTGAGGAATACGCTTTGATCGCCGCCGTGGCCGGGCGCAGCATCGACGACCCGGACCAAAGGATCAGCCTCTTCGCGGTCGGCGATGACGACCAAAACATCTATGCGTTTGCCGGTGCATCAGTGCGCCACATCCGGCAGTTCGAACAGGATTACTCCGCCAAGCCGGTCTTTTTGACCGACAATTACCGCTCGTCGAAGAACATCATCGCGGCGGCGAACGCCGTTATCGAAGGATCGCGCGAGCGAATGAAAACGGGGCACGGCATTACCGTCGACCAATCGCGGCAGAAAGATCCGGCCGGAGGGATCATGGAAAGCCTCGACCCGGTTGCGCAGGGGCGGGTTCAAATCCTTGGCTGCCCAGCCGGAAATGACGCTCAGGCCCTTGCTGCGATCAACGAGATGGTCCGACTTTCAAAAATGATCCCGGATTGGAGTTGGAAAGGTGCGGCAATCATTTCTCGTGATTGGCGCAAGCTTCTGCCGGTCCGAGACTTTGCTGAGGCGCATGGAATTCCAGTCGAGATGGCGAACGAGAACTTGCCGAGTGTGTGGCGCACCCGTGAGATGCAGAGGTTTGTCGGCAGTCTGCGCAACAGGCAGGGGGCCATGGTCAGCTTGGGCGACCTGACCGAAATTCTGAATGCGATACCCGCAAGTTGTTGGACTGACCGGATTGGCGAGGGCCTTGGCCAGCTTGCGCGAGAAGTTGATGGCAAGGCGCTTCCGACCCCTGATGTGGTCGAATGGTTTGCTGAATGGTCGAAGGATTCTTGGGGGGTGCAGCGCGGTCTCAAATTGTTGACGGCTCACCGCGCGAAGGGTCTCGAATTTGACGATGTCGTGATCATGGATGGTGGTTGGGAGCGGCCCTCGCGAAACGAAGATCAGGACGCGCCGAGGCGATTGTTCTATGTCGCCATGACGCGCGCGCGGCGTAATTTGATCGTCATGAGCAACGACAATCACGAATACCTTCCCACCGAGTCGTCTTCCGTGGTCACGCGGCACGTGGTGCCCGACTTGACGACTGTCCCCGGCCCACGCCGGTTCTTTCAATCGCCTGAAATGAAGATGGTCGACCTGTCATTCGCAGGACGCCAAGGTGATCGGCACATTGTTCATGACGCGATCGCCCAAGCACAGGTCGGCGATCCAGTCAGGCTCTCCACTGTCGGCGACCGCTGGCAGATCGAGGATGTTCGAGGGCGGTCCCTCGGGCGGATGTCAAAAGCATTCGCACCACCAATTGGTACGAGTTTTGTCACCGGCGAGATCGCGGCCATTATACATTGGCGTAAAGAGGATGCGGATGAGAGTTTTCACCATTTGCTGAAACGCGCCAATTGGGAAGTCGTTTTGCCTGAACTGGTATTCGAAGAGACCAAGGGAGGCGAGAGGGATTTCAGAAAGGATCAGAACGGCAAGTAGGGCGGTCAACCGGTCGTGCGCTGCGCTTGCGACAAGGGACTGCGCAAGGCCGTTTTTAGTTTACGCCTTTGCTGAGTGACACGCAGGACTCCAGATATACACACGGGCTTCATTGATCCTGAGACCCGGCTTCCAAGTATCGAAACCGTCCGCCAGCCCTGTCTTCGTCGCCAAACTCGGCCACTCGCACGTCGTCTAACCCAAGTTCGATTTGGAAATTAGCCAGTTCCGCTTTTGAGTCCCCCCACGACTCCGGAACGACGAGAACTGCGTGGCTATGTTCCTTCGCCAAGAGTGCGGTCATTGCCAACGTCTCGACAAGGTACCTACGGTGTCGCTTGTTGCGATGAGACTTACACTCGATGGCCGCCACTATCTGTCCGTCGCGTATCACTGTGAAGTTAGAAGGCACTCTGGCTTCGCGACTGGTGCGCACAACATCGATATGGCTGCCCATTTCAAGCACCTTGGAATTCTCCTTCAGGAACCGAAAGACCTCTTCCTCGAACTGCGAGATACGTTTCGCACGCTCATGAGCTGCGACACCACGCCCGCCTTTCGATACCTCGGCTCTGCGCAGCGCAACCTGTAAGTCCTTCCTCGAAATTTCTCCAAAAAAAAACTTAGGCGCTAAGCTCTTAGCTAAGTCATTGGAAATAATTGAGATCTGGGAAAGCACGAGGACGCCAGTCATCGCAACGCTCGCATTCTCTTCTTTCAGCGCTTTGGGAGCATTCAGCTTCATCCAATTTACCGCGGCAAGGGGATTTCTGAGGCTCGAGGGGTCGACACCGCGCAGTTGAGCTACGTGCGCAAGCAGCTCGCTCTGACCTTCGAAACCGAACTGACCGGGATCGTCCAAGGCAGCCGCAAGCGTTTTGCTGAAGGCGATCCAGTTCGGGGTCTTGGCGAACTGTTCCAGTCGAGGATCAGACATCATAGCAGGATGGTACAAGAAATGACTCACAAAAACAGCAATCTCCAGTTTAGTATTACTAACGAATCGAGGATCAGAACATGAAAATCGACCGGAAATCGCATCCGGTCGCGCGGAACGTCCAGAAGACGCCCCCAAATCTCGTCTTCTACATCGGATTTCTGGTGCTGCGTATGATTGCAACAGAGCTTCGGCAATGAAGCGAAAAAATATGGGCGTGGAAGCCGAAATAATTTGCGCTTAAAGCGGCGCCAAGATGCTGATTTTCCACACGTGCGCGCGAAAAAATACGCGCACGCCTACAGACAGTGTTAGAGCTGCCGATATCCTTGAACGTTCCGAACTGACAGATCTGTAAAATTTGGAAGAATTGTCAAGGTGTTGACCAAAGTGCGGCGCTCGGAAAGCGGTCGACATTTCCGAGCGCGTGGCGGCGGACGCCTAGGTTCCTGCGGCGTCAGATCGTGCCCAGATAGTACCCGATCGCCTCCTCCAGTTCTGTTTCCTCGTACCTGAAATGAGAGCACACGACCTCTTCAAGCTTGCGGTACGTGGAAGCGGCCCGAACGAAGCTCTCCTTGGAAGGATCTTCGGCCAATACGTCCGCCGCCTGACCGAGACGAAGGATCAGCTCATGGACCACCTCGTGTTCTGACAGCAGCTTTGCCACGACCTCTTTAAACATGCCACCGCCTGCCGACGCGACCCGGGGAAACATATCGCTGCCCTCGATGTCATGATGCAGCTTGAGCACCTGGCACTCGCGCCCACAAAGGTTTCCGAACGCGCGGAAATTCTCGGCCATGTCGAGCGAAAGCACGATGTGCTTCAGGTTTTCGGGCGGAGTATCCCCCGCCTCGATGCGCGCCAGCACCGCTCCGATCTGAGCCATTTCCATAAGATAGTGGCGGTGGATCGCCGCCAGCTGTCGACCTTGGCGGCGATGTCTGTCGGTTGCCGCCGGGACCTTCGGCGCCTTGGGTCGAGCGGTTTCGTCGATTGTGAGGTCATCAAGCGACCGGCGTGAAAGATCTGTCATGCCTCGAAGGAAAGCCTCGCATTCTGCGTGTCAAGACCTGCGACAAGCCGCTTCTGGCCCTCGTCCGGAATTTGCGCACCATCTGCCGGGGCGCAACGATCCAGCGAGCTGCGCCGGTCGGTCGTGACTCTAGTTGATGGTTCCAGTCAGGCCTTCCGGCTGACCAGTCACAACGAAGGTCAGTTTCTCGGGATCCAGCCATTCGCGGGCGACACGGTTCACGTCTTCCAGTGTCACCGCGTTCACCTTGTCGTTCCGATCAGCGATGTATTCGACACCCAGACCGTCCATCTGCATACCGACGGCGATGTTGGCAATCGTGCCGTTCCCGTCGAACCGCAATGGATAGGCACCGGTCAGATACGTCTTGGCGTCATCCAGTTCTTCCTGGGTGACGCCTTCGTCGCGTATCTGCGCCCATTCCTGCTTTATGACCTCCACCGCCTCGGCGACCCTGTCGTTGGCCGAGGCGACGCTGCCCATCCAGACCTGTGCGTTATCGCGGTCGGCGAGATAGGAATAGACGCCATAGGTCAGCCCGCGCTTTTCCCGGACTTCGGTCATGAGCCGGCTTTCGAACCCGCCGCCCCCAAGGATGTGGTTCAGAACGAAGGCCGGAAAGAAATCCGGGTCTTCGCGTTCCAGGCCGGGCTGGGCGAAGATGGCGATGGATTGCGGCGTGTCGTAATCCACGACCTTGACGCCGCCCGGCAGGTTCACATCGGCAGTCCCGGGCAGGGCCACACCGGTTTCGGGCAGGTCCGCCAGCAGGGTGTCGAGAAGCGCGGACAGTTCCTCTTCGGTGATATCTCCGACCGCGCTGACATAGAGTCGGTCACGTGCCAGCGTCGCCTTGTGTGCCGCAACGATATCCTCCCGCGTGAGAGCGGTCACGCTTTCGACCGTGCCGTTCTCGTCGCTGCCATAAGGATGCTCGCCATAGACAAGGCGGCTGAAGCTGGTACCCGCGATTTCCTGCGGATCCTTGGCATCGGACTGGATGATCGACAGCATCTGCGCGCGCACGCGCTCGATCGCCTCTTCATCGAAGCGCGGATTGATCAGGGTATCGCGCAGAAGGTTCATCGACTCGTCGCGGTTCTCGGTCAGAAAGCGAGCAGACACCCCCAGAGAATCCGGCCCGGCGTCGTAGGAAAACGAGGCGGCAAGCGACTCTGCCTCGCGCGAAAAGGCGCGCGCGTCCAGATCGCCTGCGCCTTCCTCGAGCAGGCCGGTCATGAGGTTCACGGCACCGCGCTTGTCCGGATCGTCCAGGGAGGTGCCCCCGCGAAAGCGCAGTTCCAGCGCGACGAAGGGGATCGAATGATCCTCGACAAGCCATGCATCGACGCCGCCCGGCGTGGTGATCTCCTGGATGTCGACCTCGGCCCTGGCGGGCAGGGCACACAGCATGACAAGCGCAGGAAGCAGGAAGCGGATCATTCGTCTCATTGGCTCACCTCCTGGGCGCTGATGTAACCGGTCACGGAATTGTTGTTCTTGGCAAAGAGTTCGCGCGCGGCTGTCATGACATCCTCTGCGGTGACGGCCTGCAGCACATCCGGCCATGCCTGGATATCCTCGACAGTAAGGCCTTGGGTCAGGCCGCGGCCATATCGGTTCGCCAGCGCGCTGACATCATCGCGCGCATAAATTTCGGAGGCGCGGATCTGGGTCTTGATTCGCTCGAGCCGTTCTCGCGGAAAACCATCTTCGAGAAACTCGGCAATGACCTTGTCCATCGCCTCTTCGGCCTGTTCCAGCGTCGTACCGGGCGCGGGCACGACCGTCAGGTTGAAGGTCGTATCGTCGAGTGAGGTCGCACCGTAATACGCCCCCGTGTAGACTGCGGTTCTTGTGTCGAACTGCAGCTTCTCGTTCAGGATCGAGGTGGTGCCATCGCCCAGGATGTCGGCAAGGATCGCCAGTGCGGCCGCGGTTTCCTGGTCGCCCGTGTCACGCTCGGGCGCAAGGTAGGACCGTTGCAGATAGGGCTGCGCAACGCGCGCATCCTGATAATAGACGCGCCGTTCGGCCGATTGCGGGGGCTCCTGCGGGCGCACCCGTGCCGGCAGGTCCGGATTGGCCGGGATGACGCCATAATAGGTGTCGGCCAGCTTGCGCACGTCGTCCGGCGTCACGTCGCCCGCGACCACCAGAACGGCGTTGTTCGGTGCATAATAGGTCTTGTAATAGTCAAGTGCATCGTCGAGCGACAGGTCAACCATCTCGTGCCGCCACCCGATGACCGGCACGCCGTAACGGTGGTTGAGATATTGCGCAGCATCATGCTGTTCGCGGAACAGGGCCGAGGGGTTGTTCTCGGTGCGCTGGTTGCGTTCCTCGATGATCACGTCGCGCTCTGTCAGGATGTCCTCCTCGTCCAGCTGCAGATTGACCATTCGGTCGCTTTCCATCTTCATCATCAGTTCCAGCCGATCGGCGGCGACACGCTGGAAATAAGCGGTGTAGTCGTAGCTGGTAAAGGCGTTGTCCGAGCCGCCATTACGCGCCACGGTCGACGAGAATTCGCCCGGAGCCATGGTCTTGGTGCCCTTGAACAAAAGATGTTCTAGAAAATGCGCAACGCCCGAAACCCCCGGTTTCTCATCTGCTGATCCGGCCCGGTACCAGACCATGTGAACCACCACGGGCGCGCGATGATCCTCGATCACGACCACGTCCATCCCATTGTCGAGGGTGAAGGTGGTGACCGGCTCCTCCGCGAGCGATGCGGTGGCGGAAAGGACGACGAAAAACAGGCCGGACAGCCAGTTGCGCATGGAGTACCTCATGAACCGAAGATGCGTTGCCGGCAAGATACGCCGCGAACGGGGCAATTCAACCGTGTTGACCTTGTTGTGACCGCGTCAGCGGTTTCCGCGGCGCGGACCCTCGGGCGCGTAGGAGGGTACAGGCACACCGACTCGGCGCAGGCGGGCCGCCTCGGCCTTGGAGTCCAGCCATTGGCGCCTGTAGGCCAGATTGTAGTCGTCGTTGCGGCCGATATTGAGGATGTTGACGCGTCCGCGCTTGCGGCGCACCTCGACATCCTCGCGCGCAAGGGTCTGGCGGATGCCGGGCACAAGGCCGAACCGGTTGGCGTAATTCACAAGGCCGCCGTCAGCGCGCCCGATGCCGGTATCGGCCAGCGCCGCAGGGTTGCCGCCCAGCGCCGCGACGCTATCGCCCTTCGGGGTCGGATCGGTGATGTTGGTGCCGCCGGGTGTGGGTGCGGGCAGCGCCGAATAACTTTCCGGCGTCTGCAGGGGTTTGCCGGGAACGATGTTGAATTCCTCGGGCCCGTTGCCGGTGTTCTTGATGCGCGACAGGGTGATGTCCCTGTCACGGCCGCCGCACGCGGAAACCGCCATCGCAAGGATCAAGACAAAAATCGCCGGAACTTTCATTTCCCACTCCTGCTCGCTTCCGCCAGACTTATCCTATCCGGCAAGAAACGTCACGCCGCCTTTTTACTGTCGCCGCTGAAGATTACCATGCCGAACGCCCCGATGAAAACCGCGATGTCGGCCACGTTGAAAGAGGTCGGATTGGTAAAGCCGCAGCACGACATGTTGATGAAGTCCGCGACCGCGCCGTAGACCAGCCTGTCGATCACGTTGCCGAAGGCGCCGCCCACCAGCAGACCTGCCGAGATCTTCTGCCACCGGCCCTGCGGATCGGACCGGACCCACCACAGCACCGCGCCGACGATCATCAGCGCGACGGTGATCCAGATCCAGCGGTTGGCGCCCGCAAAGACGCCGAAATTGATGCCGGTGTTCCAGGCCATCTGCAGGTTCAGGAACGGCGGCAGGACTTCGATCAGGCCCCGCGTCTTGAGGTCGAGCAGCTGCACGATCCAGTATTTCGTAATCTGGTCGAGTACGAACACGATGCTCGCGACCCATGCAACGGTGCGCATACTGCTCTCCTTGCTGGCCGGCTTATTACTGCCGGCCTTTCTTGGTTTTCTGCCTTAGTGCCGGAAATGGCGCATGCCGGTCAAGACCATGGCAAGGCCGGCCTCGTCGGCCGCGGCGATGACCTCGTCGTCGCGCATCGACCCGCCCGGCTGAATCACGGCGGTGGCCCCGGCCTCTGCCGCGGTCAGCAGTCCATCCGGGAAGGGAAAGAAGGCATCCGACGCCACGACGCTGCCTTGTGTCAGCGGCGCCGGCAGGCCAAGTTCCGCGGCCATGTCCTGTGATTTCCGCGCGGCGATGCGGCAGCTGTCGACACGGCTCATCTGGCCGGCGCCGACGCCCACGGTGGCCCCGTTGCTGACATAGACGATGGCATTGGATTTCACGTGCTTGGCGACCTTCCACGCGAACAGCATGTCTGCCATCTCCTCCTCGGTCGGGGCGCGCTTGGTCACCACCTTGAGGTCGCCTTGCGCCAGCTGTCCGTTGTCCTTGTCCTGCACCAGGTAGCCGCCCGAGACCTGCTTGAGCATAAGGGCGGCCTCGGCCGGATCGGCCAGACCATCCGTCGTAAGCAGGCGCAGGTTCTTTTTCTTGGCAAAAATACTCATGGCGTCATCGTCTGCCCCGGGTGCGATGACGACTTCTGTGAAAATCCCGGCGATTTCTTCCGCCGTGGCCCCGTCAAGCGGCTGATTGAGGGCGATGATCCCCCCGAAGGCCGAGGTGCGGTCGCAGTCGAAGGCCCGCATGTAGGCCTCTTTCAGGGTGTCGGCGCGGGCCACGCCGCAGGGGTTGGCGTGCTTGATGATCGCACAGGCAGGCCCGTCGGCGGCACTGAATTCGCTGACCAGTTCGAACGCCGCATCGGTGTCGTTGATATTGTTGTAGCTAAGTTCCTTGCCCTGCAGCTGTCGCGCTGTCGCGACGCCCGGGCGGGCCGATCCGTCGGTGTAGAACGCCGCCTGCTGATGCGGGTTCTCGCCATAACGCAAGGTCTGGGCCAGCTGTCCGGCGACGGCGCGGCGGCGCGGTGCGGTCTGGTTCAGTGCTTTGGCCATCCAGCCCGAGACGGCGGCGTCATAGGCGCCGGTGCGTGCATAGGCGGTCAGCGCCAGACGCTGGCGGAACGCATAGCTGGTCCGGCCATCATTGGCGTCAAGCTCGGCCAGCAGGGCGTCGTAATCCTCGACATCCACGACGACGCTGACGAAGGCGTGGTTCTTGGCCGCCGCGCGGATCATGGCGGGACCGCCGATGTCTATGTTCTCGATGCAGGTGTCATAGTCCGCCCCCCTGGCGGCGGTTTCCTCGAACGGGTAGAGGTTGACCACCAAGAGGTCGATCGGGCCGATGCCGTGTTCGGTCATAGCCGCCAAGTGATCGTCATTGTCGCGCAACGCCAGAAGGCCGCCATGCACCATGGGGTGCAGGGTCTTGACCCGGCCGTCCATCATCTCGGGAAACCCCGTCACTTCGGCGACGTCGCGCACGTCCAGCCCGGCCTCTCTCAGGGTCTGCGCACTGCCGCCGGTCGAGAGCAACTCGACCCCGCGCTGGGCGAGCGCGCGGCCCAGATCGACCAGTCCGGTCTTGTCGGAAACGGAAAGAAGCGCACGGCGCAACGGGGCGAGATCGGTCATGGAATGAGTGGTCCTTGTGGCAGTCTTCGGTCGAAATCAGTTGAGGGCCACCGGTCTTTGCCCGTCCTCCGCCAGATCGCGCACACCGATCGGAGAGTCCTGCGGCTTGGCCAGTGACCACCTTGTGCGGGTCGCATACTCCATCGCGCGACCGGTGAGAACGATTTGTTTGGTCGCACGTGGCTTGAGACGGCTGGATTCCAGATAAAAGCTGGTTTCCACCGACAGGGTGGTGGTGCCATCGGCGCGGAAGATCCACAATTCGCCGCTTTTCAGCGCCATCGAGACGGCGGCGCCCCCCATATCGAGCGAGACATCCACATCGGGATGCAGGTGAAAGCGGATGTCAAAGGGAATTCCCTGCAGTTTCCGGCTGTCCAATGCCTTGTCAAAGCGGCGGCGGGCGGCGTCATCGAGTGCCAGAAGCATGTCCTCGCCGGCGATGCCGCGACCGTCGAAGGTCATCTCGAGCTTCCGAACATGGGTCAGGCCATAGCCCCGCAGGTACCCGTCATGCCCGCCCTCGAAGGTCAGTCCGTCGGGTGCGTGGTTGACGCGGATCGGCACGTCCTCTGGGCCGTCGATCAGCATATCCTGCCGGTGTTGCCCCTTGCCAAGGCGGCTGCTGGACTGACCGTTGAGGACCAGCGTGGAATGCGAGGGCGTGGCGCGTCCGGCGCGCCGCCACGCGGCGCCGAAGCTGGCACCGGCGCCACAGTTCACGATAAGCGGCCTGCGCCCGGCCGTCAGTTCGAAAGCGAGTGTCGAGGCATGGGCGCCGGTCGATGCCTTGCCTTTCGGCGGCACGGAGGCGTCGATGATGAGGGAACTGCGCCCGGCACTGAGGCGGGCAAACCCCATCGACAGGCCGTTGGCGTGCCGCCCCTTGATCTGGCTGGACGCAAGCGCACTGTCGAGCCGTCCGTCGATTCCGCGCCCGCCGCCGTGAAACCGGGCCAGACCGCCATCGGAATGCCGCAGGGTCCGCAGGGTGGGACTGATGCGCTCGATGGCGGCCCAGTGGGCCTGCAGCGGGCTTTGACCGGCTTCGGTAAGGGTTTCCGCGGCCCAGGTCAGCAGGGTAAACACCTCGAGCAGCTCCTCGGGGTTGCGGGTAGGCAGGCCACCCTGATCGTCGATCTGGCGGGTGCATTCGCGGGCAAGCGCGGCAGAGGCCGGTGCGACATTGGCCGACATGCCCTCAAGCGAGAGGCCAGCATAGACAAGCCCGGTCAGTGCCTCGAACCGGGGCAGGCCGGGCGCCGTCGCGCGCCAGCGGCGGGCCAGGAATTGGGTCTGCTGGGACAGGGATCGCAGGAACAATTCCGACTGGTCCTCGCTGCGGCCGGACAACAGGAACAGCGCGTGATTGATCCACCGGATGATGCGCCGCCCCGCGAGATCCGGCGTCCAGCCCGGGCCGCGTCCGCGCCCGTAAAGGTCGATCCACCGCCAGAGCCAGTCCTGCGCGCAGGCCCGCGCGCTTGCGTCGCCGGCGGCGGCGAGATCGTCGAGCCAGACGAAACCATGTACTTCGCGCGTAAAAGCAGTGTCGGGCGGTTCGATGTCCCAGGGCGTCTTTTCGGGGTCACGCACGAGGTGGCCCGCGAAAAGGAAGTTTCCGGCGCAAAGCTGTCGACCGCGGGCGAAGCTGCCGATGGTGCGCGGATCGGGCTGCGATACGAAGGCCGTCGCCCCGCCGCCGAACGTCGCACGACGCGCCGCCAGACGGTTCAGGAATCGCGTCACTCGCGATATCTGTTGATCGGGTGTCGACATCGACTCCAAGCCTCGGCGCGCTCTTACCGGCGCTGTCGGCGCAGTATACGCATCCGCGGACATCAAGTCACGGAGGAAGGCTGTCGCCGCTTAATCCTTTCGCAGGAGGGCGATGTAGAAACCGTCCATCCCGCCAAGCTCGGGCCAGTGGTCGGGGCGCAGGCGCAGGCCGCCTTCCTCGGTGATCCAGACCGGGTCGATACCCGGAAGATCCAGCGCGGCGGGATCGGTGCGCAGGCCTGGATTGCGCGCAAGCACTTCTTCGATCTGCACCTCGCCCTCGTCAGGCAGAAGCGAGCAGGTGCAGAAGACCATGCGCCCGCCGGGGACAAGCAGGGTCACTGCGTGATCGATCATGCATGCCTGCAGTTCGAACAAGGTGCCGAACTCTGACCCGTCCTTGGCATAAGGCAGGTCCGGGTGGCGCCGGATGGTGCCAGTGGCGGAACAGGGTGCGTCGATCAGGATGGCATCGAATGGCCCACCGGAATAGGTCAGCGCGTCCTCTATGACGCAGTTGGCGTCCAGGCCGGTGCGCGACAGGTTCTCGGTCACGCGGGCCATGCGGTTTTCCGAGATATCGAGCGCGGTGACGTCGGCCCCGGCTGCGGCCAGTTGCAGCGTCTTGCCGCCCGGCGCGGCGCAAAGGTCGAGAACGCGTTCGCCGTGCCGGGGTGCAAGGATGCGCGCCGGAAGGGCGGCTGCGGCGTCCTGTACCCACCATTCGCCGGCGTCGAAACCCGGCAGTGCCGAAACCTGTCCGGCATCGGACACGCGGACCGACCCTGTCGGCAGCAATGTACCTCCCAGGCGATCGGCCCACATGCCCCCGTCCTCGCCCGGTTTCAGTGTCAGGTCGAGCGGCGCGCCGGCGAAATGCGCTTTCTCCATGGACGAAACTGCGCCGTTGCCCCAGGCGGTGACCAACGGGTCGCGCAGCCACCCCGGCAGGCGCGGCGTGCGCAGGTCCTTCCACGGTTTGCCGGCGTCCCCTGCCATCTGGCGCAGAACGGCGTTCACCATGCCGCGCAGGCGCTTGTATCGGGGGTGCGTTCCCACCAGCGTGACCAGTTCGTCCACGACACCATGCGCATCACCCCCCATGCACAATTCGACCGTGCCGAGCCGCAGGATATTCATCACCGGAAGTTGGGGTGTCTTGCGCAGTTGCCGCGCGAGAAGGCGGTCTGCGCGGTCCATGCCGCGAAGCGTGTCATTGGCCAGGCGCAGCGCACGCGCGCGGTCTGGCGGCGACAGGCGGGCGAGCGGCGCGTTAAGCTCGGCCAGCAGGCGGCCTTCGCCAAGGACCTTGTTGAGCAGGGTGACAGCGGTGCTGCGGGCGGTCGGCGCGGGCATGGGACTTCCTTGGCCTTTGATCAAGGCTGGCCTATATCAGGCGTACCTATAGGAAGGAAGACCGGCCATGTCGGATGATCGCCAAGACTTGCCGCCCGCGGCCCGGCGCGCCCTTGCCGAGGCCGAAGCACGGCGCAAGGCGGCCAAGGAACTTGACCTGCCCAGGGAACTGGGCGGACGTAAAGGCCCGGAACCCGTGCGTTACGGCGACTGGGAAAAGAAGGGCATCGCCATCGATTTTTGATTGGCGTCCTCAGTCGGAGCTATTGCAGCCTCAGGTCGGCATGTTCGCCGGTTCCCTGATCTGACACGAAGCGCACGGTCGAGCCCCGGACCCTGACGGCCTGACAATTCGGGCCCAGATTGCGTTGGCCCCAGTAGAGGTCGCGGCAGAAATACCCGGATTTCCATTGCCAAGCTCCGGTGACGGGCTTGCCGAACGCCTTGCCTTCGATCTGACCCGAGGGCGTGACGGTCAGTGTGATGCCGAGACGTGTCAGGTTCTTGCTGGCGACGACCGACAGGAACTCGTCCCTGTCGTCGATCTGGTCAAATTCCTGTGCAGCGGCAGGGCTGCCGGCGAGGGCGGCGAGGAAAACGAAAACAGTCAGGCGCATCTGGATGGCTCCCGTGACAAACAATCAGTAGTACGGGCCGCATTCCGGATCGGATCAGTCGTCACTCAGTCCCAGCACGTCCAGCATGTCGTATTCCCCGGGTTTGCGCCCCTGCCCCCAAAGCGCGGCCTTGAGCGCGCCACGGGCGAAAACGGCCCTGTCAGAGGCGACATGGCGCAGGATGATCCGTTCCCCTGCCGCCGCGAACATGACGTCATGCTCGCCGACGATGTCGCCGCCCCGAATTGCGCTGAAGCCGATGTGGCCACGCGTGCGCGCGCCGGTGATCCCGTCCCGACCGCGATCGGCGGCCTGATCCAATGACACGCCGCGCCCGTCGGCGGCCGCTTGCCCCAGCATGAGCGCGGTTCCGGAGGGTGCGTCAACCTTTCGGTTGTGATGCGCCTCGACCACCTCGATATCGTAATCCTCGTCCAGCGCCGCTGCGACCTTCTTTGTCAGCTGCACCAGAAGGTTCACGCCGAGACTCATGTTGCCTGCGCGGATGATCGTGGCGTGGCGCGCCGCGGCGCCGATCTTGGCAATGTCGTCTTCCGACAACCCGGTCGTCCCGATCACGTGCACGCAGCGGGCCTGCGCGGCAAGCGCGGCAAAGTCCACCGTGGCCTGTGGCGACGTGAAGTCGAGAACCGCATGTGCCTTCGATATTGTCTCGAGCGGGTCATCCGAGACGGTGACCCCCAGGGCCGCGCTGCCCATGGCTTCGCCCAGGTCCTGCCCGACCCAGGCATGGCCGGGACGTTCCAGCGCGCCGATCAGGTGCGCCTTGTCCGAAGCCATGACGATATCGGTCAACATACGGCCCATGCGCCCCGAGGCGCCGGTCACCACGATCCCTGGAAGGTCGGTCATGAACAGTCTCCGTTTTATGGTGGGCATTGCATAACGCGGTGATGATAGCTTGGCAAAGACCCGTGCAGGCCTTAGATGCTGTCCCATGGCAAAGAACAAGTTTCATGATGGCGCCGGACCTTCGCAACGTCAGTTGCGCGTCGGTGAACTGATCCGTCGCACGTTGGCCGAAGTGCTGGCGCGTGGTGATATCCATGATCCCGAACTCAACCGGCTGTCGGTGACCGTGGGCGAGGTGCGTACCTCGCCCGATCTGAAAGTTGCGACCGCCTATGTCCTGCCTCTGGGCGGGCACGGACAGGACGACGTTCTGGACCTACTGCGCCGCAACAAGGGCGAGTTGCGCCGGATCGTGGGCAAGAAGGTCGGGCTCAAGTTTTCGCCCGAGCTTCGCTTTCGGCTGGATGAGACGTTCGACCAGCTTGACGAGACACGGCGGCTGTTCGCCCAGGACGCCGTACGGCGCGATATCGAGAACTGACACCATGTGGCGGGGGGTTCTTCTGGCTCTGGTTCTGGCCGGGGGGCCGGCTGGGGCGGTCGACTGCGAGGCGATCCGCCATGACGGCGCGCGCTATACGGTCTGCAAGGTCGATACCACCCGCGAGACGCTGCGCCTTTTTCTGAACGATCCGATGACCGGCGAGACGCTGGGCAGTTTCAGCAAGGTCGAGCGGCAGGTGCGCGGCGCGGGCAAGACGCTTGCCTTCGCTATGAATGCCGGCATGTACCACCAGGATCGCAGCCCTGTCGGTCACTATGTCGAGAACGGCCGCGAATCCAAGGCGCTGATTACGCGCGACGGGCCGGGCAATTTCGGCCTGTTGCCAAACGGTGTTTTCTGCGTCGGGTCCGGGCGGGCGGACGTTCTGGAAACGCGCCGTTTCGAACGCGAGAAGCCGGAATGCCGCTATGCCAGCCAATCGGGGCCGATGTTGGTGATCGACGGAAAGCTGCATCCGCGTTTCCTGAAGGACAGCGACAGTCTCAATATCCGCAACGGCGTCGGAACCACTGCCGACGGACGTACCGCGTGGTTCGTGATCTCCGAAGAGAAAGTCAATTTCGACGCCTTCGCGCGGGTGTTCCGGGACGTGCTGAAGGTGCCGCAGGCACTTTATTTTGACGGCAGTATCTCGCGGCTTTATGCGCCGCAGCTTGGCCGGCATGACGGCGGCTTTCCGATGGGGCCGATCGTGGGCGTCGTGGCCGAGTGACATTGCGGCGGCGAATTGACAGGGCTTTGGGGCTGCGCTAGGCGGCGCTCTCCAGTCTGACAAGGAGAACGGAACGGCATGGGGCGAAAGCGCAAGGGACGCGATATATCGGGTTGGCTGATTGTGGACAAGCCCGCCGGCGTGACCTCGACCGCGGTGGTCAACAAGGTGCGCTGGGCGCTTCAGGCACGCAAGGCTGGTCATGCCGGAACCCTGGACCCTGATGCGACAGGGGTTCTTGCCGTCGCGCTGGGCGAGGCGACCAAGACGGTGCCATTCATCACCGACGCCCTGAAATCGTATCGCTTTCTGGTGCGGCTGGGGCAGGCGACGAACACCGACGACGCCGAAGGCGAGGTGCTGGACGAAAGCGACTCGCGCCCGAGCGACGACAAGATCAAGGCGGCGCTGGGTCGTTTCGTGGGGGAGATCCAGCAGGTGCCGCCCAAATTCTCGGCGGTGAAGATCGACGGCGAGCGGGCCTACAAACGCGCCCGCGACGGCGAGGATTTCGAGGTCGAGGCGCGCCCTCTCTGGGTCGAAGAGCTGTTGCTGACCGATCGCCCGGATGCCGACACGGTCGAGCTTGAGATGGTTTGCGGCAAGGGCGGCTACGTGCGCTCCATTGCGCGTGACCTGGGAGAGGTTCTGGGCTGTCACGGGCATGTGTCGTGGTTGCGCCGGGTCTGGTCCGGGCCGTTCCGGGCCGAGGACGGCGTGACGATGGAGCAGGTCGAGGCGCTGGCGCAGGATCCGGCGCTGGATGCGTATCTGAGGCCATTGGAAGATGGCCTGTGCGACCTACCGCGGGTGACCTGCAACGAGCTGAGCGCGGCGCGGCTGCGCCATGGGAACCCCGCGCCCGTGATCGGTTCGGATGTCGAGTTCGGCGACGAATGCTGGGCCTCGCTGAAGGGGCGCGCTGTGGCGGTTGGGCAATTCAGGGGCGGGGAGCTTTATCCCAGCCGGGTGTTCAACCTCGATACGGCGACATCGTGACGGCAGCGGCACATGATCCGGGTGGCAAAGTGCGCCTGCGCCTGCCCGATGGCGTGGTGGGCGGTGCACGGTTTTCGGACTGCGGCCGCTACCGGCAGGCGCTGACCCGCGACTGGACGCCCGAGGGGGCCATTCCCAGAGCGGTTCTGTTCATAGGAATGAACCCGTCGGTGGCCGATGCGGCCGCTTCGGATCCCACCTGTCACCGGGAACTGATGTTCGCCCGCGACTGGGGCTTTACCCGGTACCTGAAGGGCAACATGCTGGATTGGCGGGCGACGTCGCCCAAGGACATACCGGATGATCCGGCCGTCGCCTGCAGTTCCGAGAACATCCCTGCGCTGGTCGGGATGGCGCAGGAGGCGGAGCTGGTCGTGCTGGCCTATGGCAAGCTGCACCAGCGATACGCGCCGGTGGTTCGTGCGGCACTGCAGGCCGTGGCGGAGACCAAGCGACCATTGAAATGCCTTGGCCTCAACAAGGACGGTTCTGCCAAGCACCCGCTGTACCTCCGCAAGGACACCGCGCTGCAGGATTTTCCGCTTCCGCGCTGACCCGTGCAGCGCCGTCACAATGAAAACGGGCGCCCCGATCGGAGCGCCCGTTTCGATGTCAGCCGTGAAACGCGTATTATTGCGGATCTTCCGGTGTTTCCTCAAGCGACAGGGCCACGAAACGCGGCTCGCCTGCGCGGCGCACCAGAAGCAGGATCGACTTGCGGCCCGCTTCGCGCGCATCCGAGATCCGCGCCTCGAGGTCGGACACGCTGGACAGCTTCTGCTGACCGGCTTCGGTGATCACGTCGCCCGCACGCATGCCTTTCTCGTAGGCTTCCGACAGGTTGTCGATGTCCGAGACAACCAGCCCGCTGGCGGTATCGTCAAGTTCCAACTGGCTGCGCAACTCGTCATCCAAGAGGGTCAGCGTCAGGCCAAGAACCTCGGATGTGTCCGGCTCGGAAGGCTCGCCAGGCTGGGCGGCGGGCACAACGCCTTCTGCGGCTTCGCGACGGCCAAGCGTGACGCGCAGGGTCTGGGTCTTGCCTTCCCGGAACACCACGACACGGACGGTCTTGCCGACCTCGGTATTGCCGACCCGGCGGACCAGCGTCCGCGTGTCCACGACTTCGAAACCGTCGAACTGCGTGATCACGTCACCCGCCTGCATGCCAGCCTCTTCGGCAGGACCTTCGGGGACATCGGTGACCAGCGCACCGGCGACCTTTTCAAGGCCCATCGCCTCGGCCACGTCATCGGTCACGTCCTGGATGCGAACGCCCAGCCAGCCGCGGCGGGTCTCGCCGAATTCCTGAAGCTGGTCGACAACTCGGGTCACGACATTGGACGCCATGGAAAAGCCGATACCGATCGAGCCACCGTTTGGCGACAGGATGGCGGTATTGACGCCGACGACCTGGCCGTCGAGGTTGAACAGCGGGCCGCCCGAGTTGCCCCGGTTGATGGCGGCGTCGGTCTGGATATAGTCGTCGTAGGTGCCCGACAATTCCCGGTTCCGGGCAGAGACGATCCCCGCAGAGACCGAGAAACCCTGGCCGAGCGGATTGCCCATGGCGATCACCCAATCACCGACGCGGGCGGTGTCGCTGTCGCCGAAGCTGACGAAGGGCAGCGGCCCGTCGGCATCGACCTTGAGCAGGGCGATGTCGGTCTTGGGGTCCGTACCGATCACGGTCGCCTCGAGTTCGCGGCCCGTGAAAAACTCGATGATGATCTCGTCGGCGGTTTCGATCACGTGGTTGTTGGTGACGATGTACCCGTCCTCGGAAATGACGAAGCCCGACCCGAGGGCGGAGGTGCGGCGCGGCCGGTCCCCGTCGCCGTTCCGGTTCGGAAGGTCACGGAAGAAATCTTCGAAGGGTGAGCCTTCGGGGACGATGGGTGATGGGCCGGTCCCTTGGGCGACGACGGTCGAGGTGGTGATGTTCACCACCGCCGGGCTGACCTCATCGGCGAGATCGGCAAAGCTTTCGGGCCGGGCATGCGCCGTGATGGCCTGAGCAATCACGAGCGCCATGGCCAATGCTGTCAGCCAGAGAGCGCGGATTGCGACAGATGGTGCGAGGGGTTGAGAGAGACTTTGTGCTTTCACGCGAGACCACTCCTTGATCGATAATTGGAATGTTGGCTTCCCGAGCGTGCCCGGCGAAGCCGTTCTGGCCTTTATGTAGGGGCGCTTTGCGAGAACGCCAAACTCACAATACGATGTCACGCCCATGTGAACGTTTTGTCAATCACGCCGTCGTGCCTTGCGGCTATGCGCCGAGCATTCGGGCGCACCCGATCAGCACGGCACCGAACGCCAAAGCGCAGAGACCGACAAGACGACGATGGTCCTCGGGCAGGGCGCGCAACGCAACAAGCATCTGTTCCACAAGCGAAGGGGCCAGTGCGTACACCAGCCCCTCGACGATCAGTACAAGCCCGAAGGCCAGGAAGATCGTGCCGATCAATTGGTCACATCCTCGGTGACCGGGGCGTCTTCCTGCTCGTCCGCATCGTCCTGTGGCGCGGCATCCTGTTGCAACTCGGTGTCTTCCTGCGACTCGGCAGCTTCTTCGCGCTCCGCTTCGGCGGCCTCGGCTTCCTGCTCGGCCTTTTGTTCCGCGGCGTCTTCCTCCAGTCGCTGGCGTTCGCTTTCGGGAAGGTCCGGCGATATCTCGGTTTCCGGCGCCATTTCGCGAAGGCGTTCGATGTCGATCTCCTCAAGCGCGACCTCGCCCAGGCCATCGGCGCGCACGGCCTCGAACATCTGCCCCAGGAAGCCGCTTTGCGGCGAGAAGACGATGGTGGAGTTTTCTTCGTTCATCGAGCGTTCCAGAGCGGCAAGCGAGCGATAGAAAGCGAAGAAATCGGGATTGTTGCCAAAGGCCTCGGCATAGATTCGGTTACGCTCGGCATCGGCCTCGCCTCGGGTGATCTCGGCCTCGCGCTCGGCGTTCGACACGGTTTCCACGACCGTCCGGTCGGCCGCGGCGCGTACGCGCTGCGCGGCCTCGTTACCGCGGGCGATCTCGTCGGCGGCTTCGCGTTCGCGCTCGGCCCGCATCCGGGCGAAGGTCGCGTCGAGGTTCTGCTGCGGCAGGTTCGTCTGCTTCAGCCGGACGTCGACGATCTCCAGCCCCAGACCGGCGGCACTTGCGCGTGCCTGCTCGAGGATGCGCACGGCAAGGTCGCGCCGTTGCGGCGAGAGAATGGTGTCCGATGTCACCTGATCCGCACCCAGTACCTCGCGGATTTGGGCGTTCAGGACCGAGGCAAGCCGATCTTCGGCGACGCGTGTGCCGCCGATGCCGACAGCCTGCCGGAACTGTACCACGTCGGCGATGCGGTAGCGAGTGAAGGCGTCGACGACGAGGCGGCGGTCGTCCGAGGGGGTCACCTCGATCGCGTCGGTGTCCAGCGACAGGATGCGCCTGTCATAACGCACGACTTCCTGGATGATCGGGATCTTGACGCCAAGCCCCGGTTCATCGACGACCTTCTTGATCTGGCCGAATTGCAGTACGAGCGCCTTTTCGCGCTCGTCTACGATGTAGAGCGAGGACAGGATGCCGATGACCACGACGGCCAGAACGGGAAGAAGAAGGGCGGATTTACGCATCAGTTCGATCCTCCGTTGCCGGTCTGGGCGGGACGGCGCAATTGGTCGAGCGGCAGGTAGGGGAGCACGCCCTCACCAGAGGCCCCGGTGGATTCGTCGAGCAGGATCTTCTCCATCTTGCCGAGCGTGCGCTCCACGGTTTCAAGGTAGAGGCGCCGCTGGGTGACCTCGGGCGCCTGGTTGAATTCCTGCGCGACGGCGATGAAGCGGCTGGCCTCACCAATGGCCTCGTTGACCACGCGGGCGCGGTAGCCTTCGGCCTGTTCAAGAACCTGCGCGGCTTCACCACGCGCTTCTGCCAGAACACGGTTGGCATAGGCATCGGCCTGACGCTGAAGGCGGTCGCGTTCCTGTTCGGCGGCCTGCACCTCGCGGAAGGCGTCGATCACCTCACGCGGTGGGTCGGCGGTGTCGAGGTTGACCCGCACGATGTTGATGCCACTATCGTATTCATCGAGCGTGGACTGTATGTTCTCGCGCGCGGTGTCGGCGATGAGGCCACGGTCGCGGTTGAGGATCGGCGCCAGGTTGGTGGCTGCAATGATCTCACGCATGACGGCTTCGGACACTGCCTGAACGGTCAGTTGGGGGTCCCGGATGTTGAACAGCAGCTTGGCAGGGTCGTTGATGTTCCAGACTACCTGAAAGTCGATATCGACGATGTTCGCATCGGTGGTCAGCATCAGGCCGTCGCCACCCGACGAACTGCCGCGGCCGCTGCCGATATTTTCCGTCCGTTCCGAGGTGACATTGACAACCTCGGCGCTGACCAGAGGCCACGGCGCAAAGTTGAGGCCGGGATCGCCGGTGGAATAGTAACTGCCGAGGAAGAGTTCGACGGATTGTTCCTCGGGCTTGACGGTGTAAAAGCTGGCGGCGCCCCAGAGCGCCACGGCGATCAGCCCGCCGATCACGATGGTGCCACGGCCAAAGCCCGGTCCGCCGCCCTCGCCGCCACCTGTGCCGTTGCCGCGACCCTTGCCGCCACGACCGCCCATCAGGACGCGCAGTTGGTCCTGGCCCTTGCGGACAAGTTCGTCAATTTCGGGAATCTGGGAACCACCTTCGGGCGGGCGCCGCTTGTCGTTTCCGCGGTTGCCACGGCCATCTCCGCCGTCTCCGCCTCCGTTGCCGCCACTGCCGCCCCAGGGGCCGCCAGAATGTCCAGCCATGTGATCTCTTCCCTTCATCCTATTGCGCAAAGCGCACATCCCACTGTCATACCTGTGCAGTAAAGCCGAAAAATCAACCGCCCCGCATGGGTTGCCGCATGGTCACGATCTCTTCGGACATGGTGGGGTGCACGGCCACTGTCCGGTCGAAATCAGCCTTCGTCGCACCCATCTTTATGGCGATTGCCGCCATCTGGATCATCTCACCTGCACCGGGCGCGACAATATGACAGCCAAGAACGATATCGGTCTCGCGCGAGACGATCAGCTTCATCAACACGCGGTAGGGCTGTCCGGCAAAGGCCGTTCGCATCGGACGGAAAGACGTGCAATAGACGTCCACGGCTTCTTCCTCGCGGGCCTCTTCCTCGGTCAGCCCGACGGTTCCGAACTCGGGCTGGGTGAACACGGCCGAAGGGATCAGCTTGTGATCGACCGGCGTGGGGTTGTCCTTGAACACCGTCTCGACGAAGGCCATGCCCTCGCGGATGGCGACCGGGGTCAGGTTCACACGGTTGGTCACGTCACCGATCGCATAGATCGAGTCCACGCTGGTCTTGCTGTATTCGTCAACGGCGATCGCGCCGCCGCGGCCAAGTTCCACGCCGGCGTCCTCGAGTCCCAGATCACGGGTGTTGGGCGTGCGCCCGATGGCGAAGAGGACCGCGTCGAACTCTGCTTCCGCACCGTTGCTGGCCTTGACCCGGATCGGGCCGTCGTAATCGTCCGGCGCATCACTCACGTGGGGCAAGTCGCTGGCCGGCGCACTCATTGCCGCATCCGACGAAGATAGCGCGTTTTCCGCGGATCGTTGTTCCGACGCCGGGGCCATTTCAACGATGTTGGTGCCGAAATGCAGATCGATACCCTTCTCGCTCATGCCTTCGGCAATGATGCCGCGCGCCTCTTCGTCGAAGCCGCGCAGGATCTGGGCGCCCCTGTAGTAGAGCGTCACGTCTACGCCGAACCCGGCCAGCACGCAGGCGAACTCGCAGGCGATATAGCCGCCGCCGATGATCAGGATCGACTTGGGCAGTTTCTCCATGTGAAAGATGTCGTCGGACACCATTCCAAGGTTCGCGTTGGGGATGTCGGGACGTACAGGATGCCCGCCCGCAGCAATGAGGATGTGCTTCGCCGTCACCTCTTCGCCCGTGGAAAGCGACACCGTGTTGGCATCCTTCAGCCGGGCGCGCGCATCAAACATCGTGACGCCGGAATTGTTCAGCAGTCCCCGGTAAACCTCTTCGAGGCGATCAAGCTCACCGTGAAGGCGGGTACGAAAACCGGGCCAGTCAAACGGTCCCAGCGTCATGTCCCAGCCATAGGCCCGCGCCTCGTCCGGAAGGATCGAGAACTCGGACGCGAAAACCATCAGTTTCTTCGGAACGCAGCCACGGATCACGCAGGTGCCGCCATAGCGGTCTTCTTCAGCCAAGGCGACCTTGGCTCCCGTCGCACTGGCCACCCGCGCTGCCCGAACCCCGCCGGAGCCACCGCCGATGACGAAAAGGTCATAGTCGAAATTCGTCACGTTTCGCCTCTATTTCCGTGTCTGCGACACGGTATTCCATATCGCATGGCGGAAGGCCAGCACCATACTGCCGGTCCGAGAGACGTCAGTCCTGCAGGTCGGTGAAAAGATTGTCGGTTTCGACGAAATCCAGCCGATCTTCCTCGACCGTGCCTTCGTTGATGTCCCGCGTCTCGACCCGCCCGTCGCCGTAACCGAGGATCACGACGTCGCAGATATCGATGAACAATCCGTTTTCCACCACACCGGGCATCTGGTTGAGGACCATCGCAAGCTGATGCGCATTGCCGATACGGCCAAGATGCAAGTCCAGGATGTAGTTGCCCTCGTCGGTGACGAAGGGGCTGTCACCGTTCATGCGCAGGGTAGCGTCGCGGCCCAGTACATCCATCGAGATCAGCAGTTCCTCGATCAGGGATTTGGTGGTCTGCCAGCCAAAGGGAATGACTTCGACCGGCAAGGGGAAGGCACCCAGTTTCTCGACCTCCTTGCCGACATCGGCGATGACGATCATCTGGTCAGAGGCCGTGGCGACGATCTTTTCCTGCAGCAGTGCGCCGCCGCCGCCCTTGATGAGGTTAAGATTGCCGTCGAACTCGTCTGCGCCGTCGATTGTCACGTCGATCCAGCGCGCCTCGTCCAGGCTGATGACCTCTATCCCGACTTCGCGGGCAAGTTCCGCTGTGCGGGTCGAAGTTGGCACGCCGCGGATTTTCAGGCCGTCTTCGCGGACCATTTCACCCAGGCAACGTACCATCCAGGCGGCTGTGGAACCGGTGCCCAGCCCGACGCGCATCCCGTCCTCGACATAGTCGACGGAGCGTTTTGCGGCCACGAACTTGGCCTTGTCGATCGGTGAAAGCTCTCCGGCCATGCGCTTCTCCCAAGATCAAGCACGTTCTCGACCGCGTTATAGGGAGTTTGCGCGACCGGGGCGAGGGGTCATTTCGCACTTGCCGGGATGTTCGGACGACCTGCGACGGATCACTGGATCCTTATGTCTGCGACGCTCGGGAAAACCGTAGAAGGAAATGTGTTGCTGCCGGCTGTTCCGCCCCCGAAAAATACGATTACGCCTGCTGCCAGTATCAGGATGAATCCGGTGATCTGCATTGCCGTGCTCCCTTTTCGAAATGAACGCGTGAGGTCGACGTCAGTTCCATCCTGGGATGGCTCAGTTAAATTCGTGTGAATTCTTGGATGGAATTGGCGTGGATCGGCTCGTCGGGGTCGCTTTTGCGTGGCGCATTCCCGGCAATAGGGCATATGAGGACACTTGGGCTTCGGCCCGGATCGCGCTAGGTATGGGGCAGGATCGCATGTTTCTTTCGGTATTCGATATGTTCAAGGTCGGTGTCGGCCCGTCCTCGTCCCACACAATGGGGCCGATGGTGGCGGCCGCCCGGTTTCTTGACGCGATGCGCGCGTCGCCGTTCGAATTTAACGGCCTGCGCGGCACCCTTCACGGATCGTTGGCGTTTACGGGAGTTGGACATGCCACCGATCGTGCGACGATCCTGGGGCTGGCCGGATTTCGTCCGCAGGACTACGACCACGAAAAGGCCGAGTCGGTGCTTGCGCAGATTCGCGAGACTCATACAGTCGCTCCGCCGGGTCTGCCCACGCTGCAATTCAACCCCAAGGATGACCTTCAATTCGATTTCGGCCCCAATCTGCCGGGCCATGCCAACGGGATGATACTGATGGCGACGGACCGGCAGGGCGACATCATCCTGCAGGAGACATATTATTCGGTGGGGGGCGGTTTCGTGCTGACCGCGGCCGAACTCGAGGCCGGGCAGGACACCGATGACGGTCCCCCCGTTCCCTATCCGTTCAAGAGTGCGGCCGAGATGCTGGAGATGTCCGAGACGAGTGGCAAGACCATCGCCGAGATGAAGAAGGCCAACGAGATCTCCCGTGGCGGGGCAGAGAACCTTCGCAGCGGTGTTTCCCGGATCTGGCAAGTGATGAACGACTGCATCGAACGCGGTCTGGCGCAAGATGGCACATTGCCCGGAGGTCTGAATGTCCGCCGCCGGTCCAAGGCGATCCACGATGCGCTGATTGCCGAGCGCGGCACGAACCTGAACGCACCGCACAAGATCAATGACTGGATCAGCATCTACGCCATGGCCGTGAACGAAGAGAACGCGGCCGGAGGGCAGGTGGTGACGGCCCCGACGAACGGGGCGGCGGGCGTCGTGCCTGCGGTCATCAAGTACTGGCTGGACCACGTGCCGGGCGCCAACGAACGCGACATAGAGACCTTCCTTCTGACCGCGGCGGCCATCGGCGGGCTGGTGAAGTTCAACGCCTCGATCAGCGGGGCAGAGGCAGGATGCCAGGCGGAGGTCGGCAGCGCGTCTGCCATGGGCGCGGCGGGGCTGGCCGCGGTCCTGGGCGGAACTCCGGCCCAGATCGAGAATGCCGCCGAGATCGCGCTGGAACATCATCTTGGCATGACCTGCGATCCCGTAAAGGGGCTGGTGCAGGTGCCCTGTATCGAGCGGAACGGCCTGGGCGCGATCAAGGCCGTCAGTGCGGCAAGCCTGGCCCTGCGCGGCGATGGCACGCATCTTGTGCCGCTGGATGCCTGTATCGAGACCATGCGCCAGACCGGCGCGGACATGAGCGAACGTTACAAGGAAACGTCGCTGGGCGGTCTGGCGGTCAACGTGCCGAATTGCTGATCACCGCATGAACGATCCAAAAGGGACCGCCTCGCTCGGCATTCTTCTGATGGTGGGCTTTTCGCTGATCGCCCCTGCAATGGATGCATCAGCCAAACTCATTGGTGATGCTCTGGCGGTGGGGCAGATCGTGGCGGCGCGATTCGGAGTGCAGGCTGCGATTCTGTTGCCGCTGGCACTTGGCCTGGGGTGGCTTCACCGACCGGCTGTGCGTGAAGGCGCGCTTCATCTGCTGCGCGGCGCTCTGATCCTTCTGGCGACCGCGTGCTTTTTTCAGGCGCTCCGCTACATGCCGATTGCCGATGCCATAGCAATTTTTTTCGTCGAGCCATTCATTCTGACCCTGTTGGGCGGTCTGATGCTGGGAGAGCCGATCGGGCCTCGGCGCTATGCCGCCTGCGCGGTCGGCTTCATCGGGGCGCTTTTCGTGATCCGGCCCAGCTTTGCCGAAGTCGGACCGACTGCGTTTCTGCCGCTGGTGACGGCGGTTTGTTTTGCCTTCTACATGATCCTCACGCGCCGGATGGCTGTCCGGATGCATCCCATTTCCATGCAGGCCTATACCGGGCTTGCGGCGTTCCTGATCATTGCGCCGGTTCTATGGGCCTTCGATGGCAGCGGGGTTGCACCGCTTGATCCGTTCTGGCCCGAACGGCGCGAGTTGCTTCTGCTCGCGGCGGTAGGTTTGCTTGCGACCACCAGTCATGTTTGTATCAGTTTCGCGCTGAAGTTGGCCCCCGCCTCGGTGCTGGCCCCGATCCAGTATCTCGAGATCGTCGGAGCGGCCGGACTGGGCTATCTTATCTTCGGAGACCTTGTGGACCTGCCGACGTTCTTTGGCATTTTTCTGATCGTGTCGGCGGGATTGTATGTATTCGTGCGTGAGCGGCAGATGGAACGTCGACCTGTGCCTGCCCCCTGATAGTTCAGGAGGTTCCCCATGTCGCCGCATTCCGCATAAGTGCCGCTGCCGCTGCCTCGAACGCCGTGGCGGGAAGGATCAGAAGCATCTTAGGCGCGGTGAGTTGCAACGTGATGGGGCCGGTCGCTGCGTTCGACGTGCCGATGCGCCCGTCAGGCGTGAAGGTCAACCCGCTGATAGGCCATTTCAACCCGTCCGAAATGCCCTCGACCACGCCCATCGGAAACAGTGAAACCGGAGTGCCCGGTGCAAGATCGAGCGAGAATGTCGGAGGTGCGAGAAACGCGATGTCCGTACTGCCCAACAGGATGCAGCGCTGTCGGGGATACCGCACCAGGGCGTTGAGATTGGCAAGGTGGTGATCTATCCGGCGTCCGGTGAACCCGACACCGACAATCAGCGGCGCCTCGATATTGCGCAGGCATTTCTCGAAGTCTGTGCTGTCCTGTTCGGCGATATGATGCAAGATCGCGTGGGGCATGGCCGCATGCGTTTCCCCGTCAATCGAATCGAAGTCACCGATCACCGCTGCGGGCACCATGCCGGCCCGGTGCGCCGTTCTGGCCCCGCTATCTGCGGCGACAACGTGGTTACCCACGGCAAGGGCGCGGGTCAGGTCGGATTCGGCGGTTTGACTGCCGCCGATCAGGGTCACGGGGTCAGGATGGCGAACAATCAAGGTGTATTTCCACTATTAACCACTATTTTGGAAACAAGACACATTCTGGCCTCGAAATGATACGGTAAAGTTCTAAGAATCGGGCCGCTTTCGACGTGGGCATCATGGTAAACATTATGATTGCAGGCAAAGCAGAGCGAGCGAAGAGATGGTAAATACTAGCAAAATTCTGACCGTTTCCTACGGCACTTTCTCGTGCACGTTGGAAGGTTTCGACGACTCTTTCGAAACCATGAAGGCAATTGCAGAGTATTTCCGCGACCTGGCGGCCGATGACCGCTACTTCGGTGCAGAGCCGCCGACGCCGGATGCCGAAATGCTTGCCCGTATCGCCGAGCGCGAGATTTCGCGCCGCGTGGAAGCTCGCGAAGATCACGGGAACATCCACCTGCGCGCTGACGAGAACAGCGGTTCGACGGAAATGCTGACCCACGCCGCGCCAATGTCCGAAGAGCCGAAGACCGAACCACCGGCGGTTGCCAACGAGGCCTTCGATGATATGGCCGGGACGGGCGAAACCGGTTACCGGCCCGAGACCGACACTGTTGCGCCTCGCGATGACGCAAGCATCGCGGCAAGCCCGGAAGATTTGCCTGCCGAAGTGTCAAATGCGCAAGCCGGTGGTGAAGCCGTCGCGCCCGAGCATGAGCAAGAAACCAAGGCGGAAGAAAAGGCCGATGTCCCGGCCACGGAGCATGCGGTCCCGCAAGAGACCAATGCCGAGGATGCGGACGACGAAGCCGTTATGGATCCGACGGGTGAACCGCCGGCGGAATACCGGGACGAGGTCCAGCAGGAAGAGTTGTCCGACAGTTCCTTCGCCGCAGAGATGGAAGCGTTTATCGCCTCTGCCGAGACTGACGAAACCGACCCGGCAGATTCATCCGAAATTGCCACGGGCAGTGATGTGCCGGACGCAGAAGCGTTCGACAAAGAGCTGGGCCAATATTCCTCCAGCGCAGACACAGAAGCGTATGACGAGACGGAAGTGTCGCCGGTGCGCGTGTTGGATACCGACAGCGTTGCGGAGAAACTGCGCCGCATCCGCTCGGTCGTTTCGCAAAGCGATCTTGATTACACCGTTTCGAGTTACAGCGAGGACGAGTACGCCAACGGGGTATCTGACGCTGCGTCCGACGAACTGGAAGCGCTGCTCAGCGAGGAATACGACGAGACCTACGAAGATTTCGACAGCACGCTTGGCGAACCGGAAGATCTTACGATCCAAAGCGCTTTCGAAACCGAGGACGAAGATCTCGTCGACGACCCGATCGATGCTGCCATAGGTCAGGATCGTTCGGACGACGACACCCTTGATGCGATGGTGGCCGGCCTGGGTGAGCGGTCCGAGGACGAGGATCAGGCGGCGGCCGAAGATATGGCGCAAGCCGAAGACGTGAAGGCGGGCGATATCGGCCATGATGATGACGATGACACACTTGAGGCGGATGTCATCTCACGGCCGGTCGTCGACGAAGACGCTCTTTCCCAGCTAATGGCCGACGCGGCACCGGCGGAGACGGACGAAGTAGAACCGAAGCTGGCGGAAGAAACCGAGCTGGACGAACTTGCCGAAAGTCCGGCGCAGCACGACGCGCTCGAATTCGACGCCTCGGACCACGATGATGCAGCAAAGGCCGAAGACGAGCCGGACACCGTTGCCGACATCACGCCTTTCGTGCTGGGCAAGGATGCCCGTGTTCCTGCCCTCGATACTGACGATCAGGCGCGCCCGCTGAACGCCCGTGTTCTCAAGATGAAGCGTTCGGACTTCGAGATGGCAATCGCACAAGGCGCAATCGAGGAAGAGGCCGACGTGCAGGACAGGCCGGAAGATCCCGGTGACGAAGCGATCCTGAGTCCCGAAGAAGAGGCCGATCTGCAAAGAGAACTGGCAGAAGTCGAGGCGGAACTCGCCGAGACAACGCCTGCCGCGACAATTGATGCGAATGTCAAAGATGCCGACGACCGGGACAGCGACGATGATGCTGTCTTCGAGACGGCGGATGATGAAGGTGACCGGAACCGTGCAGAGGCTGAAGGCCGGTCTGACGCTCCGGCGGATGACGATGACGCCGGCGAAGATCTTGAGATCGCGGCGCTTCTGGCTGATGAAGCGGAGCTGACGGCCGAAAGCGATGCGATCGTAGATGCGGAACCCCTGAAAGAAGACGAGACCACGCACAAGCCGCGGCGCGGCCTGTCCCGTCTGCTTGGGATGGGCAAGCGTGCGCCCGAGGACGAAGAGCGAATCTTCGAAGAGGCGGACAGTCAGATGGGCGACAAGGACGCCAGCATGCGACGTACCGCGATCCAGCACTTGCGCGCTGCCGTCGCCGCAACCAAGGCCGAGAAGAGCGCCGGTGTCGATGTCGATCAAAGCGTGGACGAAACACCCTATCGTTCGGATCTGGCCGAGGTTGTGCGACCGCGCCGCCCGAGTGCCACCGGATCGCGGGAACGTTCCGAACGTCCGGGCGACCAGCGCGCGGCGCCTCTCAAGCTGGTGGCGGAGCAGCGCGTTGACACCGAGCGTGCCCCGGTGCGACCGCGTCGCGTGGCCGCTCTTTCGTCCGCGGCCCCGCAATCGACGGACGGCGGTTTCACGGCCTTCGCCGAGGATATGGGCGTTTCGAACCTGTCCGACCTGCTTGAAGCAGCGGCGGCATACATGTCGGACGTCGAGGGACACTCCGAATTCACCCGTCCGATGTTGATGGGGAAGCTGAAGGAAGTGAACAGCGGCAACTACAGCCGCGAAGACGGCCTGAGGTCATTCGGTCAGCTGCTGCGCCAGGGCAAGCTGCGCAAGGTTCCGGGCGGAAGGTTCACGGCCACAGATGAAACCGAGTTCCGGGCCGAAGCGCGCAACGTGGGCTGATACATCATGGCGTCTTTGCCTGCGAGAGTTCCCGGCAAGACAGCCGGGAACTTTACGTTTCAGTGGATGCCCTGGAATGCTTGGCGTCGCACGTCGCACGGTGTTTCACCATATTTCCGTTCGAACCAGCGCTTCATCAACGTCACATTCGAAAAGCCGCAGGCAATCGTGATCTCGCTCAGCGGCAGAGCGGTCTGGGCGATCAGGTCATGTGCCCGGTCAAGGCGCAGGTCGCGATACACCTTCAGTGGCGAACGCTCCAGTTTCTCGGCAAAGCCGCGTTCCAGCTTGCGTGCAGAAACGCCAATGATTTCTGCGATTTGCGCGACCGTCAGGGTGTCCTCGATATGGTCTTCCATGATTTGCAGCGCGTCACTGATCATGTCGCATCCCTGCGCCAGCCGCTGAAATCGCCAGCGCTCCCCCGTCGCACGATCGTCCCTGCCTTCCGGATGTGGCAGTCCAAGGTCGCGTGACAGAGCATTCTGAGTGAATGTCCCTTCCCGCGCGCCGATCAGTTCAACCATCATCCGCATTGCTGCCGCCGGACCGGTCGCACTGCTGAGCGCCTTGTGGTGACATGTGACTTCGGCATGAAACTCGACACCTGGGCAGGTTTCCTGCACCCCCGCCCGAAAGGCTGCGTGCACCGAAAGGCGTTTGGGACCCAGGACGCCGGCCGCCAGAGGAACGAAGACGGCGCCACCCACGACACAGACCCGCGCAGCGCTACGGATGGAAGCCCGAAGGGGTGAAAGTTCGAATCGCGACGGGCGCCACGGTTGATCGGCGCCGCCGATCAGCACTAGCACCTGGTCGGGCCCGCAACTAAGGCATTCACGACGTGACGAAGCAGCCGCATCGGTGCGGGACCAACTGTAGAAATCCTGTCCAAGGATATGGTTGGCCCTGCGAAGAACGTTAATGCAGGTTTCGGCAATAAAGGCGTTCGCCTCGTTCTGGACGATGAATACGAACTTGTCCGACAGGCTGCGGTGGTCGCGCAAGGTGCGCGATTCGGGCGTGGCAACGGGATCTAGATTAGTAAGGTACATGTCTTTGGCGACTTCCCTGTAATGAACGGATCCCTGACTTCCGTGCTTTCTGGTTGGAGGTTAAGCGACGTTGAGGAGCGAGGTTTCGACCGCGTGCAGGAAGGACCCTGCAGAGGAGGATGCGGAGAGGAGAAGATAGGTGTTGGGGGCGGTGCGGAGGATCAGCACGCCGAGGTGCTCCATGACCGTGCGCGCGGCGACGCCTTCGGCAAAGGCATCGGGGTGCAGGTCGATCGGGCAGATGCGTTCCAGCGCGGTAAGCGCGAGCGGGCCGTCGAGCACGAGGCCGGTCCAGACATCGGTCTGGTCGGTGGTGTAGGCCGCGCCGTTCAGCAGGCTTTGCACATGCGGTTCAGCATCGGGCGTGGCGCAGGTGAAGATCGCGAAGGCCTGGTCCGGGCCAAGGCGCACGAGGCGGGTGTCGTCCTTGCCCATGACAGACTGGCCCGGCGCGGGCAGGTCGGCGTCGAAGGCGGATTTGATCGCTTTCAGCGCCGCGTCCTCGGCGCCGAGGGGCAGGGCGATGGACACGATCGCCAGGTCGGCGGGCGCGTGAAGCCGCGTTTCGCCGAAGCTGTGGTCAAAGCCCTTGAGGGGCGGTTCCGAGGTGAGGGTAAAATCAGCCACGCAGACGCTCTCCTTCCGGGTCGACGAAATGGGCCGAAACGATTTCGACCTCCATCTCGGTGCCGTGCACGGGGCTGACCGCGCGGACGATTTCGCCCATGCGTTCGTGCCCGCTCTTGATGAAGCCAAGGCCGATATGGTGACCGAGGTTGGGCGAATAGGCGACCGAGGTCATCCAGCCCTCATCATGCTCCATGTCGGCGGGGGCATGTTTATTGAGAAAATGCGAGCCGGCGATCAGTTTCTTGTCGCGGTCGACCGGGCGGAAGCCGACCAGCCGCACGGCGTCTTCGCGGGTCAGCTCGGGGCGTTGCGCCAGGACCTGGCCGATGCATTCCTTCTTCTGGCTGACCATCTTGCCCAGCCCGATATTGTGGGCGGTGGTCTGGCCGTTCAGCTCGTTGCCGGTGCAATGACCCTTTTCGATACGCATTACGCCCAGCGCCTCGGTTCCATACGGTGCCGCATCGAACTCCTTGCCGGCCTCGTTCAGCACCTCCATCATCGAGTTGCCGTATCGGGCGGGCACGGCGATCTCGTAGGCAAGTTCGCCCGAGAAGGAGATCCGGAAGAGCCGCGCGGGCGTGCCGCCGCAGACGGTGACGTGACCGCAGGCCATGAAGGGGAACGCCTCGTTCGAGATGTCGTGCTCGGCGTCGATCACCTTGCGCAGAAGGTCGCGGGACCTGGGCCCGGCAACGGCGAACTGCGCCCATCCGTCGGTGGTGGAGATCAGGTGCACGTCCATGTCGGGCCAGAGGCACTGCCGCGCGAATTCCAGCCGGCGGAAGACCGTGACCGCGTTGGCGGTGGTGGTGGTCATCACGTAATGGTTTTCACCCATCCGCGCGGTGGTGCCATCGTCGTAGCAGATGCCGTCCTCGCGCAGCATCAGGCCATAGCGGACCCGGCCGACCTTGAGGGTCGAGAAGGTGTTGGCATAGACCTTGTCGAGGAAGGCGCCGGCATCCTTGCCCTGGATGTCGATCTTGCCCAGCGTGGTGACGTCGCAGATGCCGACACTCGTGCGGGTCGCCCGGGCCTCGCGGTCGACGGAATCACGCCAGCCCTTCTCGCCCGGACGCGTGTACCATTCGGCCCGCAGCCAGTTGCCCACGGTGACGAAGCTGGCGCCGTTCTCCTCGGCCCATTTGTGGCTGGGGGTCAGGCGGTAGGGGCGGAAATCCTTGCCGCGCGCGCGACCGGCCAGCGCGCCGATGGGCACGGGCGTGTAGGGCGGGCGGAAGATGGTGGTGCCGACCTCGGGGATGGTCTGGCCGCGTTCCTCGGCCAGGATAGCAAGGCCGGCGATGTTCGACGTCTTGCCCTGGTCGGTGGCCATGCCCATGGTCGTGTAACGTTTCAGCAGCTCGACCGAGCGGAAGCCCTCGGTGTTGGCGAGCTTGATGTCCTTGACGGTGACGTCGTTCTGAAGGTCGACCCAGGCGCGGTGCCTGCTTTGCCTGACGTGCCAGAAGGCGGCGGCCTCGCGCGGTTCATCCTCGGCCTGCGGCAGGTCGGCGGTTTTGGCCTTGATCCCGAGCGCATCGAGCTGTGCGGTGGCCTGCGCTTGCCCCTCTGCCAAGGCGGCGGCGAGGGTCATGGACCCGTTCGCGGCCCCGGCGACGGCCATGCCGACGGGCAGGTCGCCGCCCGGCACGAAGGCGCAGAGGTCGTCGCGCCATGTAGGGCGGCCGCGCTGGTGGCAGGTGAGGTGCACGTTGGGGTTCCAGCCGCCGGACACGGCCAGCGCGTCGACGGGAATGACCTGGCCGTTGGTCAGGGTGATCGATTTCACGCCCTTGCGCCCGATGGTGTTCATCACCGCCTCGCCTGCGATGTGGCGCACGCCGGGCAGGTCGATGGGGGCGGGTTTGTCGCGGCTGTCGACCACGACGGGCACCTCGACGCCCTTGGCGATAAGGTCGGCGGCGGTGCGCCAACCCTCGTCGTTGTTGGTGAAGACGGCGACGTGCTTGCCCGGGGTTGCGGCATAGCGGTTGGCGTAGCTGCGCACGGCGCTGGCCAGCATGATGCCGGGGCGGTCATTGTTGCCGAAGGCGATGGGGCGCTCGGTGGCGCCGGCCGCCAGAACGGCGCGCCTGGAATAGATGCGCCACAGGATCTGGCGCGGCTTGCCGCCGCCATCGGCAAGGTGATCGGTGCAGCGTTCGAGCGCGCCGTAGATGCCGTGATCGTAAGCGCCGTAGACCGTGGTGCGGGGCATCAGGCGGACATTGTCCATCGACGCCAGCTCGGCGGCGGTCTGCGCCGCCCAGTCGGTCCCGGACATCCCACCCAGTTCCAGTGTCTCGGCGTTGAGGCGGCCGCCGGGACGGAAATCCTCGTCGGCGAGGATCACACGGGCACCGGCGCGCGCGGCGGTCAGCGCCGCCATCAGGCCCGAGGGACCCGCGCCGATGACCAGCAGGTCGCAATGCAGAAAGCCCTTGTCGTACGTGTCGGGGTCGTCCTTCATCGACAGGCGGCCAAGGCCGGCGGCGGAGCGGATGATCGGCTCGTAAAGCTTTTCCCAGAACGCCTTGGGCCACATGAACGTCTTGTAGTAGAAGCCCGCAGACAGGAAGGGCGAGAAGAAGTCGTTGATCGCCAAGAGGTCGTACTCCAACGAGCCGCGATGGTTCTGCGAGGTGGCGGTGAGGCCATCGAAGAGCTCGACCATCGTGGCGCGTGTGTTTGGCTCCTGGTAGGCGCCGTCGCGCAGGTGGACCAGCGCGTTGGGTTCCTCGGAGCCGTCGGTGAACACGCCCCGCGGGCGGTGATACTTGAACGAGCGGCCCACAAGAAGCTGACCGTTGGCCAGAAGCGCCGAGGCCAGCGTGTCGCCGGGATAGCCCCGAAGCCACTTGTTATTGAAGCGGAACTTGATCTCTTTCGAGCGGTCGATCAGGCCGCCCTTGATGCGGTTTTTCTGGCTCATTTGCCGCGTCCCCGTTTGCGTGCCACGTCGCGGGCCAGTTCGATCGCCGTGATCTCGTGCGTGAGGGTGTTGCGTGTGACCACCAGCCACGAGCGGTCACCCTGTTCATGGTACCAAAGCTCCTGGTGCTGGCCTGCGGGGTTGTCGCGCAGGTAGCCATAGCTGTGGAATTTCTCCATCGCGTCGTCGGCCTGCCAGTCGGGCCGGTCGATGAGGGTGGCATCGCCGAGATAGACGAATTCGGCGGCGTCGCGCGGGCCCAGAAGGGGATGGTCGATGATCATGTCTGTATGCCCCTCAGTGCAGGTTGGGCTGGTTGCCCATGCCTTTTTCGTCGATCAGGTTGCCGGTCATGAACCTATCCAGCCGCATCTGCGTGGCGGTGGGGTGCGGCTCGTCCTTGGCCAGCAGGTGGGCATAGCAGAAGCCCGAGGCGGGCGTGGCCTTGAAGCCACCGTAGCACCAGCCGCCATTGAAATAGAGCCCGTCGATATGGGTCTTGTCGATGAAGGGCGAGCCGTCCATCGACATGTCCATGACGCCACCCCAGGACCGCAGCAGGCGGGCGCGGCCGATCATCGGCATGATTGCCATGCCGCCTTCGCAGACATCCTCGACCACCGGCAGATTGCCGCGCTGGGCGTAGCTGTTATAGCCATCGATATCGCCGCCGAAGACGAGACCGCCCTTGTCGGACTGGCTGACGTAGAAATGGCCGGCGCCGAAGGTGATTACGCCGGGGATCGTCGGCTTAAGCCCTTCCGAAACGAATGCCTGGAGAACGTGGCTTTCGATCGGGAGGCGCATTCCGGCCATCGCGGCGACGCGGCCGGAGGACCCGGCAACGCACATCGCCACTTTCTTCGCGCGTATTGGTCCGCGCGATGTCTCGACGCCCAGACAGCGGCCATTCTCGATCTGGAAACCGGTGACCTCGCAGTTCTGGATGATGTCGACGCCGCGGCTGTCGGCGCCGCGGGCATAGCCCCAGGCGACGGCGTCGTGCCGGGCGGTGCCGCCGCGGCGCTGGAAGAGGCCCCCCTTGATGGGGAAGCGGGCGTCGTCGAAATTGAGAAACGGCAGTTCCTTGCGAAGCTGAGCGGCATCCACCAATTCGGCATCGGCGCCGGCAAGAAACATCGAGTTGCCGCGCCGCACGAAGGCGTCGCGCTGGCCGTCGGTGTGGATGAGGTTCAGGATCGAGCGCTGCGAGACCATCGAGTTGTAGTTCGTGTCCTGCTCGAGGTTTTCCCACAGCTTCATCGAGAATTCGTAGAAGGGCTCGTTGCCCGGCAGCAGGTAGTTTGAGCGGATGATCGTGGTGTTGCGCCCGATATTGCCCGACCCCAGCCAGCCCTTTTCCAGGACGGCGACATTGGTCAGGCCGAATTCCTTGGCGAGGTAGTAGGCCGTCGACAGGCCATGCCCGCCGCCGCCGATGATGACGATGTCGTATTCCGCCTTCGGCTCGGGCTCGCGCCAGACGCGTGTCCAACCCTTGTTGCCGGTCAGGCCTTCCCAGAGGACCTTGAACCCACTGTAGCGCATAACATGATTCCCACGATTGCTGGGATACAGTGTGCGGCAATCCAGACGAATGGACTTTTCCAGAACGGACGGATAATTTTCTATTATGGACAATATTGGTTCAAACCTGGCCACCTCGCGACGCGTCGGCATCTTGCCGATCCCCGGCTTTGCGATGATGTCCTTCGCGGCGCTGACCGAGCCAATGCGGGCGGCGAACCTGCTGGCGCGGCGGGAATTGTACGAGGTCGTGACCGTCGGTTCGGACATGACGCCGATCCAGAGTTCCGGTGCGGGCATGGTCGCGCCGCTTGTCGAGGTGGGCGAGACGGACGCGTTCGATTACCTGTTCGTCATCGCGGGCGGGGACCCGACGCTTTATGATAATCGCGCCGTTCTGAACTGGCTGGCGCGGCTGGCCCGGGCCGGGGTGCCGCTGGGCGGTGTCTCGGGTGGGCCGATCATCCTGGCGCGGGCAGGGCTGATGAACGGGCGGCGCATGACGGTGCACTGGGAGCATGCCGCGGCTCTTGCGGAAATCTCGCCCAGCCTGGTGCTGGAACGCTCGCTTTACGTGATCGACCGGGACCGGGTGACCTGCGCGGGCGGCACCGCGCCGATGGACCTGATGCATGCGTTGATCACCCAGCATCACGGGGCGCATTTCGCGCGGCTGGTCAGCGACTGGTTCATGCATACCGAAATACGGCCTTCGGCCGGGCCGCAGCGGTCCGGGCTGGTTGAGCGTGTCGGTACGACAGTGCCCGCGATCCTGGATGCGGTTGCGGCGATGGAGGCCAACGTCGCCGATCCGCTAAACCTGTCGCGTCTGGCGGATGTCGCGGGTCTGTCCGCGCGGCAATTGAACAGGCTTTTCCGAGAAAAACTTGGTCGCCCGGTCATGCGGTATTATCGCGAGTTGCGGCTGGAAAAGGCGCAAAGCCTTTTACGCAACTCGCCGCTCAGCCTGACCGAGATCGCGCTGGCCACCGGATTTGCCAGTTCGGCGCATTTCTCGCGGGCTTATGCGGCACAGTTCGGACAACCACCTTCGGCCTATCGCTAGGTTTGCGTCACGCAAGGCCCGGTTTGCGCGCGGTATCTTGTCATGCCCGCCCGGGGCGTTAGGGTTCATCAAACCCAACCGCGAGGCCAGACATGCATTTTCTTGTCCTGCAACATGAACGCGTCGAACATCCGGCGATCTTCCGCAAATTCCTGAAGGAGGACGGCCACACTTGGGATGCGATCGAACTGGACGAGGGCGAGGCGCTGCCCGACAACATGGAAGGCTACGATGCGCTGTGGGTCCTCGGAGGGCCGATGGACACCTGGCAGGAGGACGCGCACCCTTGGCTGAAGGATGAGAAGGCGTTCATCCGCGAGGCGGTCGAGGGCCAGGGTGTGCCATATCTGGGCCTTTGCCTTGGGCACCAGTTGCTGGCCGATGCGCTTGGCGGCGAAGTGGGGCCGTCGAAGACGCCCGAGATCGGCGTGCTGGACGTGCAGCTGACCGAGGCCGGGGCGAGCGGTGTGCTGTTCGATGGCTTGCCCGAGGTCTTTCAGGCCTTGCAATGGCACTCGGCCGAGGTGACGGCATTGCCCGAAGGCGCGCAGGTGCTGGCCACTTCGCCCGCCTGCCCGGTGCAGGCGATGAAGTGGGGCACGCGGGCCTATTCGATGCAATTCCACATCGAGATCGAGCATGACACGGTCAAGGTCTGGGGCGACATCCCGGAATACGCCGATGCGCTGGAAAAGGCGCTGGGCCCCGGATCGCTGCCCGGGTTCCAGGCCGAGTGCGCCAAGCGCATGGACATGTTCAACGACATGGCCGAGCGCATCTATATCAACTGGCTTCAGGCGACGGCGCGTACCTAGGACGACTTGAAGGCGAACGGCGGGTTCTCCGGCAGAAGCTGGGGCTTTCCCGCGATGTAATCCGCCGCCCGCGCCGCGATCATCTGGGTGGGCGCGTTGAGGTTGGCCGATATCACGCGGGGCATGACCGACGCATCGACCACGCGCAGGCCCTCGATGCCGTGCACGCGAAAGCGGTCGTCGACCACGGCCTCTGCGTCATTGCCCATGCGGCAGGTGCCGCACGGGTGGAAATCGGTCGTGACATTCGCGCGAATCCAGTCGCGGATCTGCGCGTCGGTCCTTACGTCCGGACCCGGATCGATCTCGGTGTCCCGGAACGGGGCAAAGGCGCGCTGGCTGATTAGCTCGCGCACGCGATGGATGCCCTCGACGAGCTCATCGAGGTCGTGCGGGTCGGAAAGATAGTCGAACCGCAAGTCCGGATGATCGGCCGGGCTGGGCGAGCGGAGTCGCACCATTCCCCGGCTGCGTGGACGCAGCTGATCGACATGACAGGCAAAGGCCTGCATCAGGGTGATCTTCGGCCCGTCATACGTGAAACCGACCGGCCCGAAATGGTACTGGAGGTTTGGATAGGCAACATCGCGGTTCCCGCGCACAAGGCCGCCCGCCTCCCAGATATTCGAGGCGGCGACGCCGTTGCGGGCAAAGACCCATTGCACCCCTGCGCGCAGCTTGTTCCAAGGCCGATCGACACGGTGAATGGGGAAGCTTACCTTGCTTTTGCATTGCACGATGACGCTGGCATGGTCCTGGAGGTTTGCGCCCACGCCGGGCAGTGCGTGCCGCACGTCGATCCCTACCTCCGGCAGATGGTCCGACGGCCCGATACCCGAAAGCATCAGAAGCTGGGGCGAGTTTATGGCGCCTCCGGAGAGGATCACTTCCTCCGTCGCATGAAAGATGTGTTCCTTGCCGTGACGCAGGACGCGGACGCCAGTGGCGCGGCTGCCGCTGAGTTCGATCTTCTGCACCGCCGCGCCGGTCAGCAGGATGACATTCCCCCGCGCCAGCGCAGGCCGCAAATGCGCCACGGCGGCGCTGCATCGCCGTCCGTGCCGTTTGGTTGCGTCCAGCCGGGCGACGCCCTCGGGATTATGGCCGTTGAGGTCATCGGACCGGCCCTGCCCGGCCTCGGCCCCTGCTTCGAGGAAGGCATCGAAAAGCGGGTTGTCATAGTCGCCGCGCGTGGTGCCAAGCGGGCCACTGTCGCCACGATAGGCGTCGCTGCCGCGCGAATGGGTTTCCCCGGCGCGAAAATACGGCAGGCAATTCTCGTAAGGCCAGTCCGTCAGACCGAAATCCTCGGCCCAGCCGTCATAATCCATCGGGTGGCCGCGCATGTAGACCATCGAATTGATCGAGGACGAGCCGCCCACCACCTTCCCTCGTGGCATGAAGATTTCCCGGTCATGCGCGGCGGCTTCGGGCACGGTGTGGTAGTTCCAGTTCAGCTTGGGGTCGCACCACGTGCGGTAGACGCCAGCGGGAACATGGATGAAAAGATCGCGATCCATCGGACCGGCCTCGAGCACGAGAATGCTTTTCGATCTGTCCTGTCCCAGCTTGTTGGCCAGCGTGCAACCCGCGGACCCTGCGCCGATGATGATGTAGTCGTATTCGCCCGGAGGGCCGCTCATGCGTCCTTGCCCCAGCCTTCGGACTGCATCTCGCGCAGGCGGCTCGCGGTGCGCTCGAATTCAAAGCTGCCTTCGCCCTCGACATAAAGGTATTCCGGGGCGGCAGCGGCGGAACAGATCAACCGCACCTTCGCCTCGTAGAGCGCGTCGATCAGCGTGACGAACCGCTTGGCCTCGTTGAAGTTCGAGCGGCTGAGTTGCGGGATGTTCTCGAGCAGCAGAACCCGCGCGGCCTGCGCCAGCGCCAGATAGTCGGCCGGACCCAGAGGGCGACCGCAGAGATCGTAGAAACTGGCGCGTGCGACGCCGTTGTGAAAGAGCGGGATCTCGACCTCGCGCTTGTTTACCACAAGGGTCAGAGGTTTACCCTTTCCCTCGGAAAGGCCGCGCCACACCTTGTCGATCTGGGCACGCGCCTCGGCGTTGATAGGGGTGAAATAGGTCGGACTGCCCGCAAGGCGGCCCTGGCGGTGGTCGGTGGGGCTGACCATTTCATGGATGACCATCCGTTCCTTCAGAAGCTCGATGAACGGCAGAAACAGTTGGCGGTTGAGCCCGTCCTTGTAAAGATCGTCGGGAACGCGATTGGATGTCGTCACCACGGTCACGCCGGAGTCGAAAAGCGACTCGAACAGTCGCCCGACGATCATGGCGTCCGTGATGTCGGTGATCTGCATTTCGTCAAAGGCGAGGCAGCGGACGGACTCGGCCACTTCGCGGGTGACGGGGGCCAGCGCGTCTTCCTTTCCCGCGGCACGGGCCTTGTGCATGCCTGCGTGGATCTCCTGCATGAAGGCGTGGAAATGCACGCGGCGTTTCGGGACGGAAAGCGTTTCGACGAACATATCCATCAGCATGGACTTGCCGCGCCCGACCCCACCCCAGATATACAGGCCCTTGGGCGCCTCGACCTGTCTGCGGAAGAACCCTTTCTTCTGCGGTTGCGCCAGGTCGGCGCGCAGACGCTCAAGCTCTTCCACAACGCCGATCTGGGCCTCGTCGCGTTGCAGGACACCTTCAGACACCAGTCGTTCATATCTGTCGGGAACCGTTTCCATGACCGCTGGATACCGAAGCGGTGTCCCGGTGGAAAGCAGGAAGCGGATCGCGGTACGGAATTGTGTGCATCACAATCCCTGAATTGACCAATGGTGCCGCGTGGTTAATCTGCGCGCAACCTGTGGAGTCTCCCATGCAGAAATCAACTCCTCTCTTCACGCCGGTCCTGGTGGCCGGTTGCCTGGTCATGCTGGTATCCTTCTCGATCCGGGCGGCCTTCGGCGTTTTCCAGATTCCCATCGCCGAGGAGTTCAACTGGCTGCGGGTGGAATTCAGCCTGGCCATCGCGATACAGAACCTGGCCTGGGGGATAGGGCAGCCGATATTCGGTGCGATCGCCGAGAAGATCGGCGACCGCAAGGCCATCGTCATCGGCGCGCTGATGTATGCGGCGGGGCTTGTCCTGTCGTCCTTTGCCACGACCCCGATTGCGCACCAGATGTACGAGGTCCTGGTTGGCTTTGGCATCGCGGGAACCGGCTTCGGCGTGATCCTGGCCGTGGTGGGGCGTGCCAGCAGCGACGAAAACCGCTCGATGAGCTTGGCGATAGCCACGGCCGCGGGCTCTGCCGGACAGGTCTTCGGCCCGCCGATCGCCGAGTTCCTTCTGTCGATGATGGGCTGGCAGATGGTGTTCCTGGTGTTCGCGGCGGCCATTCTGGCCGTGCTGGCCTGCCTGCCTTTGATGCGCGTGCCCCCCCCCGCGAGCACGACCGAGCTTGAGGAAAGCATGGGCGAGATTCTGGTCAAGGCCTTCCGCGACCCAAGCTATACGCTGATCTTCCTGGGCTTTTTCTCGTGCGGGTATCAGCTAGGATTCATCACCGCGCATTTTCCAGCCTTCGTGACAGAATATTGCGGGCCCATTGCGGCGGGCGGGGTTCTGCACAACATGGGTGTCACGACCACATCGGCGCTGGGGGCCATCGCGATTGCCCTTATTGGCCTGGCCAACATCGTCGGCACGCTGACCGCCGGCTGGCTGGGCAAGCGTCATTCCAAGAAATACCTGCTAGCCGGGATCTACACCGGGCGCACGCTGGTTGCGGCGGCCTTCATCATCTTCCCGATCACGCCCACCAGCGTGCTGTTGTTCTCTGCTGCGATGGGGTCTCTGTGGCTGGCCACCGTGCCGCTGACCAGCGGACTGATCGCCCATATCTACGGGTTGCGGTACATGGGGACGCTCTATGGCATCGTCTTCTTCAGCCACCAACTTGGCAGTTTCCTGGGTGTCTGGCTGGGAGGGCAGTTGTATGATATGTATGGCGATTATTCCCTGGTCTGGTGGATTGGCGTAGGAGTGGGCGCATTCTCGGCCATCGTGCATCTTCCGGTAAAAGAGCGGGTTCTGCCGCGCCGCGCATTGGCCTGACGCTGCTTGCGCTGTTGATGCTTGCGCTGCGCCCGGCATTTGCCCAGGACGTATCCGGCTGGATCGACGCCATGCCCGAACGATATCGGCAGGCGTTACGCACCGGGCAGGAAGATCCGGTTTTTTCCGACTTTCGCGAGATGTGTCCGGCGGATGTCTTTCGCGACACGGGCCGCGAGCCGGGCGGGTCGCGCGATTGCACGCAAAGGCCGGGCTGGTGTCTCGGGCTGTGTCGGGCAGGACAGGCTGACGCCTGTTTCGGCCTGGCCCGCGCTGTCGAGATCGAACTGGATGCCAACGGGCAGGCAACGGTCAAATTCCCGTTCTTCATGGCGGCATGTGCGGCGGGAGATGCCAATGCCTGCACGAATGCCGGGGCGACCGCAAAACGAGGCAGCTGGATCGCGGGAACCGAGGCCGTCGCGGCCGAGGCGCAGGAATGTCAGCTCAGAACCTTTGAAATCTCGTGCAAGGCGCGGGCGCCGTGGGGATGCTTCATGCTGGGAGAGACGCTGCACGGGTTGTCCGAGACCGGCAAGGCGCGCGACGCATGGCAACAGGCTTGCAAGATCGACGCGAACGGCAGCGCTTGCAATGCGTCCACCCGGCGATTTGATCAGTCGGCCGAGTGACGCGCTGGCCCAAGGGCGCGAAGGGCTTCGGAGACCTGGGTCACATGGGTATAGGGCAGGGCATGGCCGGCGCCGGATACGACCACGTTGCGCGCTGCCGGGTTAAGTTCGGACAGCCGATCGCGGCCCGACAGAGGGATCACATCGTCCGCATCGCCCCAGATTGCCAGCGTCGACAGCCCTGCGTCCGCAATTGCGCGGTGCGCGGGGGCAAGGTCTTCGGCCATTATACCGCGCAATGAGGCCAGCACGGCGGGTGCGAAACCGCGTTTGCGGCTTTCTGCGATCTGCAGGTCGACGATGCCGGGAATGGCCGAGGACAGGCCACGCTCGCCGGCCAGTGATCGGCGCAGGCTGCGCGGATAGAATCCCAGCATCATCCATTTGCCAAGCAGGGGCCGATTGATCGCCATGTCCGCCACCGGACCCAGATCGTGACCCAGGCCGGCGGGCGCTATCAGGCATATCTGGCGCAGGCGGTCGGGATGGGCCGCTGCAAAACTGGCAGCAATGGCCCCGCCCATGGAATAGCCCAGCAGGGTGATGTCGTCGCCGACCCCCTCGTGCGCCAGAAGGCCGGTCAGCTGACGGTGGAAGAACCCGCTGTCCTGTACGCCCGCGACGCGCGCCGACAGGCCGCGCCCGTGGTGATCATAGGTCAGCACCCGAAAGCCCATGCCGGCAAGATGGTCGGCCAGCGGACCCCAGACGACGCTGGGCGTGGTCAGGCCATGGACGCAGACGGCGACCGGCCCGTCCTTTGGCCCGCGCCATTGGAAATACGTCGCCCCCGTCGGCAGATCCGCCATCCGACCCGGCGCCGCAGCGCGCTGTCGGTCACGGACACGGGGGCGCGACGCCTCTGCAATGAAGGGGGCGGCGGCAATCGCCGCGCCGGCCGACAGCAGCGCCCAGCCGATCACTTGGCCGCCTTCCAAGCGTCAAGGATGTAGCGACTGGTCATCAGGTCCAGATGCGCGCCGCCGCCATTCTTGAAGAGCGTGATCTCCTGGTCGCTGCGCCGGGTGAAATTTTCCGGCTCGTAATAGTCGGCCACAAGGTCATCGCGCGTGATCGTGCCGGCCTCGAGCGGGATCTTGATCTCGCCGATATGGCCCACGGTCGTGTCGTAGCTGTCGACGAAGACGCGGGCGCGTTGCAGGGCGGTGTCGTCAGCCTCTCGCATGTCGGGGCGGTAGGCGCCGATGAGGTCGATATGCTGGCCGGGCTGGAACCAGTCGCCCTTCAGCACCGGGTCGGTGGACATTGTGGCCGAGGTCACGATATCGGCGGAACGCACGGCGGTTTCCAAATCGTCGGCGACGGTCAGGCCGGGGCAGTCCGCCACCATCGCTTCGGCATTGGCACGGGTGCGGTTCCAGACGGTGAATTGCGCGCCGGGAAAGCCGGCGCTGTAGGCTTGGAAGAGCGACCGGCCCACGGTGCCCGCCCCGACGATCAGGATGTTCCGGCTGTCGGGCCGGGCGAGGCGTAGGGCGGCAAAGAGGCTGTCGCCCGCGGTTTTCCATTTGGTCACGAGGTGGAAGTCGATCACGGCCTCCAGGCTGCCGTTGGTGTCGGAAAAGACGCTGACCGAACCGTTGATCATCGGGTCGCCCTTGTCGGGGTTGCCGGGGAAGATCGTGGCGGACTTGACCGCCAGCCCCATGCCGTCGATCCAGGCCGACCGGCTGAGCAGCGTGTCGGGATCGCGGTAGAGGAACGTGTCGCCGATCTCGGCCTTGGGGCGTTCGTGGCCCGCCTCGAAGGTGTCGCAGAGCGCCAGCCAGTCAAGCAGCGCCTCGCCGTCGTCGAAGGGGATGATGGAAATGCTCATGGGGGCGCTCCTTGCTGTTGGTATCGCAAGGTATGCGTGCTGGCGCGGTGCGCGTCAAACCTTACGGGGTCACAGGTGGCTGGGCTCGTCACTCGCGACGATCTGGTCCTTCCGGGATTCGCGCCAGATCAGGTAGAGGCCCGAGCCGAGGATCAGCGCGATGCCGATCCACGCGGTGCGGTCGGGCCACGTGCCGAACACGGTCACGCCCCACATGATGGCCATGGGCATGGCGACATACTCGAACGGTGCGGCGAAGGCGGCCTCGGAAATGCGGTAGGCCTGGCTGATGAAGAACCCGCCCATCACGCCGCTGACGCCCAGCATGATCAGAATCCACCAGTCATGCGTCGCGATCGGCCCCCATGCACGGAACAGGAAGGCCAGTGATGCGTGATCCTGTTGGGCGAACTTGCCGTCGCCGATGGAGAGCCCGATGATGCTGCACGCGATGATGAAGGTGATCTGGATATAGACCGCCATGGTCGCCGCCGATTCCGTGCCGCCGACCTTGCGGGCAACCATGTGGATCACGGCATAGAGCACCGCCGCGGCCATCGGCAGGAGGGCGGCAACCTGAAAGGCCGAGGTGCCGGGTTTGACGATCACCAGGACTCCCACGAAGCCGACGGCTATGGCGGCCCAGCGGCGGGCGCCGACGGTCTCGCGCAGGAAGATCACCGAGAAGACGGTGATGACCAGCGGCGAGATGAAGAACACCGCGACCGCGTCGGCGATGGGCATCGCCGCCAGCCCGAGAAAGAGGCAGGAGTTGGCCCCGACCACGCAGACCCCGCGCAGAAGGTGGGCGCCGGGGCGCCGGGTGCGCAGCACCCGCAGACCGTAGATCGGCAGAAACACGATTGAAAAGGTCAGCAAGGCGATGGCCGACCGGAAGAAGACGATCTGGTGCAGGGCGTAGTCATCCGACAGGAACTTGATGCCCACGTCGTTCAGCGAAAAGCACATGACAGCCAGCAGGGCGCATCCCGCCCCGGCAAGGTTCGTGCGCGACACGCTCATGCCTGCGCCGCCTTGCGCACCATGCGTTCCAGCGCATCGAGAAAGCGCGAGCGATCGGCCTTGGTAAACCCCTTGCCGCCGCCCTGCCGGAACGGGTCGGCGGCGCGCAGGTCGCTCATCAGGTCGCGGGTTGCGAGTGCGTTGCCGATATTGGCCTGGGTCAGCGCCTCGCCGTTGTGTTTCAGGACCAGCGCGCCCGCCTCGACGCATTTGGCGGCAAGGGGGATGTCGCCGGTGATGACCACGTCGCCGGGCCCGGCACGCTCGGCGATCCACATGTCGGCCACGTCGGGGCCGTCAGGCACGATGATGGTTTCCACCAGCGGATTGCGCGAAGGGCGCAGGCCGCCGTTGGAGACGATGAAAATCTTCTGCTTGTGACGGGTGCCCACCCGCTCGACCTCGTCCTTGACCGGACAGGCATCGGCATCGACGTAGAGGGACATGGGCCTATTCCGCCGCCTTGGCGCCGCGGGCGACCTTGTATTCCTCGGGGATGGGCATGCGGTTGAAGGCGTCGAGACCGGCGATCTTGTAGGCCTCAGCCAGCGTGGGATAGTTGAACGTGTTCTGCACGAAGTAGTCCACCGTGCCCTTCAGGTTCAGCACCGCCTGCGCAATGTGGATAAGCTCTGTCGCGCCTTCGCCGACGATCTGGACGCCCAGCACACGGCGGGTCTTCAGAGAGACGAGCATTTTCAGCATCCCGTGCTCCAGCCCCATGATGTTGCCGCGCGATGTCTCGCGGAACCGGGCGATGCCGACCTCGTAAGCGATGCCGCGTTCCTGCATCTCTTCCTCGGACATGCCGCAAGTCGACATCTCTGGGACCGAGTAGATACCATAGGGAAACCATGGGCTTTCCGGCAGGGTGGGTGTGTCCAGCGCATGGCAGGCAGCTATGCGCCCCTGCTGCAAGGAGGTCGAGGCGAGCGAGGGGTGCCCGATCACGTCGCCCGCCGCGTAGATATGCGGCACCTTCGTCTGATAGGTCTTCCGGTCAACCTCCAGACGGCCGCGATGGTCTGTCTCCAGGCCGACGGCGCCAAGGTTCAGGCGCGACGTGGCCCCCATCCGACCGGCCGCGAACAGCAGCATTTCCGAGCGCACATGGCGGCCATTGGCCAGCGTCGTCTCGATATGCTCGCCCGCGTCCTCGATGGTTTCGATGGCCGAGCCAAGGCGCAGGTCGACGCCGTTCTCGCGGATCTGGTGGGTAAAATCGTCGATCAGTGTCTTGTCGATGAAGTCGAGAAAGCTGTTGCGCGGCTCGATCAGGGTGACGCGCACGTCGAGGGCCGAGAACATGGTGGCGTATTCGACGCCGATCACGCCGGCGCCCACCACGACAAGGCTGCGCGGGATCTGGCCCAGTTCGAGAAACTCGTCACTGTCCACGACCGTCTTGCCGTTGAAGGGCACGTAATCGGGGCGATAGGTCTTGGTCCCCGTCGAGATCAGGAAGCGGTCGGCGGTCAGGGAAATCGTTTCGCCCGCCTCGGTCGCCACGTCGATGGCGTTGGGACCAGTAAAGCTGGCGAAACCGTGCAGGTCGTCGACATGATTGCGGTTGAACTGGTGTTCCAGCACGTCGACCTCGTAGTCGAGGGTCTTGTGCAGGCGCATCTTGAGGTCCTGCGCACCGATGTCGTCCTTTACCCGGTAGGAGCGGCCATAAAAACTGCGCTCGCGGTAGCCCGAGAGGTTGAGAACGGTTTCCCGCAGCGTCTTGGACGGGATCGTGCCGGTATGCACCGACACCCCGCCCAGACGATCCTTGCGGTCCACGACCAGCACCCGGCGTTTCAGCTTGCCCGCCTGGATCGCGGCAGACCGTCCCGCGGGGCCGGAGCCGATGATGATGAGGTCGTAGTGGCTCATGTCTTATCCTGCGGAAAGCGCCTCGGCGTGGAAGGCGATGTGATCTTCCATGAAGGAGGAAACGAAGAAATAGCTGTGATCGTAACCGGGCTGCATCCGCAGGATGGATTGCTGCCGCCGGGTGGCGCAAGCCTTGGCAAAGCTTTCGGGCATCAGAAGGTCCAGAAACTGGTCCGACGTCCCGGTATCGCACAGTATAGGGCCATCGAAGCCTTTTTCGTTCATCAGAAGCGTGGCGTCATGCTTGGCCCATGTGCTTTCGTCCGATCCCAGGTAGGCGCCGAACTGCTTGCGGCCCCAGCTGCTTTGGGTGGGGTTCACGATGGGCGAGAAGGCCGAGACCGAGGCAAAACGATCGGGCATGTTCATCGCGATGGTCAGCGCGCCGTGCCCGCCCATGGAGTGGCCGGTGATGGCCTGGCGCGCGCTGTCGATGGCGAAGTTAGAGGCGATCAGAACGGGCAGTTCCTCGGTCACGTAGTCCCACATGCGGAAATGCGGGGCCCAGGGATCCTGCGTGGCGTTGACGTAGAAGCCCGCGCCCTGCCCGAGGTCGAAGGCGTCATCGTTCGCCACGCCCTCGCCCCGGGGCGAGGTGTCGGGGAAAACCAGCGCGATGCCCTGTTCGGCCGCCCATTGCTGAGCGCCGGCCTTGGTCATGGCGTTCTCGTGCGTGCAGGTCAGACCGGACAGGTACCACAGCACGGGCACGTTGCCCCATTTGGCCTCTTCCGGCAGGAACAGGCCGAATGTCATGTCGCAATCGCACGCCTTGGATTTATGGGTGTAGACACCTTGTGTGCCGCCGAAGCAGGCGTTTTCCGAAACGGTTTCCATTATGAGTGTCCTTCTATCCTGTACGCGGTGTGACGCCTGCCGTCCGTCAGCCGGCGCCTGTCGCCGGGACCGTATCACGCCCAGTCCGGTGGCCAACCGCGAAATTGGTAGGCGTCAGGCTAGTCTCGGCAGGTTTCGAATTTGCAAAGGCGCGGTCAGTCATCAGGGGATTTCCTGGTAAAGCCCGGTGACCCAGCCGATGACGATCGACACGGTGAATACCGCCAGCGCAGTCGAGATCAGGATCGAGGCCGAGACGCGCTGGGGTGCGACGCCGTAATGCTCGGCCAGGATATAGACGTTGCCGGCAACGGGCAGCGCGGCAGCGGTGATCATCACGGCCGCGGGGTAGGGATCGACGGGAAAAAGGTAGAGCGCGGAAAAGGCCACGAAGAGGGGGTGCAGGATTAGCTTGTTGAAGCTGAGCCAGCCGGCGACGAAGGGCCGTTCGGCGGACTTGGTGGCCAAGGATGCGCCGATGGCGAAGAGCGCGCCGGGTGTCGCCGCGCCGCCCAGCAGGGACAGGAAATCGTTCATGACCGGGTGAATGGGCAGGTCGAAGGCGGACCACGCGAGCCCGAGCGTGATCGAGACGATCATCGGGTTTTTCACAAGGCCGATGCCCACGGTGCGAAAGACCCCCAGGCTCATGCGCCCGTCGCGTGTGCCGGTGACGATGATCACGATCAGCGAGCCGAAGACGATGAGGTCGACCGCAAGTACCAGCATCACGGGGCCGATCGCATCCTCCCCCAGCAGCAGCGTCAGCATCGGTACGCCCAGGAAACCCACGTTGCCGATCACGCCGCATTGCGCCTCGAACGCGGCTTCCTCGGCTTTGAGGCGGCGGAAGAAGGCGACCAGCGTGACCAGCGCGTAAACAAAGGCGGTGCCCCAGAGGTAGGCCATGACGAAACGCCAGTCGAAGATCTCGCTCATCGTCAGGTTCGCGGAGAACCGGAACAGCATGGCCGACAGGGCGAAGTAGAACACGAACTTGGTGAGGTAGGCGGTGGCCTCTTCGCTGAAGAACCCGGTGCGCCCTGCCCAGTAGCCAAGCCCGATCAGCAGGAAGAAGGGAAGGGTTTGCAAGAAGATGTCCAGCATGAAGCGGTCGTAGCATGCTGGCCGGGGGCGTCAATCGCGATCCGGCGGACATGCTGCGCCCTGGCAATGTGAGCCGTTTCCCCAGAGGCCCTGTCAAATTCGAATATCGGATATGCATAAATGTGAACAGTTTCGTTCACTTTTGCGGTTGCAAGATGAACTGATCCGTTTAGATTGGGTGATGTGAACTGAATAGTTCAGATAAGGGAACGACCCATGAAACAGATCTTTCTGACCGCGATGCTGGCCCTGACGGCTGTATCTGCACCCGCAATGGCAATGAATGTCGACATGTCCAGCCTGACGCCGGTTCTGACCTTCCCGGAGCCCGCGCCCGAACCCGTGACGCAAGGTGCCGGTGGCATCGACGCGCAATAGACGGGTGCAAACTGTCTGCGGGCGGGTGCTTCTTCTTCTCCTCTCCCCCCTGCGCCCGGCCGCAGACAGGCTTGCAGTTCGCCGCCCGCGACCTGTAAGCTGACAGTAACAGGCAGGAGGAGACGCATGACGGCCATGGACGCCGAAATCAAGAAAGGTCGGAAATTCGACCAGGTGCTTGAGGGCGCACGGCAAATCTTCATGCGAGACGGGTTCGAAGGGGCCAGTGTGGACGACATCGCCAAGGCGGCGGGCGTGTCCAAGGCGACGCTTTACAGCTACTTTCCCGACAAGCGTCTGCTGTTCTCCGAGGTCGCACGGGTGGAATGCAACCGGCAGGCCGAGAATGCGCTGGAGCAGATCAACACGACGTCTTCCGCGCGCGATGCGCTGCATGAGGCCGCCATCCGGGCTGTCCGCTTTTTCCTGTCGGATTTCGGGCAGCAGATGTTCCGGATCTGCGTGGCCGAATCCTATCGCTTTCCCGAATTGGGCCAGCGGTTCTACGCCTCCGGTCCCGCGCTGTTCAGCGAACGCATCAGCCGGCTGTTGACGCCCTATGTCGAGCGCGGCGATCTGAGGATCGACGACATGGACCTTGCGACCAAGCAGTTCGGCGAGTTGTGCAAGTGCGATCTGTTCGTGCGCTGCCTGTGCGGGGTCGACTGTGACACCTCGGAACAGGCGATCGAACGGATTGCGACGGGCGCTGTCGATACCTTCCTGGCGCGGTACGGGACCTGATCCCGGTCGGTCGATACGGGCGGCAATGCGAAACATGACCGCCCGAAGATCACACCCGTAACTTCATCAAGGGTTAACGCGGCGCTCAGTCAGGCGCCGACCTCGATGATCGCCTGCGCCAGGAGCGGCACGGTTTTCGCATTGAGACCCGCGATGTTGATGCGGCTGTCGCCCACCATGTAGATCGCGTGATCGCGGCGCAGCGCCTCGACCTTGTCGGCGTCCAGCCCGAGGCGCGAGAACATGCCGCGATGCTGGGCGATAAAGCCGAAACGGTCTGAGTTCGACAGCTTTCGAAGTTCGGTGGCCAGTTGCTCGCGCAGGCCAAGCATGCCGCGGCGGACTTCCTCCAGTTCGGCCTGCCAGTCGGCGCGCAGGGCATCGTCGTTCAGCACCAGCGAAACCAGCCGCGCGCCGTGATCGGGCGGGAAGGAATAGTTCTGGCGGTTGAGGTAGGCCAGGTTCGCCTGCGTCGTGGGGCGGCGGGCGCCATCCTGGCAGACGGCCATCAACAGGCCGGTGCGTTCGCGGTAGATGCCGAAATTCTTGGAGCAACTGGCCGCGATCAGCACCTCGGGGCAGGAGGCCGCGACATGCCGGGTGGCGGCGGCATCCTCGTCCAGACCGTCGCCAAAGCCCTGGTAGGCGATGTCGATCATCGGCAGGGCACCCTTGGCATTGGCCAGATCAGTGACCTCGCGCCATTGCTGCATTGTCAGGTTGGCGCCGGTCGGGTTGTGACAGCAGCCATGCAGCAGGATCACGTCGCCGGCCTGAACGCCGTCCAGATCCTGCATCATGCCATCGAAATCGACGCCGCCGGTGTCGTTGTCGAAATAGCGATAGGGGACATGTTCGATCCCCATATGCTTGAGAATGCTGAGGTGATTGGGCCAGGTCGGGTCCGACACGTAGACACGCGCGCCGGGGTTGGCCATCTTGACCAGATCGAAGGCCTGGCGCACCGCACCGGTGCCGCCAGGGGTGGCAACGGCGGCGACGGCGTCATGTGGCACCGCATCGTCCAGGATCAGCCTGATCATGCCGTCGGAAAAGGCCGGGTCGCCCGCAAGGCCGACATAGGCCTTGGTCTCTTCCTCGTTCCACCATTCCTTTTCGGCGGCCTTGACGGCGCGCATGATCGGCGTCCTGCCTTCGGCGTTCTTGTAGACGCCCACACCCAGATCGACCTTGGTGTCGCGCGGATCCTCCTTGTAGGCCTGCATCAGGGCCAGGATCTTGTCTGCGGGCTGGTCTTTGAGGTGTTCGAACATCAGGCTTCTCCGGTGGCGACGGAGACCGTGGGGAAGGCGCCCCATTCGGTCCATGATCCGTCGTAGAGCGCGTGGTCGGTCTTGCCGATCCGTTCCAGCGCAAGATTGATCACTGCGGCGGTCACGCCGGAGCCGCAGCTGGTTATGACGGGTTTCGTAAGATCCGCGCCGGCGGCGTCGAAGATCGCGCGCAGCGCGTCGGGGGATTTCATCGTGGCATCGTCATTGAGCAGTGTGGTGAAGGGCACACTGCGGGAATTGGGAATGTGACCGGCCCGAAGGCCTTCGCGCGGTTCGGGCGCGTCGCCGCGAAACCGCGCCGCCGCGCGGGCGTCGAGGATCGTGTAGTCTCCAAGCTTCGACGCGGCGGCGACCTGCGTGACGTCCTTGACGCGATGCGCCTCGCGGCGGACCGTCATGTGGCGGTCACGGATCATCGGGGGCAGATCTTCGGTCGGGCGACCCTCGGCCAGCCACTTGGGCAGGCCGCCGTCCAGCACCGCGACATCGGTCTGCCCCATCAGGCGAAAGAGCCACCAGACGCGGGCCGCCGAAAAGAGGCCATGGGTGTCGTAGACCACCACCTGGTGCCCGTCGCCGACGCCCATCTGGCGCATCCGGGACATGAATTTCTCGACCGGCGGGGCCATGTGCGGCAGGTCCGACCGGTGATCGGAGATGTCGTCGATATCGAAGAAGCGGGCGCCGGGGATGTGGGCCTGGTCATACTCGGCCCGCGCGTCGCGATCGGTGCCGGGCAGAAAATAGGTGCCGTCAAGTATCCTCAGGTCCGGGTCGCCCAGATGCGCCGCAAGCCAGTCGGTGGACACCAGTGTTTTCGGATCATCGTTTGCCATGACAGTCCCCAGAAACGGTTGATCCTGACCTAGCGCGGGATCGGCAACAGTGCAAGCAAAGCCCTGCGGATACGGCGGTTTCAGCGTGTCGCGACCCGTCGCAGAGTGCCGATGGCACAAATGCAGAGACCTCCGCTTACCGCGCCCGCAACCAGCTGTGCCGCCAGTGCCACAGGATCGAGTGCCGCGCTGTCGGATGCCGTCTGCGCCAGGCCGCCCAGGCCGGCCCCGTCAAGGAACCGGGCGCCAAGCCATCCGCCCAGAACGCCCAGAGAAGAGTTGATCACGAACCCCAGGCTGTACCGTCCCAGCAGGCCGCCGGCGATATTGCCGCCCATGGCCCCGGCGATCAGGCTGATCAGAACATCCATGCCACCAAGGCTCCGCCTTTCTGCATTCGCGCGAACTGTCGCAACGGGAGGGAGCTTAGCAAACCGGGTGGCCGTCGCAGAGGGGCAAATGCAGAACCATTGCGATGCGTGGCGCAAAAGCCGCGGACCCTACATCCCCTGACGCAGCAGCCGCTGCTTCTGGCGATTCCAGTCGCGCTTGGCTTCGGTCTGGCGCTTGTCGGTGTTCTTCTTGCCCTTGGCGATGCCGATCTTGATCTTGGCGATGCCGCGGTCGTTGAAGTAGAGCACGAGCGGCACGAGGGTCATCCCCTTGCGCTGGGTCTCGTTCCACAGTCGCGCCATTTCCTTGCGCGAAACCAGCAACTTGCGACGCCGCCGGTCCTCATGCCCGAAAGGCACGGCCTGTTCGTAGGGGGCGATGTAGCTGTTGACCAGCCACAGTTCGCCATCCTCGACGGCGGCATAGCTTTCGGCGATGTTGGCGGTGTTCTGGCGCAGCGACTTGACCTCGGACCCGGCCAGCACCATGCCACATTCGAGATCGTCCTCGATGGCATAGTCGTGCCGCGCCTTGCGGTTCTCAGCGATGACCTTGTAGTTCGGGTTGATCTTCGGCTTTGCCATGTCGTGTCGTGCCTTCGGAACGTGCGAAAGAGCAAGATAGACCCTGTGGCGCAAGCTTCCAACCCCTGTTGGCGAATCGAAGGGTTAACCGGGGCTGAGAAGGGCGCGGGCAACGTCGGTATCGCGTCGGTATTGCGTCGGTCCGCTTTTCCGCTTTTGCCGGCTTGAAGCACCGCGCGGTGCCGCGGCGTCCCCCTGTTGACAGTGCGGGGGCCGGCCCTATCCTCGGGGTCGAGCCGGGGGCGCCTGCGGGCTGAGATGCACCCTTTGAACCTGACCCAGATCATGCTGGCGGAGGAAGGCGGGACCGGACCCGGTCGGACCCCTGCCTTTCGCGCGCCGCGAAAGGAACCGGATGACCCCCAGGACATTGCACGCGGACAGCGGCGGGATCGCTAACATCCTGTCGATCGCAGGCTCGGACCCGTCGGGCGGGGCCGGGGTGCAGGCGGATCTCAAGGCGATTTCGGCCAATGGCGCCTACGGGATGGCCGCGTTGACCGCGCTGACGGCGCAGAACACGCGGGGTGTGCAGGGGGTGCACCTGGTGCCGCCGGAGTTCGTGGCCGACCAGATCCGGGTCGTCGCCGAGGATGTGCGGATCGACGCGGTGAAGATCGGGATGATCGCCACGGCAGAAATCGCCCGCGCGGTGGCGGACGCCCTGCCGGACTTGCCGGTGGTGCTGGACCCGGTGATGGTGGCCAAGGGCGGCGCGTCGTTGTTGGCCGAGGATGCCGTGGCGGCGCTGCGCGCGGCATTGGTGCCGATGGCGGCGGTGATCACGCCGAACCTGCCGGAGGCGGCGGCGCTGCTGGGCTGCGACGAGGCCGTGACGCGGGACGCGATGGCGGAGCAGGCCCAGGCGCTGCGGGCGCTGGGCTGTGACGCGGTGCTGCTGAAGGGCGGACACCTGGAGGGCGAGGACAGCCCCGACGTGCTGGCCGATGCGGACGGCGTGCATTGGTTCGAGGGCGCACGGATGGCAACGCGGAACACCCACGGGACGGGATGCACCCTGTCTGCGGCGCTGGCGGCGCGGATCGGGCGGGGCGCGGCCCTGCCCGAGGCGGTACGCGAGGCCAAGGCCTATGTCGCGCGGGCGATTGCCGGAGCCGGGGCGCTGGACGTGGGGTCGGGGCACGGGCCGACGCATCATTTCGCGGGGCTTTGGCCGGATTGGTGAAGGCGGGGGGCGGTGAAGGTGGGGTGGAACCCCACCCTACGCCGTGGGTGACCGGCCCTGTTTCACCAGCGGTGGGGACGTGTCGCTGTGGTCGAGGCTATTGCATTGGCTGCGCAGAACCTTTGTTACGGTGATGAGCGGTTCGCTGAGGACGGCATGGATCGCTTTGATCAGCGCGGTCAGTGTCGCGGGGGCGCGAGGCTTTGGCCGGATTGATGAAGGTGGGGTTCGGTGGTGGGGTGGAATCCCACCCTACGTGGGCGATGTTTTCCAGTCGCCGTCCCTGTTCCACCAGCGGTGGGGATTGTCGCTGTCGTCGAGGCCCTTGCACTGGCTGCGCAGAACCTCCGTCACGGTGATGACCGGCTCGTAGTAGCTGTGGACCGCGTAGATCGCCTCGATCACCGCGGTCAACATGGCGGGGTCGCGGGGCAGGAAGAAGCGCATCTCGTCGACGCCGGGGCGGTGGCGGGTGTCGTCCTCGGCGCCGGTGGGCGTGCCTTCCCGGGGGCGGTAATATTCCAGTCCGCCGGGGGCGCGAAAGCCGTTGCGATCGGTCTTGCCCTGGGTCAGGGGCGCGACCCGTGTCACGGCGTCGAATATGCGGTCGACGTCTTCCGAGGGCGCCTGGAACATGAGGGCCCACATGGGCTGCATTTCGATCGGCCTCGTGTCGAAGCCGGTTTGTAGGATCGAGGGGTCAGTCATAGCGCACCCCCGTCTCGAGCAGTTCGAAGCCGGTGATCTCGAATTCGTAAAGCTCGGAATTGTCGGGGCGCAGGGTGCGTGCGATCAGCTTTCCATTCGCGTCCGTGTAGACGGCGTGGGTGGTGTGCAGCGCGCGGTAGCAGTGGCTGCCGTCGGGGTAGTAGTACTTGATCATGTCATGTCTCCGTAAATGGGGCGAGGTGGGATTCCAGGTCCGCGAAGCCGATGCCCTGCGCGGTCTTGTCGAAATGGCCGGTGTCGCGGATGTCGCGCGCGGCCCCGATGAGGGCGCCGTAGGCGACGCGGAAGAAGGCCGAACCGACGCTGATGCGGGCCACGCCTGCTTCTGCCAGCTGATCCAGCGTGAAGGTGCGGCCGGGCAGGCCCATGACCACGTTGACCGGCCGGGTCACTGCGGCGCAGACCGTGCGGATCGCGTCGAGGTCGGGCAGGCCGGGGGCGTAGAGGATTTCGGCCCCCGCCGCCTCGAACGCCTGCAGGCGGGCGATGACCGGGTCGAGGCGCGTTTCGCCCCAGAGCAGGCTTTCGCAGCGGGCGGTGAGGACGAAATCCTGCGAAAGGGTTCGGGCGGCCTCGACCCCGGCTATGATCCGTTCGACGGCCAGATTGTGGTCGTAGATGGGGGCGTCCCGGTCGCCGGTGTGGTCCTCGATCGAGCCGCCGGCAAGGCCGGTGGCGGCGGCGGCGCGGATGGTGTCGGCCACGCTCTCGGGGCTGTCGCCGAAGCCACGTTCAAGGTCGGCGCTGACCGGCAGGGGGGTGGCGCCGACGATCTTGCGGCAATGGTCCAGGACAAGCGTGGACGGCACGGTGCCTTCGATCCGGCCCATGGAAAAGGCCATCCCGGCGCTGGTTGTCGCGAGGGCCGGAAAGCCCATGGACGCGAGGATGCGGGCGGAGCCGGCATCCCACGGGTTGGGGATGACGAAGGGCCTGTCGCCGTGGTGCAGGGCGCGGAAGGTTTGGGCCGTCATCGGGAAAACGCCACCATGTCCGGCAGGCCGCGGCCATCGTTCCACCACCGGTTCGGGTTGGTCCGGTTCGGGTCGTAACTGGCGCGGCTGGCCCAGTCCTCGCGCACGAAGATCACGGGTTCCTCGTAATGGTGGGCGTCGAGGATCGCGTCCATCACCTGTTGCAGGGCGGAAAGGTCGCGCTCGATGGAGATTTTCAGCTCGACCATCGGGTAGGTCTCGGCGCTGCCGGGCGTATATGTGCCCTTGTGCGTCGTGGTGGTGGAGTTGGGCTGCGGTGTCGCGGTCTCGGCGCCCGTGGCGGCGACGGACGCGGTGCGGTGGTAGCGGCCATAGCCCAGGGGATGCACCTGCATCACGGCGTCCAGTATCCGGTCGGTATCTTGCGGCAGGGTCTGGATTTCCAGCGTCCAGACGGGAATGAGCGTGCCGGTCCTGGCGGTGTAGTCTTGCAGCATGGCGAGGGTCCTTGTTGATCCGGGGTCAGCCTACTGCAAGGCTGCTGACACCATACTGTCAGCAATCATGCTAGGGTGTCGGCATGACCCGTTCGACCCGCCTGTTCGACATCATCCAGATCCTGCGCAGCGCCGATGCGCCGGTGACCGCCGCGATGCTGGCCGAGGAGCTGGAGGTGACGAAGCGGACAATCTATCGCGACGTGGTGGCGTTGCAGGCGTTGCGCGTGCCGGTCGAGGGCGCGGCGGGCGTGGGGTACATGATGCGGGCGGGCTATGACCTGCCGCCGCTGATGTTTTCCGCCGAGGAGCTGGAGGCGCTTTACGTGGGCATGGCGCTGTTGCACCGGACCGGGGATCCGGGGCTGGAGCGGGCGGCGCGGCGGGCGGGCGAGAAGATCGCCACCGCGTTGCCGGGCGGCGCGCCGCATGTGCCGCTGCGGGTCTCGGGCTGGAACCGCATCCCCCGCGACGGGGTGGATGCCGAAGCGTTGCGGGCGCAGATCCGCGACGCGGTGGAATTGCGGATCGTTTACGTTGACCTGCAGGAGGCGCGGACGGAGCGGGTGATCCGGCCCGTGGCGCTGACCTATCACATCGACGCGGTCGTGCTGGCGGCGTGGTGCGCGCTGCGGCAGGGGTTTCGCAGTTTCCGGATCGACCGGATCGTGGAGAGCGTACCGACGGGGGAGGGCTTTGCCGGAGAGGCGGCGGCGCTGCGGGCGGCATGGGAGGCGACGCTGGAGGGGGAGGACTGGGTCCTCTACACCGCGTCGAGGCGCACTTGAGGCGGGGTCAGACGAGGCCGCGCTGTCTGAGATCTGTGAGGATTTCTTCGGTATGTTGCCCGCGCCGCGGCGTCGGGTTCGGCGCCTGTGCCTGGCCGCCGAAGCGGGGCGCGGGGGCCGGTTGCAGGGTGCCCCGGGCCTCGTGCCAGATGGCGCGGGCAGCGATGTGGGGGTCCCTGGCCGCTTCCCACGGGGTGAGGACCGGGGCGACGCAGGCGTCGGAATTGTCGAAAAGGGTCGCCCAATGGGCGACGGGCTCTGCCGCGAAGAGTGCGGTCAGGCGGGCGGTCTGGTCGGGCCAGCGGGCGCGGTCGTACTGGTCGGCGAACAGGGGATCGTCCGAGAGGCCGAGCGTGTCGAGGAAGAGCGCGTAGAACTGCGGTTCGAGGCACTGGACCGAGAGGTGGCGCGCGTCGGCACAGGCATAGGTGCGGCCCCAGGGCGGCGCGTCGAGCAGGCTTTGACCGCGCGTTTCCGACAGGTTGCCGCCGCCCGCCATGGCCATGAACAGCGCCATCATGTGGGCCGAGCCGTCGGTGATGGCGGCGTCGACCACGGTGCCCTTTCCGGTGCGCTGGGCATTGAGGATGCCCGATAGGATGCCGGCCACGAGGTAAAGCGCGCCGCCGCCGATATCGCCGACGATGGTGGGCGGTGTGAGGGGCGCGTCGCCGGGGTTGGAGGCATAGTAAAGCGCGCCGGCGGAGGCGATGTAGTTGTAGTCGTGCCCCGCCAGATGGGCGCGCGGGCCGGTCTGGCCCCAACCGGTCATGCGGCCGTAGACGAGTTTCGGATTGGACTGCGCAAAGGTGTCGGGGCCGAGGCCGAGCCGTTCCATGACACCGGGGCGCAGACCCTCGATCAGGGCGTCGGCGTCGGTCACCAGCGCGCGGGCCACGGCGAGGTCGCCGGGGTCCTTGAGGTCGAGCGTAATGGCCTGCTTGCCCCGGTCGAGCATGTTGTGTTCGCCCATGGTGGGGTTGGCGGGGCCGGGGCGCTGGACGACCGTGACACTCGCGCCGAGATCCGCCAGCAACATGGCGGCGAAGGGGGCGGGGCCGAGGCCCTCGAACTCGACTATGCGGATGCCGGTGAGCATTGCGGTGCCTCCTGATCGGTCCGGGCGGTGCGGATTTGCCGGGGGGCGCCATGGAACGGGCTGGCACGGCGGGTGGCCAGAACGCCGGGCGCGCGGTGTTCGGAGACGCCACGGGCGATCCCGTTCTCCGGCCAGAGGTCGAGCCCGGACTGGCGCAGGTCGGGCCGCCGCGTCTTGTGGGTGCGACCGTGAACGGCAATTTCAAGGCCGTCCTCCTGCAAGCGGTGCGGGCCGTGGATCTGTGCGTGGATGGCGGCGTGCGCCCAGCAGATGCAGAAGGTGACGCGGGCGTGATGCGCCTGAAAGACCGGACGGGCGGCGCGCCGGGTCTCGACATGGACGTCGTCGAAGGTGAGGCAGACGCCAGGGGTGGTCAAACCACCACCTCCATCTCCTTCTGCTCTCCCACGCCGAACACGCGCTTGTAACGTTCGATCTGGTCGGCGGGGCCCATCGCCTTGCGGGGGTTGTCCGAGAGCTTGACCGTCGGGCGGCCATTGGCGGCCACGGCCTTGCAGACAAGCGAGAAGGGGGCCAGCGCGTCGCCGGGAGTGAGGCCGCGGAAATCGTTGGTGAGCAAGGTGCCCCAGCCGAAGGAAACACGGGCGCGGCCGGCGAACTGCTTGTGCAGCGCAAGGATCTTGTCCGCGTCGAGACCGTCGGAGAAGATGATGAGCTTCTGAGTGGGGTCCTCGCCGCGGTCCTTCCACCACTGGATGGCAATTTCGGCGCCGGTGGCGGGGTCGCCGCTGTCGATGCGGATGCCTGTCCAGCCGGCGAGCCAGTCGGGCGCCTTGGCCAGAAACCCTTCGGTTCCGTATGTGTCGGGCAGGATCATGCGCAGGTTGCCGTCATGCTCGTCGTGCCAGTCGGACAGGACCTCGTAGGGCGCGCGGGCCAGTTCGGCGTCGGTGTCGGCCAGCGCGGCATAGACCATCGGCATTTCGTGGGCATTGGTGCCGATGGCCTCGAGGTCGCGGTTCTTGGCGATGAGGCAGTTGGAGGTGCCGACGAAATTGTCGCCCAGCCGTTCGGTCATGGCCTGCACGCACCAGTCCTGCCACAGGAAGGAATGCCGCCGCCGGGTGCCGAAATCGGCGATGCGCAGCCCGTCGACGCCGCGCAGGCGTTCGACCTTTTCCCACAGCTTGGTCATCGCGCGGGCATAGAGCACCTGAAGCTCGAACCTTGCCATGTCGTGCAGCACGGCGCGCGAGCGCAGTTCCATCAGCACCGCGAGGGCGGGGATTTCCCACAGCATGACCTGCGGCCAGGTGCCCTCGAACGTCAGTTCGTACTGGCCGTCGCGTTTTTCCAGGTGGTAGGGCGGCAGGCGCAGCTTTTCGAACCAGTCCATGAATTCGGGCGTGAACATCTGGCGCTTGCCGTAGAAGGTGTTGCCGCGCATCCATGTGCTTTCGCCGCGCGACAGCGACAGCGAGCGGATATGGTCGAGCTGTTCGCGCAGCTCGCCCTCGTCCACCAGGTCGGCCAGGCGGACATCCTTGCTGCGGTTGATCAGGGAGAAGGTGACCGAGGTGTGCGGGCGGTTGCGGAAGACCGACTGGCACATCAGCAGCTTGTAGAAATCGGTATCGATCAGGGAGCGGACGATCGGATCGATCTTCCACTTGTGGTTCCAGACACGGGTAGCGATGTCGACCATGGCGGCCTCCGGGTGGTCACGTTGCCGCCCGTTAGAGCAAAAGGGTCAGGTATCCGCAAGCGCGGCGCGGGTCGCCTTGGCCAGCCGCTCGATGCCGAGGGCCAGTTTGTCCTGCGGATTGTAGGTGAAGTTGATGCGGATCGAGCTGTGATCGCGGCCCTCGGGGTCGAAGACCGAAGAGGGCGAGATGCAGACCCCGTGATCCAGCCCTACCTGCATTAGGCGGTTGGTGTCGAGCGACGCATCGCGGGCCGTGGCCCAGACGAACATGCCCCCGGTGGGACGCTCCCAGGTGAAGAGATCGGGCAGATGTTCGTCCATCGCGGCACAGAGCGCGTCGCGGCGCGCGCGGTAGAGCGACAGGATGTCGGGAAGCATGTTGTCGGCGAGGCCGGTGGCGAAGGCGTCATGGGTGATCTGCTGGCACAATCCGCTGCTGCACATGTCGGCGCTTTGCTTGGCGGCTTTGAGAACCTCGATCATCTCGGGCGCGGCGATGATCCAGCCGATCCGCAGGCCCGGGGCCAGTTCCTTGGAGACGGTGCCGAGATAGATCACCGGTCCGTCATAGGGTGTGCCGGCGCGCCCGGCCGAGAGGGTCAGCATCCGCGGCAGCGGGTCGCCGTCGTAATAAAGCGTGCCGTAGGGGTCATCCTCGATCAGCCAGGTGCCGGTCTGATGCGCGGCATCGACCAGGCGGCGGCGGGTGGCGGCATCCACCAGCTTGCCGGTCGGGTTGGAGAAATTGGGGACGGTATATGCGAACTGCGCGCCGGTCATCTGTGCCACGGGATCGAGATCGTTCGAATCGAGCCGCATGGGGCGGTATGTGGGCTGGCGCGGGCGCCAGTTGTCGAGCGCGCCTAGATAGGCGGGGGCCTGCGAGGCGATGGGGCTGCCCTTTTCCAGCAGGACGGTGCCGATCAGGTTGAGCGCCTGCGCGCCGCCGGAGGTGATCAGTACGTTGTCGCGGGTCAGGGTGAGATCGCCTTCGGAATAGCGGGCGGCGATGAGGTCGCGCAGCCTGGGCAGGCCGGCCACCGGGGCGTAGGCCAGCGTCTCGTCGGCGTGGTCGGTGACGGCGGAGGTGGCGAGCCGGGCCATGTCGGGGATCGGCCAGATCTCGGTGCCCGGAAGCCCGCCGCCAAGGTTCACGAGGCCGGGGATGCGCCCGGCGGCGAGAAAGGTGGCGGTGACGTCGTTGGTGTCATCGAGCCACTTGGCGAAGGCGGGGCGCTGGGGCATGTCGGTCTCCGGTCGTCTTGGAACGCTGGGGCGTGCATAGCGGAGACTGAACATACGTTCAATTCGTGGGGCGGATCCCGTCAACCGGCTGTATCGAGCGCCTCGACCGACAGGATGGTGGGCAGGTGCCGGGCGATCTCTTGCCAGCTGTCGCCTTCGTCCAGGCTGGCGAAGACCGAGCCGGAATTGGTGCCGAAATAAAGCCCCGGCGCCGCCTGCGTATCGCCTGCCATCGCCTGGCGCAGGACGGTGAAGAAGCAGTTCTTCTGGGGCAGGCCGTTGCGCAGGTCCTGCCAGGTGTCGCCGCCGTCGCGGGACCGCCAGACGGCGCAGCGGCACCGGCCGGAAAGCGCCGGCGCTGTCGCCGTTCAGCGGCAGCGTCCAGATCGTGCGCGGGTCATGCGGATGCACCCGGATCGGGAAACCGAAGGTCGAGGGCAGGCCGGGCGTGATGTCGTCCCAGCTGCGCCCGCCATCGGGGAGCGCCAGACGCCATGGTGGTTTTGCTGGTGAGCAGGTCTGCGCGGCCCGGCGCGCATGATGTTGTGCACGCAATGGCCGGTTCGCCGTCGCGCGGACCGGCGGGATGGTCGTGATGGGCGCAGGCCTCGGCGTTGGACAGCCGGTTGCGGCGGTCCCATGTGCGGCCGCCATCCTCGGTGGCGAAGACCCCGGCGGCGGAGATGCCGATCCATTGCTTTTCGGGCGTGTCAGGGTCGAAAACGATGGTGTGCAGCACCAGCCCCGCGGCGCCCGGGTTCCAGTCTTTCGCCGAGGGGTGATCGGTGAGGGCATCGACGCGGTCCCAGGTGGCGCCGCGATCCGTGCTGCGCAGCAGGGCGGCGGGTTTCGTCCCGGCGTAAAGCGTGCCGTGGGCATAGCCCAGCGACCAGACCTGCGTGAAATCGGTGCCGAAGGGCAGGGGAGTATCGCTCCAGCCCATCATGGCGGCGAAATCGGCGTCGTTGGCCGCCCAGTCGTCCATCTGGCCCCTGGTCAGGCGGGTGAGCTGCCAGGTCTGCCCGTGATCATCGGAGCGCCAGACCCCTGCGCCGAAGAAGTCGCCGCCGCCCCCGGCCCAGATGGTGCCGGTGGCAGGGTCGCCCGCCATGTGGTTGATGCACCAGCCGTCGCAATGCGGGCCGGTGATATCCCAGGTGCCGCGGGCCTGGTCGGGCGCCAAGAGGAAGGCGCCCTTGGTGGTGCCGAGAAGAAGGGTGACGGGAGGGGTGGGCATGGCGTGCGCTCCGCTGGATCGAAAGGAGGTTAGCACGCGCGGGCACGATTCCCGAGAGCGGAGAATGGCCGATGGATGCCCCCGGCGGAGAAGCCCCGGATCAGGCCGTGAGCCGGTTCAGGGGGCAAGGCCAGCGATCCGGGCGCAATCCTGATCCGGTCGCGACGCGACAGGCAAGCCGCACCCGGGTTCCTGCGGAACCTCGGGAACCGGTGGGACCGGCCGCATTCTGGTGGCGGAGAAGCCGCGATGGACGCCGGCATGCGTGCAGGTGCCGGTCGCCATGCGCGGGTTGATACAAGCCGAGGTCCCGACATGACGGCCCGCGCGGGATATCTTCAGAGTGATACACCCTGAGACATCGTCCGCGTCGCAGCCAGCAGCATGGGGGCAAACTGGCTGACCATCTGCTTTGCGTCATAGCGAAAGAGAGAGGCCCCGAGGCTGACGGCGGCAATGCCTTCGTTGCCGGGCAGGCGCAGCGCCACCGCGAGCGTGATGTCGCCGGTGTAGATCTGTTCTTCGACAAGGGCGAAGCCGCGGCTGCGGGTCCTGTTGATCGCCTCCCAGATGCCCTCGCGATCGTACACGGTGTGACGGGTAAAGGCGCGCAGATCGGACCGGTCCAGCAGCGCGTCGATCTCTGCGTCCTCCATCGTGGACAGGATCGCCAGACCGCCTGCCGAACAATAGGCCGGCAGGCGCGACCCCACGATCACGTCCGTATCCAGGACGTTGGGCGACAGGTAGCGCGACAGGTAGATCACCTCGGTCCCGTCGAGCACGGTGAGCGACACGGCCTCCTCCGTCGCCTTGTTCAGGTGAGACAGATAGGGGTGCGACCGCAGGACGATCGGGCTGGACCGGGTATACTGATAGGCAAGGCTGAGGGTCTTCGGCGTCAGTTCGAACGACTTGGTACGCTTGTCCTTGTGCAGATATCCCAGCCGCCACAACGTATGGGAGTAGCGTTGCGCCGCAGACCGGTCGAGGCCGGAGTTTTCCGCAAGCTGGGTCAGCGTCTGCCGCGGCATAGCCTCGTCGAACGCAGCCAGCACGCGAAAGGCTTTTTCCACGGCACTGACCATCAATGGGTCGTTCAGGTCATCAGAGTCCGCCATTTCGGTGTTCCCGCCTCCGCACGCATTGACACCGCAGAAACGCGGCGCTTATATTGTAATGAAAGTTTATCGCATTGCGATATTTGGGTCAACCAGTAACACGACCGGTCAGGTTGGAAATCGAGCATGACGGACACATCACATACTTCATGGGCGGGGTCAGGATTTCTGCATCTGCTGGAGCAGAAGGCCTTGGAAAACCCCGAGCGGATCTACGCCGCGGAACTTGTCAGCGGCGTGTGGCAGGATCACACGATCGGTTCGGTGCAGGCGCGCGCGCTGGCCATTGCCGCGGGGCTGTCCGCCCGGGGCGTCGGGCGCGGCGACCGCGTTGGGCTGATGCTGGGGACGCATGTGGATACCAGCGCCGCGGCCTTTGCCCTGGGCCTGCTGGGGGCGGTCTGGGTGCCGGTCGGCCTGCGGCAGGTGGCCAGCGGCGTGACCTATACCGTGACCGAAGCCGACGTGACCCTGCTGATCGTGGAAGAAGAGGCCGAAGAGGTCGCCCGCGCGGCGGGCTGCGACGTGCTGGTGCGCCCGCAGGATGGCGGATTGTGCGCCGCACTGGGAGAGGCCCCGGCGATCACGCCGGTCCTGCCCGAGGCGGAGGATCTGTGCATGATCCTGTTCACTTCCGGCACCACGGGGCGGCCCAAGGCGGTGCCCCTCACCCATGCGATGCTGCGCTATTCCGCTGAAAGTGCTGCGATATCCTCGCAGGCCGAACCGGGCGCCGTCTATTATACATGGGAACCCTTCCACCATATCGGGGGCGCGCAGGTCGTTGTTCTGCCGCTGATCCGGGAGGTGCAACTGGCGCTGACGGCGAAGTTCACGGCGTCCGGATTCTGGGATCAGGTGCGGGCCTGTGGCGCGACGCGGATCCACCATCTGGGCGGCGTTCTGCAGATGCTGCTGAAACAGCCCGCCCGCCCGGACGACAAGGACCACAAGGTGGCCATCGCCTGGGGCGGCGGCTGTGATACCGAGACGTGGAAAGCCTCCGAGGCGCGATTCGGCCTTCGGATCACCGAAGGTTACGGCATGACCGAGGCTTCCAGCCTGTCGACGGTGAATGTCGAGGGGCTGCCCGGCTATGTCGGGCGCGCGCTGCCGTGGTTCGAGGTGTCGATCCGCGACCGGGACGGGCGCGTCCTTGCCGCAGGAGAACGGGGTGAAATCGTCGTAACGCCCCGCCCCGGCTGCGAAGCCGCGCTGTTCAAGGGCTATATGAATTCGGTCGACGCCACCCGTGAGGCGCTGCGGGATGGTCGGCTGCACACCGGCGACATGGGGTCGCTGGATGCCGAGGGACGACTGAAGTTTCACGGCCGCATGAAGGACACCATCCGGGTTCGGGGCGAGAACGTCTCGGCCTGGGAGGTCGAGCATGTGGTGGAACAGCACGTTGCCGTGGCCGCCTGTGCCGCGATCCCGGTGGAGGCCGAAATCGGCGAGGCGGACATCAAGATCTATGTGCAATCCGCCCCCGGCCAGACCCTGACCGGCGCGGCGCTGTTCGACTGGCTGGCGGGCAAGCTCGCGCCGCACCAGCTTCCGCAATTCATCACCTTTGTGCAGGAGTTCGAACGGACCCCAAGCCAGAGGATCATGAAACACAAGCTGGACGCGACCCGCGCCGGTGACTGGACGAGACACTGAAACAGAGAGAGAAACATCATGTCTGACGCTACCGATCCGATCCTTGTGACCCGCGAAGGGTCGATCCAGATCATCACCCTGAACAAACCCAAGCGGCTGAACGCCTGGGACACGCCCATGCGGAACGATCTGTGCAAGGCGATCATCGCCGCGGACACCGATCCCGAGGTCGAGGCCGTCATCCTGACCGGTGCGGGCGACCGGGCCTTCTGCGCCGGGCAGGACCTGAACGAGGGCAAGAGCTTTGACGCGGCGCGGGCCGAGCTGTGGATCGAGGAATGGCGCACCCTGTACAACCTGATCCGCCGGTTCGAAAAACCCTTTATCGGTGCACTGAACGGGATCGCGGCCGGGTCCGCCTTTCAGGTGGCGTTGTTGTGCGACATGCGTGTGGGGCACGCCAATTCGCCGATGGGTCAGCCGGAGATCAAACAGGGCATCGCCTCGGTCACAGGGTTCTGGATCATCAAGGAAATGCTGGGCCTTGCGCGCGCGATTGACCTTGTCCAGACCGGGCGCATCGTGTCGGCGGAGGAATGTCATCGGCTGGGTCTGATCAACGAGATCGTCGAGCAGGACCAGGTCCTGCCGCGCGCCATCGCCCTGGCAGAGGAACTGGCGGCGCTGCCGAAACAAGCCTATGCGCTCAACAAGCAGCGGATCGTGGCGGCCACCCAGCACAGCTTTGACGAAACCTTCGAGCTGGCACGCACCCTGCACAAGAAGGCCTTTGCAGAAGGTCACACGCAGGCGGGAATGAGCAAGTTTCTGGATCGCAAGAAAGCCTCCTGAAGCGTTCGGAGAGGAAAGACAAAAGGCCGGCGTAACGCCGGCCTTTTGCGTATCTGGAAAAGAGGCGTGCCCGGGCCACGAGGCCCGGACCGTCCTGGATCAGAACTGGATGCCTTCGGGGATCTTCGAGACATCCATGCCTGCCGCTTCGAACCCGTCGATGATCAGCGGCGCAACCGTGCCTTCCGCCCGGTTCTTGTCGGCCCAGGCCTGGACGAAATCGCTGAAGCGGCCGTCGTCATCCATCCGGATCCCGGCGGAAGACGGGCTGCCGTTTTCCGGGGTGGGAACGGTGTAGCTGGCAAAGGCATCGGGGGCGGTGGCGAAGGTCTGCAGGCAGATCGGCAGCTCCTGCATCAGGTAATCCGCGCGACCGGCCTGGACGGCCATGATGGTTTCGCCCATTTCCTTCAGCGACATGATGTTCGCCTCGGGGACATCGCTTTGCAGAAAGGCAATCTGCGCGGTGCCGGTCACCATGGCAAAGGTGGTTTCAGCGGTATTGTATTCTTCCCATGTCGGCATCGTTTCCTTGCCGGTGCCCGCGATCACGCAGTTTGTCATCTGATAGAGCGGGCCGGCCATATCCAGCGCCTTCTTGCGTTCCTCGGTGGCGGTCATGCCGGGGAACAGGTCGATGCGGCCGGCCTGAAGATCCAGCACGACGCTCTGCCAGGTCGTCTCGCGCCAGACGACCTCCAGGTCCTGCCCCATCTCCTCGCTCAGATCGGCGACGATCTGGCGGCAGACATTGGGCCCGTAGCCGGCATATTCCAGATCGCCCCCGACATGGAACGAGGTGGGCGGGTAGTTCTGGATGCCGCCACAGACAACCTGCCCGGACGATTTGATGTTTTCCCAGATGGACTCTGCGGCGGCCGGTACGGCGGAGGCGCAGAAGGCAATGACGGCGGTCGTCATTTTAAGATGTGTCACGTTCGACTCCTTAGGTTGGTTGGCCGTTATGCGTCGGCCCGGAGTCAGTTGACGCCCCGGTAGATGGGTCCCGCAACACAAACCAGAGGTTCCGGAGGGGCGGAAGGGAAGGAATATCGAGTCTGATGAAAAAAAGACACAATGTTATCGCGATGCGATTAGCATATCGAAAAATAACTGCTATAAGAGTTCATCGACTGGGAACCCATTGCCGAACGTCCGGCAGGGACTGAGGGGGACCCGAGCAGTCCCGTGACCGTTTTGCGAAGGGTCGCGGGGACCGGAGAAAAGGAGATCTGGATGTATAATTTCGATTGGTCTGTGGTCTGGGACCTGTCGCTCTGGCTGAACGCCCTGGGCGTGACGCTGTCCTATGCCGTTGTCACGTCGGTCGCCGGATTGCTGATCGGGGTCATCTTCGGCCTCATCCTCGTGGCCCGGGTGCCTGTCCTTTGGTGGATCGGCTCGGGCTATGTGCTGTTGTTCCGGTCGACGCCGCTGCTGGTGCAGATCGTCTGGTTCTTCTACGCCCTGCCGATGGTCACGGGCTATGCGTTGCCGGACTGGTTCGCGGCGGGTCTGGGCCTGACGCTTTACATGGGGGCCTTCTCGGCCGAGATCTTTCGCGCCGGTGTGATCTCGATCGAAAAGGGGCAGTGGGAGGCGTCGACCGTTCTTGGCTTTTCCTACTGGACCAAGATGCGGCACATCATTCTGCCGCAGGCGACCCGCCGCATGGTGCCGCCCATCGTCAGCCAGTCCATCCTGCAATTGAAGAACACCTCGCTGCTGTCGGTCGTGGCTGTGCCCGACCTGATGTACGCGGCGTCGAAGCTGACCATGAGCACCTACCGACCGCTGGAGGTCTATACCTTCGCGGCGCTGATGTACCTTGCGGTACTGACGCCGGTCACGCTGATTGCCAGCCGTTTCGAGATCAAACACTGAAAGGCCAAGCCGTCATGATTACTGTAAAAGGGCTGGAAAAGAATTTCGGGCAGGTCAGCGTTCTGAGGGGGGTGGATTTCCACATCGACCGGGGCGAGGTGGCCGTGGTCATCGGGCCGTCGGGATGTGGCAAATCCACCTTCCTGCGATGCCTGAACCTGCTGGAGGATCCGACCGCCGGCCAGATCGAGATTGGCGAACGCCGGCTGGAATTCGGGACCGGGACCAAAGTCAGCGACGCTCAGCGCGCGACCTTCCGATCCAAGACCGGCATGGTGTTCCAGAGCTTCAATCTGTTTCCCCATATGACCGTGCGGGAAAACGTCATGTCCGGCCCCTACCTGAACGGGCGGCTGAACCGCACCGATGCGGCGGCCAGGGCGGACCGGCTGCTTGCGCGTGTCGGCCTGTCGGATCGGGCGGAGCAGATGCCCACGCAGATCTCGGGCGGGCAGGCGCAGCGGGTGGCCATCGCGCGGGCGCTGGCGCTGGAACCGGAAGTGATGCTGTTCGATGAGCCGACCTCGGCGCTGGACCCGGAACTGGTGGGCGAGGTCCTGGACGTGATGAAGGCACTGGCCGAAGAGGGGACGACGATGGTGGTCGTCACCCATGAGATGTCCTTTGCCCGGGATGTGGCGACACAGGTCGTTTTCATGGACGAAGGCCGGGTCGGAGAGATGGGTCCGCCGGATCAGGTGCTTGGCGCACCGTCCTCGCCGCGGCTTCAGTCCTTTCTGTCCAAGGTCGGCCACTGACGGATCGGACGGGATGGCTGAAACCCCGCAGGCGACGATCCGCGCCTGCGGGGGTTTCCCGTGTCTAGCGCCGCGGGCGGAAGGCCCGTATCGCCGACCAGAGCATCAGCAGAGCGGTTGCCCCGAGGACCGTGGCGCTGATCGGCTCTGTGACGAAGGTGCTGAGATCCCCGCGCGACATCAGCAGCGCCCGGCGCATGTTCTCCTCCAGCATCGGCCCCAGGATAAAGCCCATCAGCATGGGCGCACCGCTCATGTTGACCAGCCGCATGCCATAGCCCAGAAGGCCGACACCAAGGACGATCAGCACGTCCATGCTGGTGAGTTTGACGCTGTAGACGCCGACACAGATCAGGCAGATGATTCCCGGATAGAGAAACCGGTAAGGGATCGACAGGAGCCTGATCCAGATCCCGACCAGCGGGATATTCAGCACCAGAAGCAGCACGTTCCCGATCCAGAAGCTGGCCACCAAGCCCCAGAACAGGTCGGCGTTGTCGGTGATCAGGCGGGGCCCGGCGGGGATGCCATGAATCAGCAGGGCACCCAGGATCAGGGCCATCGTGGCGCTGCCGGGGATGCCCAGTGTCAGTGTCGGCACGAACGCGGTCTGGGCGGCGGCGCTGTTGGCGGCTTCGGGGGCGGTGACGCCTTCGATGATCCCGGTGCCAAAGGCTTCGGGCCGGCGGCTGACCCGTTTTTCCAGCGTATAGGCCAGGAAGGAGGCGATGGTGGGCCCGGTGGCCGGCAGCGCGCCCAGAAGCGACCCCAGCAGCCCGCCGCGCACGATAGGCATGGCGGCACGTTTGCGGTCATCCCTCGTGGGCAGCATGTCCCGCAACCGGACATTGGCATCGACCTTGGCGTGGTCGCCCGTGAGGACGGTGGAGAGGATTTCGGCGATGCCAAACACGCCCATGGCTATGATGATGATACTGATGCCGTCGAACAGCTCCATCGTGCCGAAGGTAAACCGCTGGACCCCTGTGTTGATGTCCGTGCCGATGGTGCCGAACAAGACCCCGAGGGCCACGGATGCGCAACTTTTCAGCACCGCGCCTTGTGTCATCGAGGTCGAGGCCAGCAGGCCCAGAACCATGATCGAAAAGTAATCGGCAGGTCCGAAGCGGAGAGACAGTTCGGACAGTATCGGGGAAAAGGCCGACAAGAGGATGATCCCGATGGTTCCCCCCAGAAAAGAGGCAACTGCCGTGATGAACAGAGCCACCGGCGCGCGTCCCTGCCGGGTCATCGGGTAGCCTTCGATGCTGGTCACGGCGCTGGAGGCCGACCCGGGCAGATTGATGAGAATCGAGGAGATCGAACCGCCATACTCGCCGCCGTAATAAATGCCCGCAAGCATGACCAGTGCCGCTTCGGGCGACAGGTAGAAGGTGAGGGGCAGGAGAATCGAGATCCCGATCATCGATCCGATGCCGGGCAGAACGCCGACAAAGGTGCCGACCGTGACTCCGACGAAGCAGTAAAACAGATTGACCGGGTGCAAAGCCGTGGCAAAGCCGCCGAGAAGGTTGCCGAGGATGTCCATGGTCAGAGCCCTTTGAGGGTGGGAATCGGCATGGACAGCAGCACCACGAAAAGCAGCCAGATCCCGATGGCCAGCCCGACCGAAAGCAGGACGGCAGCACGCCAGCTGGTCGAGGGCGTCGCCTTGGCTGAAATCGTGCCGCAGACGACAATGGCCGGCAGCAGGCCAAAGCGGTCGATAACCAGCGAAAAGGCTATGAACGCGGCCGGTATCAGCAGAACGGGGCGCAGGGCGGGCGCCTTGGCGGTCTCGCCGGGTGTCAGGATGCCCATGACAATCAGAGCAAGCCCGAGAAGCGCGCCAATCACCCCGACCGTCAGGGGGAAATATCCCGCCTGCATCCGAGCGAGAGCGCCGATGTCATAGGACAGTGCCCCGATTCCGAACCCGAGGCTGAGTGCAAGAACCCCCAGGCCGGCGATGACTTCTGTCGACAGAAGCCGGTGGTAAAGCGAAACCATGATTGGCGACCTCTCTGTATTTACAGTCGTTTTTTGTTCTTCCTTCGGGATCCCAGGGCCCGGTGTCTGCCTTGTCCTGCGCCGGAAAGCCCGCGCTTGACAAGGCAGGGCGATGATCGCATCATTCATAAATAATTACAACAATTGGTATGCAATAACAGGGAGATCATCGTGATCCGCACCATCCTCGCGGCACTTGCCGCCACTGCCGCATTCTCGGCCCCGGCCATCGCCGAAGGCTATCCCGAACAGCCCGTACGCATTGTCGTGCCCTACAACGCCGGGGGCACCGTCGATTACGTGGGTCGCGTGATCGCCGCGGAAATGGGCAAGTTGATGGGTGAAAATTTCGTGGTCGAGAACCGGCCCGGCGCCTCGGCCAGCATCGGCAATCAGTTCGTCGCCAATTCGGCGCCGGACGGATACACGCTGTTGATGACCTCTGTCACCAGCAATGCAATCACCACGGCCATGGATCCCGACAAGGCGGGCTATGCGCTGAAAGACGACTTTGCCCCCGTCGGCGCCGTCGGCCGCGTGCCGCTGATGCTGGTCGCGGCAAACAACGTCCCGGCCGACACGGTCGAAGACCTGATCGCCCATGCCAAGGCGGAAGAGTATCCGCTGACCTATGCCACGTCGGGTATCGGTTCGACAGAACACCTTGGCGCGCTGGTCTTTGCCGACGCCGCCGGGCTGGAATTGGAGCATATCCCCTATACCGGCGGAGCCCCGGCCATGGCGGATCTGGTCGCGGGCCGGGTCTCGCTGATGGTTGCCACCGTGTCGACCGCCCTGCCGCAGATCGAAGCGGGCGCGATCAAGCCGATGGTCGTGGCTCTGCCGGACCGCATTTCCATGCTGCCCGATGTGCCCAGTGCCACCGATGCCGGTCTGGAGAGCTTCAACGTCGCGTCGGTCTATGGGTTGCTTGCCCCGGCGGACATCGATGCCGATGCCATGACCGCCCTGAAGGCGGCGCTGCAGGAGGCCGTGACCAGCGAAGGCTTCGTCACACAGATGGGCGAACGGGGAATCGTGCCCTCGACCGATGCGCCGGAAGACGCGCAGAGCATCTATGACACCGAGGTCGACACCTGGTCCGAGCGCATAAGCGCGGTCGAGTTCAACTGATCTTGCGGGCGCCGCGACCTGCGGCGCCCCACTGTTTTCCGCCCCGTCGCACAGCAAAGCACCATGCGTCAGGGCCAGTCTTCCGCGTTTGCGGATCCGGTGCCGACGACCCAAGAGAGTAGTGAAGATGTCCCAAAGCGTAGCAATGGATCCGGTTGACGACACCCTGTTCAAGGACGTTCTGGCACGGCGGGCCGCAGAGGAACCGGACACCGTCTTTCTGAAGTTCAAGGACGAGGTCTATACCATCGCCGACATCAACCTGGCGGCCAACCGGCTGGCGAATGCGCTTCTGGGATCGGGTCTGAAACAGGGGGATCGCGTGGGGCTGATGCTGCCCAGCCACCCGGACCACGTGATTGCGATTTTTGCCACCATGAAGGCCGGGCTGGTCCGGGTGCCGGTGAACGTGCACGCCAAGGGACCATCGCTGGAGCACTATTTTACCGCCTACGACATGAGTGCGCTGATTGCCGATGTCGCCTATGCGGAACCGCTGAGCGACGCTTTTGTCACCGCGCCGCAGCCCAGAGTTCTGTGGCGCGGGGCCGCAGGGGCAGAGAGCTATGAGGCCCTTGTCGCCAGCGCCCCTGCCGCAGAACCCGAAACCAGCTATGGGCCGGACGATATCCTGGCGCTGACGCCCAGTTCCGGCACCACGGGCGCGCCGAAGGGGGTGCTGAAAACCGACAGGACCCTGCGCGGCGGGCCGATGGCGGTTCTGAACATCACCGAGGCCAGGAAGGGCGACGTCTTTCTTCTGTGGGAGGCGCTGCATCACGGCGCCGGTGTGGCGGTTGTCATCTCTGCCGTGATCGGCGGCGTGACCCTTGCCATGGTCGAGCGTTTCAGTGTCTCGGGCTTCTGGGATGATGTGCGGCGGCATGGTGTTACCCATATCCACTACCTCGGGGGGGTTCTGCCGCTGCTTCTGAAACAACCCGCATCGCCCGAAGATCGCGATCACACGGTGCGGATTGCCTGGGGCGGTGGTTGCCCGCCGGAGATCTGGTCCGAATTCGAGGACCGCTTTGGCGTGCGCCTGCACGAAGGCTATGGTCTGTCCGAGTTGATCACCTTCGTGTCGCTGAACAAGGACGGACGGAAGGGGTCCTGCGGGCGGCCTTTGGCGCTGTTCGACATGAAGATCGTCGATGATGCCGGGCACGAGGTGCCGCGTGGCGAAACCGGCGAGATCGTTGCCCGCGGCCGGCAGGACGGGCTAGGCTTCATCGGCTATTTCCGCAACGAACAGACCACCCGCGACGCGGTGCGTGACGGATGGCTGCTGACGGGCGATCTGGGGCGGATGGATGACGACGGCTATATTTTCTATGCCGGACGCAAGAAGGAAATGCTGCGGCGGCGGGGCGTCAATATTTCCGCCTGGGAGGTCGAGCAGGTGGTGAACAAGCACCCCGACGTGGCGGAGTGCGCCCTGATCGGTGTTCCGAGCGAACTGGGTGAAGACGAGTTGAAGATCGTCGTCAAACTGGTGGCGGGGTCCACGCTGGATCCGATGGGGATTGTCACCTTCTGTGAAACCCGGATGCCGTATTATCAGGTTCCCCGTTTCATCGCCGAGATTGACGAATTCCCCAAGACGCCCACGCAGCGGATCCGCAAGAAGGATCTGCCGCGCAGTGTCGAGGGTGTGTGGGATCTGGAGCAGACCGGCTACAAGGTGGGCCGGAAATCCGCCTGAACCCCGTCGAAAAAGGTGTGTGCCATGAGCCCGGTTATTCAGATCACCCATCCGTCACCAGCGGTTGGAGTGATCACGATCAATCGCCCCGAAAAGCGCAATGCGCTGGACGAAGCGGCCTGGGCCGCGCTGGCGCAGGGGCTGGAGACCCTGGGAGAGGCGCCGGACGTGCGGGTGATCGTGCTGACCGGCGTCCCCGGGGCCTTTTGTGCGGGGGATGACATCCATGCCTTTTCCTGCGTCAAGGATGACCCGGCGGCGCGCGATCGCTACTGGAACACGATCATGCGCAGCTATGCGGCGCTGTCGCGATTGCCGGTGCCGATCATTGCCGCGATAGACGGCCCTTGCGTGGGCGGCGGCATGACCCTCGCGCTGCGCGCGGATTTCCGGGTGATCGGGCAGAGGGCGGTATTTTCGGTGCCGCCCGCGAAACTGGGGTTGGTCTATCCCGCCGACAGCACGGCGCGACTGGCCAGTGCGATCGGGACACAGGCTGCGCGGTACATGATCTATACCGCCGAACCCGTGGACGCCGCCCAGGCCGCAGCCTTTGGCCTTGGCATCGGCGGCGTCGCGGAGGATCCGCTTGAGGCCGCGCTGACCCTTGCGGCGAAGATCGCCGGCAAGGCGCCCCTGACGATTTCTGCCGCAAAGCGTGTCTTTGACGGGCTGGACGGGCAGATTCCCGAGGGCCTTGGCGAGGAGATCGAGGCGCGGACCCGCGCGGCAGAGGCCAGTGCCGACTACACCGAGGGGGTCGCCGCCTTTGCCGAAAAACGCGCGCCAAAGTTCACAGGGCGCTGATGTCGCGGTAAAATCACGTTTTCCCGCCCGGACCGCTCGCTTAATCTGCGCCCCGGCGACGTTGTAGAACGGGAGACAGGCATGGCGCAGGACGATCGGGACGAGAACGGGAAACAGATCGATCCCCGTCTGTTTGTCGGGTCCGTCCGCAAGGCCATGTCGGTGATGGAAGCCTTCGACGATCTGGAGCCCTCGATGTCGCTGACCCGGATCGCGCTGAAAACCGAACTGGGACGCAGCGCGGCGCAGCGGTTTGTCTACACGCTGGAAGTGCTGGGGTATCTCCGGCGCGACCCGAAGACGCTGGAATATGCGCTGTCGAACCGCGCGCTGATATTCGCGCGCAACATCCTGACGGCCAATACCGCGGTCGAGCGGGCCTTTCCACATATGGCAGAGCTTGCGGAAGAGACCGGCGAAACCGTGTCGTGGCTGGAATATGACGCGGGTCACGTCCTGGTTCTGAACTCTGCCCCCAGCCCGCATCGGTCCGCGGTGGTGCTGCCGATCGGAGCGCGGTTCGACGCGCTGACAGCCTCGTCCGGGTTGCTGTTTCTGGCCGAGATGCCGCCCGATGCGGTGGCTGTTCTGTTCGAGGCGGCGGATGCGGCGACGCGGAGCCGGCTTGGGGATATCGACCTGACGAGGTATATGGATTTGCTGCGCAGCACGCGGGAACGGGGCTATGCCATCACGGAAAAGGACATCGACCAGAGCTCTTTGTCCGTGTCGGTGCCCGTGCATGATCTGAACCGGCGCATCGTCGCGGCGGCGAACGTGTCGGTGCTGCGCGCCCGGACCGGGCCGGAAAAGTTGCGGTCGGAAATCCTGCCCGCGCTTCAGGCCATGGTGCAGGCGCTGGGCAGCGAAACGGCTAGGGCGTGACAAGCCCGCTGCGGGTCTGTGTCTCGAACAGTTTTTTCGCCTGCGCCACCGCATCGTGCAGTGGCCCGGCCAGCAGTTCGCCGACCCGATCCCGCGGGACCCGGCTTTCCAATGCGGAAATGTTGAACGCGCCCCAGACCGTGCCCGACCCTGAAACGACCGGGGCCGAGATGGACACGCTGAACAGGTCTTCTTCCTTCGCGGTGACGGCATGGCCCGACCGCCGGGTCTGTTCGAACCGCTCTGCCATCTCTGCGGCTGTCGCGAACGGCAGGCGCGCCCGGATTTCGGGGCTTGCCTCGTCAAACAGGCGGCGCGCGACAGCGGGGTCCTGAAAGGCCAGAATGGCCTGGCCCGAAGAGGATGGCAGCGCCGGGAACCGCTGGCCCTGCTGAAAGGCGACATGACCCAGATGGCGGCTGCACAGGGTCTGAAGGATCACGATCGCCTCGCCCTCCAGCCGCACCCAGGATGCGGTTTCGCCGGTTGTCTCCAAGAGGGTTGCCAGAATGGGCGACACACGCCGCGCAAGACTGTCGGGCCCGGTCATGCCGGCCGTGAAATCGAGGATCTTCAGCGTCAGGCCATAGTGCCGGCCGTCCGGCTCTCTGGAGAGATAGCCGAGTTTTTCCAGCGTATACATCATGCGCTGCACGGCGCTGCGGCCAAGGCCGGTGCGGTCGGTCACGTCTCCGATTGTCAGTTGGTCCCGGCCTCCGTCAAAGACCTCCAGCACCCGCATCGTCCGTTCGATCGAGGCGACGTAAAGACGCTGATCCACATCCGTCGCAGGGGTGTTGTCAGTGGGGTTCATATCCTGGTCGGCTTTCCTTGGGGCGGCTTGGACAGGGGTAGCGCGATACCGGGCCGGGCAGCAATGGGCGGGCGACTTTACCGGGCAATAAACTGTCCGATGGCAGGCAACCCTGACCGCCGGAGGTTGTGCGCTATGTCACGCCAGAGCCGATGGACCTAGCCGTTGGAACGGCCAAGGTGCGGAAATCACCGCCGAAGGCCGAACCCCCTGCGTTTCTCGATCCAAGGCTGGTAATCTGACGCACCCTTGGGAGGCGTGGCTGGCGCCAAGCCCGCCATGCTTTTCCGGCAGGGTGACCTTTGAAAGCTCAACCTCGCCCGACTTGCGGCGCTTGGGCCTGCGCCGCCTTTCGCCGAAATCGTATTTCTCAGGTCAATTGGCTCTCGCGCCAGAGAAGGGTCTTTCGGTCAAACTTGGAAAGGGAGGGTAGATTGCCGTCCCTCAATCGGTCTTTCCGTCCAAGGCCGCGGCAATCCGCGAAATGCCATTTGCGAGGTCGGCGTCCGAATAGGCAAACGAGAGGCGAAAGTGGCCCGGCAGGCCGAATGCGCGCCCGGGCACAACCGCGACGCCGGCCTCTTCGAGAAGCCAGGCGCAGAACTCGGCATCGGACCCGAAAGGACCGCCCTGCGCCTTCAGCAACGCGGCGCATGAGGGGAACACGTAGAATGCGCCGTCGGGTGGTGCGCATTGCAGCCCCCTGATGGCAGAGAGGCTTGCGACGACGCTGTCCCGCCGCTGACGGAAAAGCGCGTTGCGCTTCGCCAGTTCCTCCAGCGGCCCGGTGATTGCGGCGAGGGCGGCGGCCTGGGAGATCGAGCAGGCTCCGGACGTGATCTGACCCTGAACCTTCACCATCTCGCCGATGAGGTTGCGCGGACCCACCCCCCAGCCAATGCGCCATCCCGTCATCGACCAAGCCTTGGAGACGCCATCGACGACCAGGGTTCTGTCCTTCAAGGCAGGTGCGGCCTGGGGAAACGAGGTGAACGGGACGAAGGCGAGCTCGCGATAGATCTCGTCCGCAAGCACCCAAACCTGCGGGTGCTGCTCGAGCACGCTGGCGATCGCGGCGATTTCAAGTTCGGAATAGACCGCGCCTGTCGGGTTCGAAGGAGAGTTGAGCATCAGCCAACGGGTGCGCGGCGTGATCGCCTTTTCCAGGTCGGAGGCGCCCAGCTTGAAGCCGTGCTGCATGTTGCACGGGACGACGACGGGCACCCCTCCTGCCAGGCGGACGATATCGGCATAGCTGGTCCAGAAGGGCGCGGGCATCACGACCTCATCTCCGGCGTCGAGCGTTGCAAGCATCGCGTTTGCGATCACCTGTTTCGCGCCGGTGGATATGATGACCTCCGACGGTTCGACCTTGGCACCCTGCGCGACGGCCGAGCGCAGCTGAGGTGTTCCTGCGGTTGCCGTGTAACGGGTCTGGCCGGCACGAGCGGCCTGGTTTGCGGCTTCGATCACGAAATCAGGTGTCGGCAAGTCGGGCTCGCCGGTGCTGAGCGCTATGATGTCCCGCCCGTCCGCGCGCAGGGACGCGGCGCGTTCGGAAATCTGAACGATTTCGGAAAGTTCGATCCCCTTCAGGCGCGACGCTGCAATACTGCCGTCGTCACGCGACGGGCCGGGTGCCGAGGGAATTTCCTGTAAGCCAATGCTACCAGCCGAGCGCATATTCTGTCCCTCCCGGGGGATTTGATTTGGAAACCTGTGTTCCTTGACAGGATAGGGTGAAAAATGCTTCTGGAACATGCACGAAAAAGTGCAGTATTGGTGTCTGGTGGTAATGAATTGGATAAGAAATGCGCCGCCGGCTTCCATCGATTTCCGCTCTGACCTGTTTCGAGGCTGCGTCCCGACATGAGAGTTTTACCCTTGCGGCGGAGGAGCTTGGCATCACGCAAGGATCCGCGAACCGACAGGTGCGGGAACTGGAGCGTCTGATCGGTGTCAGACTGTTCCGTCGAGAAGGCCGCGCTGTTCGCCTGACCGATGCCGGAGTGCGGCTTGCCAGTGACCTCGGGCGTGACCTGCACCGCCTTGAGCGGACGGTCGAGCGCGCGGTCGTTTCGGGGGCGCGGCGGACTCACATCTCGATCGGGGTGCCGCCGACCTTTGCGGCCCACTGGCTTGTCCCGAGGTTAGCCAGGTATCTGGCGGAGCACCCGGACGTGACCGTCTCGGTCCGAAGCTACACCGAGCCCTTCGACATGTTGAAGGAGCGCATCGACCTTGCGATCCATTACGGAACCGAGGACTGGCCGGGGGGACAGTTGCAGTCACTGTGCCCCGAGGACGTTCTGGCCGTCGTGTCGGGGGACCTGGCGCGCCAACGCGCAATCGTGAGCGTAGCGGACCTGAATGCCGTACCACCGCTTTATCTTTCGTCGCGCCCGACCCAATGGGACGAGTTTCGCCGCGCGCACAATCTCGAACCAGGGCCCGACGGGGCGGGAACGCTGTTCGATCAGTTCTCTCTGGTCATCTCCGGGGCAATTTCCGGCATGGGGGCCGCGCTTATCCCGTCCTATTTCATCGAGAAGGAGCTTGCCGATGGCACGCTTCGGATGATCGCGCCGCTGCCGGCGGACTCGGGCGCGAAATACTACCTGGTGACGCCAAGCGGCCAATGCACGGAAGCTGCGTTCAACCTGGCCGCATGGCTGCGCCGGGAAGGCAAGAAAGCGCAGATTGAGCAGGACAAGAGGTTCAGATGATGCCCGTATCGCGCCTCGCGGGTTGCTGGCGGGCGGGACTGTCCCGACCGTGACCCGGGTCCAGTCTTTCCCGGATCAGGCTTATCGGATGGCGTGGCCGTTCGCCGGTGTAAAGTTCCGTCTGGCACCGGCAGGAAAATCCCGTGGCGAGACGCGTCCCGGTACTGTCCTGAAGGGCCGGGCCCCATGACTGCGCGAAGATCCGGGCCGATGTATTCGAGTTTCGGGTTTCGTGACCCCATGTTCCCGCCATTCCGCAGCAGCCTGTCTTCGGACGCTTAACCCGCACGCCAATTCGCCCGAGGATCTCTGCCCAGGCGGCACCGGTTTCGGGACGCAGCGTGCCTTCTGTGCAGTGCTGCATCAGGGTTGCATCTTCGTCGTCGTCCAGACGCGGAAGCAGAGGCAGGTTTGCCTGCAACCAGTCTTGCGGAAGCAGGACCTCGACGCCCGCTTTCAGAAAGTCACGGTACTCTTGCCCGTAGGTCAGCGTCACGGCCGGTTCGATCCCGACCAGGGTGTAGCCTCGATCCGACAAGGCCGTGAGGCTCGCCGCCTGCTTTCTTGCGGCGGCGCGAAAGGCGCGAAGCCGGCCGAGGACGTGCAATGGCTTGCCGCTGGATCGGTAGGGGGCAAGCCAGGGCTCGAACCCCATGGTCCGCGCGATTGCGGCCAGGTCGAGCACGATCCCGGGCTCGAAGAACCGGGTGAATGCATCGGGAACGATGACCAGGGTGCGCGCCGGGTCCGGGGCGGCCCGGGCCGACAATACGCGCAGACCGGCCCGGTGCAGGGCCCGGCTTGTGCCGACCGGCAGACGCGGCAAATGATGCAGTCCGATCCGGCGCATCAGCGCGACGCCAGGCCCTTGTGTCGCGAGGTTGAAAAGCGCCGGAAGGCGGGCGACAAGCGGGAGCGCGGGCTCCAGGATCGCCAGCGCGTGGTCGGCCAGGGAGCGCGGATTGCGGCTGTACCAGCTCTCCATGAATTTCGCGCGGAAATGGGCCACGTCGATCTGGACAGGGCAGGCGCGCGCGCAGGCACGGCAGGAAAGACAGCCGTCCAGTGCCAGCTTGACCTCTGCCTCGAAGGCGCGATCGGCCTTGCCCTCTGGACCGCCCTGTCGCAGCCATTCGCGCACCAGCCCGGCGCGTCCCTTGGGCGAGTGCCGCCTGTCGCGCGTCGCCTTGTAGGAAGGGCACATGACCTCGGCCATGTTCTGTCCGAAACAGGCGCCGTTCCCGTTGCAGGTCAGGGCACCGTCCCAGGCCGCTCGCGTCGTCCTTGGAATTTGCCGATCCAGCTGGCCGCGCAGGGTCACCCCGTCGATTTTCAACAGGGGTGCGTCCGGCATTGAGGCGGGGGCGGCGATCTTGCCCGGGTTCATCTGGTTGCTGGGATCGAACAGCCCCTTGATCTGTTGCAGGCGCGGGTAGAGAGGGCCGAACACATCCGGCACGAATTCCGAGCGTATGCCTTTGCCGTGTTCGCCCCAGAGCAGTCCACCATGCGCGCGCGCCAGGGCCTCGACCTTTTCGGTGATCCGGCGCACCAGGGGTTCCTGCGCGGGGTCGGTCAGGTCAAGGGCGGGGCGTACGTGCAGGACGCCGGCGTCAACATGGCCGAACATGCCGTAATCCAGACCTTCGCGGTCGAGGATCGCGCGAAAACCGGCGATAAAGGATTCAAGCTCTTCAGGCGGCACCGCGCAATCCTCGACGAACGGCACCGGGCGCCGAGGACCATCCATACGCCCCAGAAGCCCCACAGCTTTCTTGCGCATGGTACTGATCTTCTGCACTTCGGTGCCGATTGCCCGGCTGAATCCGCGCCGGTTGTTGATCCGGTCGCCGAGGCGCGTTTCCAGGTTGGCCATTGCCGTTTCGATTTCCCGTGTGTCGTCGCCGGTGAACTCGACCAGGTTCACGCCCCGGGCGACATCGTCGGGAAAAAAGCGCGCGACGTCGTTCCAGATCACGTCGTTCCGGGCGAGGCCCAGGACCGTGCTGTCGATCGTCTCGACGGAGGCGGCGCCGACCTGCGCCAGTTCCCTGGCATCGCGCAGCGCCGACTGGAAATCGTCATAGAAGACGTTCACTTGGCCCACATGTTTCGGGATTGGCAGAAGATTGACCCGCGCTTCGGCGATCAGGGCCAGCGTTCCTTCCGCACCGCAGATCACCTGGCTCGCATCGATGCGCCCGTCCGGCCTGCGGATGCGGGCGAGGTCATAGCCGGTCAGACTGCGGTTCATCTTCGGGAATCTGGCCTCGATCAGGGCGGCATCGTCGGTCGCGATTTCCGCAAGCGCGCGCAGGATGCGGCCTTCGGCGCCGCCGAGTTCGGGCAGTTCTTCCGAAGCGACAGGGTGCGTGGCAAATGTCTCGCCGCCCGGCAGGATGGCCGTGATCCCGAGCACATGGTCGGACGTCTTGCCGTAGCGGCAGGATCCCTGGCCGCAGGCGTCGGTCGAGATCATCCCCCCGATCGTGGCCCGCGAGGAGGTCGAGAGTTCCGGAGCGAAGAAGAGGCCCAAGGGCAGAAGAGCTGCGTTCAGGCTGTCCTTGATCACACCGGGCTGCACGCGGGCCCAGCCTTGGGCGGCGTTCACCTCGAGGATGGCGGTCATGTGCCGGGAACAATCGACGATCAGCCCGTCACCGAGAGACTGGCCGTTGGTGCCGGTGCCGCCGCCGCGTGGTCGGATCCGGATGTCGGAGAAGCGAGGCTCGCCCAGAAGGGTGGCTATTGCGACGAGGTCGGCTGTGTTGCGCGGGAAAACCACGGCATCCGGCGTGACCTGATAGATCGAATTGTCCGTCGCGAAAACAATTCTGTCCGAGAGGTCGCGGCCGAAATCGCCGGAGAAGCCTGCCGCCTCGAGCGCATCGAGAAAGGTCGCATACTGTGCCACAAGACGTCTCTCAATCGGGGACGCGGAGCTGGCTGGATTCGGCCCCGCCTGGTTGCGGCTCCCCGCCGTCCGGCGGCGGGGAGCGTCTGCCTTTTGAACCGATTTCAGTCGATGTCGAAGACCACACCCTGCGCGAGCGGCAGTTCCGTGGAGTAGTTGATGGTGTTGGTCGCGCGGCGCATGTAGGCGCGCCATGCGTCGGAGCCGGACTCGCGCCCACCGCCGGTTTCCTTCTCGCCACCAAAGGCGCCCCCGATTTCGGCGCCCGATGTGCCGATGTTCACGTTGGCAATGCCGCAGTCGGAGCCCTTGGCGGAGAGGAAGGTTTCCATCTCGCGCAGGTCGGTGGTGAAGATCGAAGACGACAGGCCGCCGCCCACGTCGTTGTGCAGTTCCAGGGCCTCGTCGAAATCCGAGTACTTCATGACGTAGAGGATCGGCGCGAAGGTTTCCCGCTTTACCGGACCGGCCTGCTCGGGCATCTCGACGATGGCCGGCTTGACGTAATAGGAGGTGTCCGGGCCGACCGACTGGCGTTCGCCGCCGCTGACGGTGCCGCCCAGTTCCCTGGCCTCGGTCAATGCCGCGACCATGGAGTCGTAAGCAACCTTGTCGATCAGCGGGCCAACCAGCGCGGAGGTTTCCAGCGGGTTGCCGACGGAGACGGAAGCATAGGCTTTCTTCAGCGCGGGCACGATCTGATCGTAGACGGATTCGTGCACGAAGAGACGACGCATGGTGGTGCAGCGCTGACCGGCGGTGCCCATGGCGCCGAAGGCGATGGCGCGCAGGGCCATATCCATGTCCGCGGAGGGGCAGACGATACCGGCGTTGTTGCCGCCAAGCTCCAGTATGCATTTGCCGAAGCGGGCTGCCACTTTCGGGCCGACGATCCTGCCCATGCGGGTGGAGCCGGTGGCCGAGATCAGCGCGACCTTCTCGCTTTCGACGAGGGCTTCACCGACGGCGGGGCCGCCGACGAGGACCTGGCTCAGGCCTTCGGGCGCATCGTCACCAAAGCGAGCCAGGGCGCGGTCGAAGACGGCCTGGCAGGCCAGCGCGGTAAGCGGAGTTTTCTCGGACGGTTTCCAGATCACCGGATCGCCGCAGACGATCGCCAGGGCGGAGTTCCAGCACCAGGGCGCGCAGGGGAAGTTGAAGGCGGTGATGACGCCGACGACACCCAGCGGGTGCCACGTTTCCATCATGCGGTGGCCGGGACGTTCGGTGGCGATGGTCAGACCGTAGAGTTGGCGGGACAGACCGACGGCGAAATCGCAGATATCGATCATTTCCTGAACTTCGCCGAGGCCTTCGGAGGGGGATTTGCCCGCCTCGATCGACACCATGCGGCCGAGGTCCTCCTTGGACTTGCGCAGTTCTTCAGCGAAGAGGCGGATCAGCTCGCCGCGGCGTGGGCCGGGGACCAGGCGCCACTTGCGGAAGGCCGCGTTGGCGGTGGCGATGGCGGCCTGGGTGTCGGCGACGGAATGCTCGGCCAGCGTGGCCACGGATTCACCCGTGACCGGCGAGATCACGGACATGCCGCCCGAAACGGTCAGCGATGCGGTGACGCCGCAGGCCTGCATGGTTTCGGCGGTGATGTCGGAGAGAGATTTCGACATGGTGGTCCTTTCGGTGGTCAGTCCCGGAGGGGTTGGGTTTCGGGAGGGGTTTCAGGCGTTGACAGAGGCCAAGCTCGCCCGCGCACGGGCGAGGGAGGCGGCCTCGGTTTCGGCGTAAAGCTGGTGCAGGTCGTGGACGGGGGCGCCAAGATCCTCTTCGAAGCGCATGCGGTTCGGGTTGGCCGAGAAGGCCTGCGCCGAATCGTCACCGAGGTTCGACTGGAAGATGCCGGCGGCGGAGACCGGCAGGAAGTCTTCGTAGACGATCGGATCGGCGCGCAGGATGCCGGCGGTGACCAGAACATCGGCTTCCCGGGTCATGTCGGACGCCGTTGCCGCCTTGCCGGTCGGGGAATAGCGGAAATAGCCCAGCCCGTCGCGGCGCATGGCGTCCAGATCGTCGGGGAATTCGCCAAAGGTTTCCGACAGTTTCGCCATGTATTCGGCGGCGTTCGACCCGTCGGCGGCGGGGCGCACGATCTCGCGGGTTTCGCCGAGAAGACGGTCATAAAGGGCCTGCCCCTTGGGGGTGAGTGCCACGCCGCGCTGTTCGATTTCGCCAAAGCGGGCGGTGTGGCTTCCTTCGACCGAGGTCTGGCCGTCACGGTAGGTGACGGGCTCTTCCAGCGCCTTGAAAGAGGTCTGGCGCAGCAGGATCGGCACCTTGCGGGTGGGGGGGCCTTCGATCACGGCCTTGGGAGTGATCTGCCAGTCGGGCATCCGGGCCTGTACCGTGTCGATGTCCAGCGTGCGCGGGGTCAGGTGGTTGATGTGCGGGCCCTTGAAGGCGACCACATCGGCCACCAGACGGTGCGCATCATGCAGGCGGGTGTACATGGCGTGGCTAACGTTCGCCTCCGGATGCCAGCGGAACGTCTCCAGCGCGGCGGCGACAAAGGCCTCGGCCTGCGCGTTGGTCAGAGCGCCCTGCGCCTCGGCGGTGTCGATCAGCGCCAAGCATTCGGGGGTGTAGATCTGGCGGGCGTTCAGAACGTCCGCCGCCGCGTCCCGCAGCTCGGCGTCATCGATCAGGTCGAGCCGCAGAAGGGAGGTGAAGACGCGGAACGGGTTGGCACTGAGCGCCGCGTCGTCCAGCGGGCGGAAGGCAGTGGAATGCACCGGCACACCCGCGACCGAGAGGTCGTAGTATCCAACCGGGTACATGCCCATCACCGCGAAGAGGCGGCGCATCGTCGACAGCTCCTGCGCGGTGCCGAGGCGGATCGCGCCGTGACGCTCTTCGCCGATGCGGTCCAGCTCGTCCAGCGCCGCGAGCCGGGCTTTCTCTGCCGGATCGTCGGCCAGAACCTTGTCGTTTACCGTCTTCACCAGATCCAGGAGCGACCCGTAGGCCGGGACCTCGTCACGGTACATGGCCGACATGGCGCGGGAGAACATCGTGCGAATGTCATCGGGGGAGGCGAAGCTGTTGTTCATCTGGCTGGTCCCTTCGGGCGTTGATGCCACAGACATAATTGTAACCTTCCGACCGATGCCAACAATCGATGCAACTGACGTCATTCCGTTTTGGAATGGTTCAGCGTATATCCCGTAACGTGATGTATCATCGCAGTGGAGGATCGCATGGCACAGCGACGTCGCGATGTCCCGGATTTGAGATTGTACCAGACGTTTGAATGCGCCGCGCGTCATGGCAATTTCACTCATGCCGGCAACGAACTGTCGCTGACGCAGAGCGCAGTCAGCCGACAAATACGCGAGCTGGAGGCGCAATTCGGCAAAGCGCTGTTCAAGCGGATCTACGGCCGGGTTGTCTTGACCCAGGACGGTGTGCGTCTGCTGCCGGAGGTTTCCAGGCTTTTGCACATGAGCGAGGCGACCCTGCGCCACGCTACCGCGGGAGGTCCTGGCGAAAGCACATTTGCAATAAATGCCCTGCCGACATTCGCCACGAGATGGTTGATGCCGCGGCTGCCGGACTATCTGGCGAAACATCCTGAAGTGCGGATGGATGTTTCGACCCGGCGAGACGTCTTCAGTTTTACCGAAACGCCGTGCGATCTGGCCATTCACTTTGGTCGGCCGGAATGGCCCGATGCAACCTGCACATATCTATGCTCGGAGATCGTCGTCCCCGTCGCGGGAGGAGACCTCAAGGACCGGCCGCTTTCGGGGCCGGAGGCGCTTCTTTCGGCGCCCAAGGTTCACCTGACGGAGCGCCCCCGGCTTTGGTCGGACTGGTTCGACCGGATTGAACTGAGCCTTCCGCACCCGAACAAGGGTCACTGGTTCGATCAGTTCAGCCTTACGATCGAAGCCGTGAAAAGCGGTCTGGGCTATGCATTGCTGCCTCTCTACCTGATCGAGACCGAAGTGGCGCGGGGCGATCTGAAGGTCGTTCTCGATATCCCTTATTCCACCGACATGGCCTATTACATCGTGATACCCCAGGGCGGCGGTGCCCTGGCCGAGCGCTTTCGGGATTGGCTTATCGAGCAGGTGGAGTTCCGCCCGCTTGTTCAGAAGACCTGAAGCGCCTTGTCAGGTTGCCGGCGTCGGGCCGGCGTCAGGCCGGGTTTGTCGGGGATGGCCAGGTGGCCTGATCGGACGCGGATTATTGCGGCGCCTTTTTCGTGACCCGGACGGCAACAAGGTTTGCGTCTGCGGTTGCGTGCCCGGGTCAGGGGGAAGGTCAGGCGCCATGCACCTGCTTGCTGTCCTCGGGCGCCTCGGCGCGCTCGTCCATGCCGTAGTCTCGGATGACGCTGACCACGCGGAGGCGGTAATCGTCGAACATGATCTCGCGGCCCGCCTTTTGCGCACCGCGATGCGCCTCGAGCCGGCGCCATGCGTCCAGCGCGGCCTCGTCCCGCCAGAAGCTGAGCGAGAGGAGTTTCTCGGGGTTGGTCAGGCTCTGGAAGCGCTCGACCGAGATGAAGCCGTCGATGCCCTCGGCCAGCGGTCTCATCTTGGCGGCCATGTCGAGATAGGCGTCTTTCTGGTCGGCATGTGGCATGACTTCGAAGATGACGGCGATCATTCGGCTGTTCCTTTCTGTGGCTGGGACACACATTTCAGGAAGGTGCGGTCCTCGCGCAAGAGGAAGTTTTCCGCCTGGGCGAAAGCGTAGTTCTCGCGCCCCAGCGGATCGGCGGCGAGGCGGGCGCGGTAGGCCTCGTATTCGGCCAGGCTGGGAATGTTGTAGATGCCGTAGGCCAGGGTCGAGGAGCCTTCGTGCGGGGCGAAGTAGCCGACGAGGTCGGCCCCGCAGCGCGGAATGGCGGTGCCCCAGGTGCGGGCGTAGCGCGCGAACTGGGCGTGCTTGGCAGGGTCGATGTGGTAGCGGATGATGCAGGTGAGCATGGGGGGTCTCCTTTGGGTCGCCGCCTTTGTAGCGGATGGACGGGGCGCAATGGTTCGGTTAGCATCGAACTATGAAGGATGGCCCGGACATATCCCGCGTGGCCGCGCTGATCGGGGATCCGGCGCGGGCGAATATCCTGTCCGCGCTGATGAGCGGCAAGGCCCTGACCGCCAGCGAGCTGGCGGGCGAGGCGGGAGTGACGCTGCAGACCGCCTCGGCGCATTTGTCGAAGCTGGAGGGGGGCGGTCTGATCGCGCTGCGGCGCGAGGGGCGGCACAAGTATTTTCGACTGGCTGGCGACGAGGTGGCGGATGTGCTGGAGGCGCTGATGGGGCTGGCCGCGGGCACCGGCGCGCTGCGGACGCGGCCGGGGCCGCGGGACCCCGAGATGCGGCGCGCGCGGGTCTGCTACAACCACCTGGCCGGGGACATGGGGACGCAGATGTATGACGCGCTGCTGGCGCGGGGCGTGTTGCGGCGGGGCGGTGACGCGCTGGAGCTGACGGACGCGGGGCGGGGATTCGTGACCGGGTTCGGGATCGACCTGGAGGCGCTGCCGAAATCGCGGGCGCCGCTGTGCCGCGATTGCCTGGACTGGTCCGAGCGCCGGTCGCACCTGGCGGGGCAGCTGGGACGGGCGATGCTGGCCCGTATGGAAGAGCTCGGCTGGGCCGTGCGCGTGAAGGGAACGCGGGTCGTGCGGTTCCCGAAGGCGGGCGAGGCGGCATTCGCGGACCTGTTCGGCGCAACGGCTGCGCAGCGGTCCTGACGGGCGGCGCGGGCGGAGAGGACGGGCGACTCCGGCGGGAGTATTTCGGCCAAGAAAAAGCCGGGAGTGCATCAGTCCAGATTGCGGGGGCGATGGGGCCAGTGTAGACAGGTGCCATGGCCATATCGGTAGAGAGCTTTTTCCTGTCGCCCGAGGCGGAGGGCACGTTGCAGGCGCAGATCCAGCAGATGATCGCGCAGGGCATCCTGTCGGGGCGGTTCCGCAAGGGCGAGAAGCTGCCTTCTTCGCGGAAGATGGCGGCGCATCTGGGGGTGAGCCGGATCACCGTGACGCTGGCCTATACCGAGCTGCAGGCCAACGATTACCTGGAAAGCCGCGACCGGTCCGGGTTCTTCGTGTCGCAGAACGCGCCCGAGCCGCCCGCCTTTGCCCCCAGTGCCGCGCGGGGCGACATGATAGACTGGGGGCGCGCGATCGGGCGGCGCTTTACCGGCGGGGTGACGCCGGAGAAGCCGCAGAACTGGTCGGACTATCCCTATCCGTTCATCTTCGGGCAGACCGATCCGAGCCTGTTCGATCACGCAAGCTGGCGGCATTGCGCGTTGCGGGCGCTGGGCCAGAAGGAGTTCCAGGCGCTGGCGGCGGATGCCTATGACCAGGACGACCCCAAGCTGATCGAGTTCATCGCGCGCCACACCCTGCCGCGCCGCGGGATCCTGGCGGAGCCGGGGGAGATATTGCTGACGATGGGGGCGCAGAACGCGCTGTGGCTGACCGCGCAGGTGTTGCTGACCCAGCGGCGGACGGCGGCGGTGGAGGAGCCCTGTTACCACGCGCTGCGCGATATCCTGACGCAATCGCGCTGTCACATGGCGCCGGTGCCGGTGGACCGGGACGGGTTGCGGCCAGACGCCCTGCCGGAGCGGGCGGACGTGATCTTCACCACGCCCAGCCACCAGGCGCCGACCAATGCCACGATGCCGCTGGTGCGCCGGCAGGAGCTGCTGCTGCGCGCGCGGGAGATGGACGCGCTGATCGTCGAGGACGATTACGAGTTCGAGATCTCGTTCCTGCGCGCGCCGCTGCCATCGCTGAAGTCGCTGGATAGCGACGGGCGGGTGATTTACGTGGGCAGCTTTTCCAAGTCGATCTTTCCGGGGCTGCGGCTGGGTTACCTGGTGGGGCCGCAGGCCTTTATCCGCGAGGCCCGGGCGCTGCGGGCCAGCGTGCTGCGGCATCCGCCGGGGCATGTGCAGCGCACCACCGCCTATTTCCTGAGCCTGGGACATTATGACAGCCTGATCCGGCGGATCGGCAGGGCCTATGCGCGCCGGCGGCAGGTGATGGAGACCGCGCTGGAGGATCACGGGCTGGGCGTGGAAGGGCGTGGCGTGTTCGGCGGAAGCTCGATCTGGATGCGGGCGCCGGAACATGTGGACACGGTGGAACTGGACCAGCGGCTGCGCCGGCAGGGGGTGCTGATCGAGCCCGGGAGGCCGTTCTTCGACGCCGCGCAGGCGCCGCGCAATTTCTACCGGCTGGCCTATTCCTCGATTCCTTCGGAGCGGATCCCGGAGGGGATTGCCCGCCTGGCCGGGGCGCTGGGCGCGTAAGTCCAGACGGACCGGAGCCGCGAAACGACGGATGCGCCCGCAAAACAAGGGGGCGAACACGGAGGAACGAGGGCGCGGCGGTTCTGAAATGCGGAAAAATGAGACTAAAAGTCTCAATAAAAAACGCTTCTGGATATAGTGTGCAGAGAAATCTGGCCCTAGAATGGGGGGGATTGCGAGGGTAGCTTCCCCGCAAACCGCGCCGGGGGAGGACCGGCCTTTTTCAATGCTCAGGAGCACTCTCATGAAGATGACCACCGAAGAAGCCTTTGTCAAAACATTGCAACGGCATGGAATCCAGCACGCTTTCGGGATCATCGGGTCGGCGATGATGCCGATCTCGGACCTGTTCCCCAAGGCCGGAATCACCTTCTGGGACTGCGCGCACGAGGGCAGCGCCGGGATGATGGCCGATGGCTATACCCGTGCGACCGGCAAGATGAGCATGATGATCGCCCAGAACGGGCCGGGCATCACCAACTTCGTCACGGCGGTGAAGACCGCTTATTGGAACCACACGCCGCTGCTGCTGGTGACGCCGCAGGCGGCCAACAAGACGATCGGCCAGGGTGGGTTCCAGGAGGTCGAGCAGATGAAACTGTTCGAGGACATGGTGGCCTACCAGGAGGAAGTGCGCGACCCGACCCGGGTGGCCGAGGTCCTGACCCGCGTGATCAGCCAGGCCAAGCGCCTGTCGGGCCCCGCGCAGCTGAACATTCCGCGCGATTTCTGGACCCAGGTGGTGGATATCGAGATCCCGGACCCGATCGAGTTCGAAGTCAGCCCCGGGGGCACCAACTCGGTCGCCGAAGCCGCCGCACTGCTGTCGGACGCCAAGAACCCGGTGATCCTGAACGGCGCGGGCGTTGTCCTGTCGAAGGGCGGGATCGACGCGTCGATGCAGCTGGCCGAGCGCCTGGATGCGCCGGTCTGCGTGGGCTATCAGCACAACGATGCCTTCCCCGGCTCGCACCCGCTGTTTGCCGGGCCGCTGGGCTATAACGGCAGCAAGGCCGGGATGGAGCTGATCAAGGACGCCGACGTGGTGCTGTGCCTGGGCACGCGGCTGAACCCGTTTTCGACCCTGCCGGGATACGGCATGGAATACTGGCCAGCGAACGCCAAGATCATCCAGGTGGATATCAACCCCAACCGGATCGGCCTGACCAAGAAGGTGACCGTGGGGATCGTGGGCGATGCGGCCAAGGTGGCGCAGGGCATCCTGAAGAACCTGGGCGAGACCGCCGGGGACGCGGGCCGCGATGCGCGCAAGGCGAAGATCGCCGAGACGAAAAGCAAATGGGCCCAGCAGTTGGCCAGCATGGACCACGAGGATGACGATCCGGGCACGACCTGGAACGAGCGTGCGCGTGACGCCAAGCCCGACTGGATGAGCCCCCGCATGGCGTGGCGGGCCATTCAGGGCGCGCTGCCGCGCAATGCGATCATTTCATCCGACATCGGCAACAACTGTGCCATCGGCAACGCCTATCCGGATTTCGACGAGGGCCGGAAATACCTGGCGCCGGGGCTGTTCGGGCCTTGCGGGTATGGCCTGCCGGCCATCGTGGGCGCCAAGATCGGCTGCCCGGACGTACCGGTTGTGGGTTTTGCCGGGGACGGGGCGTTCGGCATCGCGGTCAACGAACTGACGGCCATTGGCCGGAGCGAGTGGCCGGGCGTCACGCAGATCGTCTTCCGCAACTACCAGTGGGGCGCGGAAAAGCGGAACTCGACCCTTTGGTTCGACGACAATTTCGTGGGCACCGAGCTGGATGACGATGTGAGCTATGCCGGGATCGCCAACGCCTGCGGGCTGAAAGGCGTCGTGGCGCGGACCATGGACGAACTGACCGATGCGCTGAACACGGCCATCAAGGTGCAGATGGAGAACGGCACGACGACGCTGATCGAGGCGATGATCAACCAGGAACTGGGCGAGCCGTTCCGCCGCGACGCGATGAAGAAGCCGGTTGCCGTGGCCGGGATCAGCGCCGACGACATGGTCGAGCAGCAAGTCTGAGACGGAAAGGCGGGCCGGGGCATATGACTGCAAGACCCATCGCGTTGCTGCGGTCGGATGCCCGGCCCGCCCCCGCGACCATCGCGCTGAGCGAAGGCACGGACCCCCGGATCGTCGAAGGGGGGCTGGCCGCCGTCGAACAGGGCTTTGCCCGGATCATCCTGGTGGGTGAGACCGGGGCGGTGGAGGCCGAGCTGGAAAAGCACGGCGCGGTGGGGCGCGAGGGCGTCACCGTGCATGACCCGGCCACGTCGCGCCTGCTGGACACCTTCGCCGCCACCTACCACGAGTTGCGCAAGCACAAGGGGGTGGACGAGGCCAAGGCGCGGACCGCGGTGCAGGACCGGCTGGTCTATGCCGCGATGCTGGTGCGGCATGGCCATGCCGTGGGCACCGTGGGCGGCGCTGTCGAGACGACATCGGATGTGGTGCGCGTGGCGATTCAGGTGATCGGCAAGGCGCCGGATGCAAAGCTGGTGTCGAGCTTTTTCCTGATGTATCCGCCGGAGACCGCCCCCGAGGGCGCACGGGCGATGGTCTATGCCGATTGCGGGCTGGTGATTGACCCCACGGCCGAGGAAATGGCGGCGCTGGCGGTGGATACGGCGGCGTCCTGCCGGGCGATGCTGCGGACCGCGCCCAAGGTGGCGATGCTGTCCTTTTCGACCATGGGCAGCGCAAGGCACCCGATGACGGAAAAGGTGGTGAAGGCCACGGCGATCCTGCGCGAGGCGCATCCCGATCTGGATGCCGATGGCGAATTGCAGTTCGACACCGCCTTCGTGCCGGCCATCGCGACGCGCAAGGCGCCGGAGTCACCGGTGGCGGGGCAGGCCAACACGATGGTCTTTCCCAATCTCGACGCGGGCAACATTGCCTACAAGATCACCCAGCGGGTGGCGGGCTATACCGCCATCGGCCCCGTCCTGCAGGGGCTGGCGCACCCGGCGAACGACCTGTCGCGCGGCTGTTCGGCCAGCGACGTGACCGAGATCATCGCGGTGACCATCCTGCAGGCGCAGCCTGCGAAGGCGTGAGGAACGGACGTGCCGACTTATCGGATTTTCCGGGACGGTGTTCCGGCAAAGCCGGTCAAAACGGAAAGCGGTCGCGGCGGCGGGAGAACTGCCCTAACGTGACCCCGAATACGAAAACGGAAGGCGAATTGATGCTTGATCAGCCCAGACTGGACACCTCTCCGAAGGTATCCGACGAGGTGCGCAAGACCACCTGCTACATGTGTGCCTGCCGGTGCGGGATCAACGTGCACATGAAGGATGGCAAGGTTGCCTATATCGAGGGCAACCGCGACCACCCGGTGAACAAGGGCGTGCTGTGCGCCAAGGGCAGTGCCGGGATCATGCAGCACAACGCGCCGGCGCGTCTGCGGGCACCGTTGAAACGGGTCGGGCCGCGCGGGTCGGGCGAGTTCGAGGAGATCAGCTGGGACGAGGCGTTGGAGATCGCCACCGGCTGGCTGGAGCCGCTGCGGCAGGAGGCGCCGGAGAAGCTGGCGTTCTTTACCGGGCGCGACCAGAGCCAGAGCTTCACCAGTTTCTGGGCACAGAATTTCGGGACGCCGAACTATGCCGCGCATGGCGGGTTTTGTAGTGTCAACATGGCGGCGGCGGGTATCTACACGATGGGCGGCGCGTTCTGGGAGTTCGGGCAGCCGGACTGGGAGAACACCAAGCTGTTCATGATTTTCGGAGTGGCCGAGGACCATGACAGCAACCCGATCAAGATGGGGATCGGGCGCGTCAAGGAACGCGGCGCCAAGGTGATCGGGGTGAACCCGATCCGCTCGGGGTACAACGCGGTCGCCGATGAATGGGTAGGGATCACGCCGGGCACCGACGGTTTGTTCATACTGGCGCTGGTGCATGAGTTGCTGCGGGCCGGGAAGATCGATCTGCGCTACCTGGCGGACTACACCAACGCGCCGGTGCTGGTGAATTGCGACCCGTCCTCGCCCGAGCACGGGCTGTTGATGCGGGATGAGAACGGCAAGCTTCTGGTCATCGACCGGGTCACCGGGGCGCCTGCGGCGTTCGACAAGAAGGGCGTGAAGCCGGACCTGTCGGCGAGCTATGAAAAGGACGGCGTGACGCACCGGCCGGTGATGCATCTGCTGGCCGAGCGGTACATGGGCGAAGAATACGCGCCCGAGGCCGTGGCGGAGCGGTGCGGCGTGACCGCGCGGCGCATCCGGGCGATTGCGGCGGAGCTGGCAAGGGTCGCTTTCGAGGAAGAGATCGTGCTGGACCGCGAATGGACGGATTTCCGGGGCCAGACGCACAAGAAAATGGTGGGCCGCCCGGTGAGTTTCCACGCGATGCGCGGGATCTCGGCGCATTCCAACGGGTTTCAGACCTGCCGGAGCCTGCACCTGTTGCAGATCCTGCTGGGCTCGGTCGAGGTGCCGGGGGGCTTCCGGTTCAAGCCGCCCTATCCCAAACCGGTGAGCATCCACCCGACGCCGCATTGCAAGGTGACGCCGGGCAAGCCCCTTGACGGGCCGCACCTGGGCTTCGTGCGCGGGCCGGAAGACCTGGCGCTGAAGGAAGACGGGACACCTGCGCGGATCGACAAGGCGTTCACCTGGGAAAACCCGATGAGCGCGCATGGGCTGATGCACATGGTCATCAGCAACGCCCATGCGGGGGATCCTTACAAGATCGACACGCTGTTCATGTACATGGCCAACATGTCGTGGAATTCCAGCATGAACACGCGCGGCGTGATCGACATGCTGACGGACAAGGGCGAGGATGGCGAGTACGTCATCCCGCATATCATCTATTCGGATGCGTATAGTTCCGAGATGGTCGCCTATTCCGATCTGATCCTGCCCGATACGACCTATCTGGAGCGGCACGATTGCATCAGCCTGCTGGACCGCCCGATCTGCGAGGCGGATGCCGCAGCCGACGCGATCCGCTGGCCGGTGGTGGAGCCGGACCGGGATGTGAAGGGGTTCCAGACGGCGCTGGTGCTGCTGGCCAACAAGATGAAGCTGCCGGGGTTCACCAACGAGGATGGCAGCGCCAAGTGGGCGGATTATGCCGATTACATCGTCAACCACGAGCGCAAGCCGGGCATCGGCCCGCTGGCCGGGTGGCGCAAGGGCGAGGACGGGCTGACCCACGGGCGCGGCGCGCCGAACGAGGACCAGCTGGAGAAGTATATCGAGAATGGCGGCTTCTTCGTGAACCATATCGCCGAGGAACACGCCTATATGAAGCCCTGGAACATGGGCTATCAGGAATGGGCGGTGGGCATGGGCCTGTATGACAGCCCGCAGCCCTATATCTTCGACCTCTATGCCGAGACGATGCGCAAGTTCCAGCTGGCTGCCGAGGGGCAAGGCGAGCGGCAACCGCCCGAGCACCTGCGCGAGCGGATCAAGACCACGCTGGACCCGCTGCCGATCTGGTACCCGCCCTTCGAGGATGGGCATGTGGATCCGGTGGAATTTCCGGTGCACGCGCTGACCCAGCGGCCGATGGCGATGTATCACTCGTGGGGAACGCAGAACGCGTGGCTGCGCCAGATCCACGGGCGCAACCCGCTCTACCTGCCGACAAAGATCTGGGAGGCGAACGGGTTTGCCGAGGGCGACTGGGCCCGCGTCACCTCGGCGCATGGCGAGATCACGGTGCCGGTGGCGCATATGGCGGCGCTGAACGAGAACACGGTCTGGACGTGGAACGCGATCGGCAAGCGCAAGGGCGCCTGGGCGCTGGAAAAGGACGCGCCGGAGGCCACGAAGGGGTTCTTGCTGAACCACCTTATTCACGAGCTGTTGCCGCCCAAGGGCGACGGGCTGCGCTGGGCGAACAGCGACCCGGTGACCGGGCAGGCGGCGTGGTTCGACCTGCGGGTGAAGATCGAGAAGACGGCGGCCCCCGAAGAGGTGCATCCGACATTCGCGCCGATCAAGTCGCCCGTGGGGACCGGTCCGGACGAGCTGCGCTGGAAGGTCGGCAAATGAGCGCGGGACCTTTCTTTCAAGAAAATTGCCAAGATTTTTCGAAAGGTCTTGGGCGGAAAATGCGTATTTTCCGGCCCGTTTTCCGCGCGGAAAATGGGTGTGCGGAGGCGGCGGAATGAGGGCCTGCGCAAGGACCGCCGCCAGTTGGAACAAAAGCGAGGAAGCGGGCCGAAGACGGCGCTTCCCAGCCAGTAAAGAGGAGCGGCAAGCATGACTACGCTTCCCGAGACGACGCATCGCAAGATGGGTCTGGTGATCGATCTGGATACCTGTGTCGGCTGCCACGCCTGCGTGGTCAGCTGCAAGGGTTGGAACACCGAGAATTACGGTGCGCCGCTGAGCGACCAGGATCCGTATGGCAGCGATCCCAGCGGAACATTCCTGAACCGGGTGCATTCCTACGAGGTGCAGCCCCTGGCGGAAAGCGGCATGCCGCATCCGGCTGCGCAGCTGATCCATTTCCCCAAGTCTTGCCTGCATTGCGAGGATGCACCATGCGTCACCGTATGCCCCACGGGTGCAAGCTATAAGCGGGTCGAGGACGGCATCGTTCTGGTGAACGAGAGCGATTGCATCGGCTGCGGGCTGTGCGCCTGGGCCTGTCCCTATGGCGCGCGCGAGATGGACGCGGCGGAAGGCGTGATGAAGAAATGCACGCTGTGTGTCGACCGGATCTACAATGACAACCTGCCCGAAGTGGACCGGGTGCCGGCCTGCGTTCGGACCTGCCCGGCGGGCGCGCGCCATTTTGGCGACCTGGGCGATCCCGACAGCGACGTGTCGAAGTTGGTCGCCGAGCGCGGCGGCATGGACCTGATGCCCGAGCAGGGCACCAAGCCGGTGAACCAGTACCTGCCGCCCCGGCCCAAGGACCAGGTGATGGCGGCGCCGGACGAGCAGATCGATATCCTTGCCCCCCTGCTGGCCCCGGTGGCCGAAGAGCCGAAAGGGTTCATCGGCTGGCTTGACAAAGCGCTGGAGAAGATCTGATGCATCCCGCACCATCCGTTATCGTATTCACCACGCTGTCGGGCCTTGGCTTCGGCGTGCTCTTTTGGCTGGGTCTGGGACTGCCTGTCGTGACCGGCTGGGTGGCGTTCACGTTCTTCGTCATCGCATATGTGCTGGCGGTGGGCGGGCTGATGGCCTCGACCTTTCACCTTGGCCATCCGGAGCGGGCGCTGAAGGCGTTCACGCAGTGGCGGTCCTCGTGGCTGAGCCGCGAGGGGGTGTCATCGGTGGCCGCGCTGATCGTGATGGCGGTCTATGGCGCGGGGCTGGTGTTCTTCGATACGCAATGGCTGCTGGTCGGGGTGATCGGGGCCGGGCTCTGTGCCGTGACGGTCTTCACCACCTCGATGATCTATGCGCAGATGAAGACGGTGCCGCGGTGGAAGACGCCGCTGACGCCGCTGCTGTTCCTGTCGATTTCGCTGGCCGGTGGCGCGCTTCTGGCCGGGCAGGTGGTGATTGCGCTGGTCTTGCTGCCGGTTGCGGCGGCGGTGCAGGTGATCTGGTGGCTGCGCGGCGACGGTGCGCTGGAAAAGAGCGGCACGAACATGGCCACGGCGACGGGGCTGGGCAACATCGGCAAAGTCAGGGCGTTCGACGCCGAACTGGCAACAACTACCTTCTGCGGGAATTCGTCGCGTTGTGGGGCGCAGCAGCGCAGAAGCTCGTCCGATCTATGTTCGGGTACCGGTGCCGTTCTCCGGTGCCGTTCTTGCATATGGCGGCGCTGGCGGCGGTGGCACTGGCGTAATGCGGCATCGCGCTGGCTGTTCTTCGCGGTGGCAGAGCACGTGGTGGGCCTGTATTACGGCAAGCGCTAGGGCGCTTGCCGCAGGTCACCTGATCGGCCTGCCGGTATCGGGATCGGTTAGGGCCCAGTCGGGCTCGTCCGGTTCGCGACGGCGGTCGAGGAACCTTTTCCAGCGCGCGCGGATCGCCCAGACAAGGGCGGCCAGCAAGGTCAGGAAGACGATGTTGAACCACGGGATGATGGTGACGTCGGGGCCTTCGACACGTTTGATCGAGATGGCGTTGGGGAAGATCGAGAAGAATTCGTTGCGCCAGCCGTAATGGGTGATCGATACCCATTTGGGCGATTCCGAGGTGGAGCGCTGGTCGGCGGCCTCGGCCTGAAGGTTGGTGGTGTCGAACTTGAAATAGGGCGGCCAGCCCCAGGCCGTGTCCTCGTTGCGGTAGACCATGACGCCGCCATCGGCGAGCCGGGTCTGGATGAAGAAGATATCCCGGTTGGGCGTGCCTTCGGCGTCGCCGCTGCCCTGGTTGGACCAGAAGATCGAGTTTTCGCCGAAATCGATGCGCTTTTCATAGGTGTCGGTGACGCGCGCGATGTCGTGCTGGGGCAGGGTGTAGTGCAGGAAGCCCGCGACCAGCAGCCAGAAGGCGGCGATGAAGATCCATTTGACGTAGTGCATGGCGGCCCTCTTTGGCGTGTTGCCCTTGTATCTAGTGTCGCACGCGCGATGGCAACAAGGAGCGGACCGGGAGGCCCCGGCGCGGGGGCCGGGGCGGTTTTTCTGACGGCGCTTCAGCCGACCACGTTGAAGTCCGGCCCGTAGGGATAGCCGGTGATGTTCTCGTGGCCGTCCTCCGTGATCACCAGCACGTCGTGTTCGCGGTAGCCGCCGGCGCCGGGCTGGCCCTCGGGGATGGTCAGCATCGGCTCCATCGAGATGACCATGCCGGGTTGCAGCACGGTGTCGATGTCCTCGCGCAGTTCGAGGCCCGCCTCGCGGCCGTAGTAATGCGACAGGATGCCGAAGCTGTGGCCATAGCCGAAGCTGCGGTATTGCAGCAGGTCCCGCTCGGCCAGGAAGGCGTTGATCCGGTGCGTGACCTCGGCGCAGGAGATGCCGGGCTTGAGCAGGGACATGCCGTATTCGTGGGCGGCGATGTTGGCCTGCCAGATGGCGAGTGAAGCGGCGTCGACCTCGGCCGCGAACATGGTGCGTTCGAGGGCGACGTAATAGGCCGAGACCATCGGGAAGGTGTTGAGCGACAGGATATCGCCGCGTTGAAGTTGGCGGGCCGTGACGGGGTTGTGGGCGCCGTCGGTGTTGAGGCCGGACTGGAACCAGACCCAGCTGTCGCGGTACTCGGCATCGGGGAAACGGCGGGCGATTTCCAGTTCCATCGCGTCGCGCCCGGCCATGGCCACGTCGATCTCGCGGGTGCCGATGCGGACCGCGTCGCGGATGGCGTGGCCGCCCACATCGGCGATGGCGGTGCATTGGCGAATGAGGGCGATCTCAGTGGGGGACTTGGCCATGCGCTGTTGCATTGTGTGAGTTGACAGATCGACCGATTCCTTTGGCGAAAGGAAGTGGTCGAGCTTGTCATGTTGCTGCAGCGTGAGGTGATCGGATTCAAAGCCGATCACGCCGCCGGTGCCGGTGACGGACGCAATGGCGCGCCAGTAATTGTCGCGTTGCCAGTCGGTATAAGTGATGTTGTCGCCATGGCTGCGGCGCCAGGGTTGGCCCGCGTCGATGCCCGCCGAGATGGTGACGCTGTCGGTGGCGGTGACGACAAGGCCGTAGGGCCGCCCGAAGGCGCAGTAGAGGAAGCCCGAATAGTAGGCGATGTTGTGCATCGAGGTGAAGACGGCGGCGGTGACGCCGGTTTCCGCCATGATGCGGCGCAGGCCGGTCAGGCGCTGGTCGTACTCGGATGCGGCGAAGGGCAACGGGGCCTTTTCGCCGTTGTGGAAGCGGTAGAATTCGGGGCGTGCGCCCGTGACATCGGTGTGGATTTGGGGTGCAGTCATAGTGTGACCCTCCTAATCAAAGAAAGGTCCCGGCGTTCAGGACTGTTGGGGTGGGAACCCGTGATTGGGGCGACGCCATCGCCCGCGGGTCTGATGCCGTTCTTGCAGAGCGGGGCAGGTCTGGCAAGATGGTTTGCGACAATGCGAGGACGGGAACGGATCATGACGGCAAGACCGGGCAAGCGGAACCTGATCACGGATGTGCCGGGGATACTGGTGGGGCAGGCCGAAGATGCGGCGGTGAAGACCGGGGTGAGCGTGGTGGTGGGCGAGGCGCCGTTCACGGCGGGCGTGCACGTGATGGGCGGGGCGCCGGGCACGCGGGAGACGGATCTGCTGGCGCCGGACAAGGTGGTGGAGGAGGTCGATGCGCTGGTGCTGTCGGGCGGGTCGGCCTTTGGCCTGGATGCGGCGTCGGGCGTGGCGGACGCGCTGCGCGCCGAGGGGCGCGGGTTCGCCGTGGGCGACCAGCGCGTGCCGATCGTGCCGGGCGCGATCCTGTTCGACCTGCTGAATGGCGGGGGCAAGGACTGGGCCGAGAACCCGTACAAGCGGCTGGGGCGGGAGGCGCTGGCGGCCCGGGGAGAGGCTTTCGAGATTGGGAGTTTCGGGGCCGGAGCGGGCGCTGTGACAGCGGATTTAAAGGGGGGCTTGGGCTCGGCCTCGGTCGTGCTGGCGTCGGGTGTGACGGTGGGGGCCTTGGTGGCGGTTAACGCGCTGGGGTCGGCCGTTGCCGGCGAGCGCGGTGAGTTCTGGGCGGCGCCGTTCGAGATGGAGGGCGAGTTTGGCGGGATGGGCGCGGCACGGGATTTCGGGGAGGTGCAGGAGCCGAGAACCAAGCTGGGGCAGCATGCGGCGACGACGATTGGCGTGGTGGCGACGGACGCAAAGCTGACACAGGCGCAATGCACGCGGATGGCGGTGGCGGCGCATGATGGGTATGCGCGGGCGCTGGTGCCGTCGCACACGCCGATGGACGGGGATCTGATCTTTGCGGCGGCCACGGGGCACGGGGAGGCGCCGGACGTGGCGGGGCAGTTGGCGCTGGGCCATGCGGCGGCAAGTTGCGTGGCGCGGGCGATCGCGCGGGCGGTTTACGCCGCACGGCCTGCCAGGGGCGATGGGGTGCCGTGTTGGGCGGAGCGGTTCGGTCAGGGATGAGACGCGGGGGCGCGTGGGTTTTCACCCACCCTACGCAGGGCCATCGCGTCGGGCGCGTGGCGCGCGGCGGGATTTGAGTATTTTTGCCAAGAAAAAGCGGGGTGGATCAGTCGAGGATATCGCGCATCAGGGGGCTTTCGGGGTCCTTGAGGGCGTCGATGATGTCGAAATGGTGACGGCCCTTGTCGATGCGCAGGGGGCAGGACCAGGCGTCGGCCTGCCAGCGGGCTTGGTCGAGGAAGACGGGGCGTTCCTCGGCGCCGACCCAGATGCGGGTGGGGATGGCGAGGCGGTCGGTCATGAGGGCCGGGCTTTCGGCGGCGGCGGTGGCTTCGGTCAGTTGGAACTGGTCGTTCATCGACGTCTGCATGAGCGGGCGCAGGTCGGAG
>JBKAGF010000001.1:0-193686 GCA_046290265.1 Roseovarius sp. | reverse complement strand
GCACGCGGACTGGGGCGGTTGTGCGGATTTTCGCACAACATGCGCGACAGAGCCCCGCCCGCGACGGCCCGGTTTCAGCCGCGCCGGTAGTCCTCTGGCCGTATGCCGTAACGCGCGAGCTTGTCATAGAAGGTCTTGCGCGGCAGCTTGAGCGCCTTGGCCGCCTCGGAGGCCCGGCCATTCCGGCGCCCGAGGGCCGCGATCAGCAGCGAACGCTCGACCTGCGCCATCTGCTCGGACAGGCCCAGGTCGGCCGCGCGGGTGACCTCGTCGGGCATGCCGAGGACAAAGCGCATGGCGGCACTCATGAGCGAGCGCGCATTGCCGGGCCAGTCCTGCGCCATCAGCCGTGCGACGTGGTCCGGAGCGATATCGGGCGCGGCGATGCCGGATTGCTCGGCGGCCTGGGCGACGTAGTGGCGGAACAGGACGGGGATATCCTCGGGTCGTTCGGAGAGCGCAGGGATACGCACCGGGGCCACGTCGAGCCTGTAGTAAAGCTCCGGGTAGAAGCGGCCTTCTTCGGTGGCGCTGGCCAGATCGGTGGTGGTTCCGGCGATCAGCCGGGCCTTGGCGCCATCCTCGAGCCGGTCAAGCAGCGCATGCTGCGAAAGGGAGGGCAGAGCGGTGATCTCTTCTATGAAGAGGCTGCCCCCACTTGCCGTGGAAAGCGCCGCGTCCAGTGCCGGGACGTCCAGCGCCGCACCGGGTTGTTTCACGTAAGGGCCGCGGCCGGCGGGCGCCATCAGATGCACGACCTCGGCCACCTTGGAGATGCCCGCGCCAGGTGGACCGCTGACCAGCACGTCGGTGCCCATCGCGGCCACCCGCCGGACCCGCTCGCGCAAGTTCTCGGCCAATTCGGAGGTGCCGAACAGCATCCGCGCGGCGGCGTCGCCGGTTTCCAGCTGGCGTTTCAGGCGACGGTTTTCCAGCACCAGCGCACGGGTCTGCAATGCGCGGGTCAGCACCGGCAGCAGCGCATCCGGCGCGCAGGGCTTTTCGAGAAAGTCAAAGGCGCCCTGCCCCATGGCGCGCACCGCCATCGGGATATCGCCCTCGCCGGTGAGCAGGATCACCGGCAGGTCGGCGTCGACCTTGTGAGTATGGCCGAGAAGAAAGAAGCCGTCACGACCGGGCATGCGGATATCCGAAAGGACCACGCCGGGAAAGTCCGCGGTGATGAGATCCTTGGCCTCGATGAAGGACCCGGCGACGCGCGGTTTCAGGCCATTAAGCTCGAGCGTCTGGGCCAGCGCCTCGCGCACGGCGGCATCATCGTCGACGATCAGGACTTCGGTGCTCATGCCGCCGCCTCGTCCTGCCACGGGTCAAGCTCGACCCGGAAGATCGCCCCGCCATCGGGCGCGTTGGTGCCGGTGATGCGTCCGCCGAAGCTTTCGATCAGGCCATAGGAAATAGACAGGCCGAGACCGAGACCGTCTTCGCCGCCGACCTCCTTGGTGGTGTAGAAGGGTTCGAAGATCTTGTCCGGGTCCGCGATGCCGGGCCCGGTGTCACGGACCGTAACGGTCGGGCGCGGGCCGGGAACCAGCGTGAGGTCCAGGCGCTTGTTGCCCTGTCCCGCCATGGCGTCGACGGCGTTGTTGATCAGGTTCACCATGACCTGACCCAGGCGCACCTCGCCGGCCTGCACGAAGACCGGCAGGGCGGGCCGCCGCCAGTCGAGCGTGACCGCGTTTTCCGACAGCCGCTGTTCGGTCAGTTCCACGGCGGTGTCGATGACGGTGACGAGATCGACCTTGCCCGCCGGCTCGGCCTCGTTGCGGGCAAAGGCGCGCAGGTTCCTGATGATCCGTGCGGCGCGCGCGGCAAGGTCCGAGATACGCCGCAGGTTGTCACGCGCGGGCCGGACCTTGCCCGCGTCCAGAAAGGAGCGGCCATTGTCGGCGAATTGCTGGATCGCCATCAGCGGCTGGTTGAGCTCGTGGCTGATGCCCGCCGACATCTGCCCAAGCGCACTGAGCTTGCCAGCCTGGACAAGGTCCTTTTGCGCACGGGTCAGGGCCGCCTCGGCCTCCTTGCGTTCGGTCACTTCGCGGCGCAGGGCGGCATTGGCGGCGGAGAGTTCCGCGGTGCGGTTGGCAACCCGGGTTTCGAGCTGTGTATTGGCGATGGCAAGGCTGCGGCGACGCTCGGCCAGGAGCAGGAGCACGGCGCCGAAGGCCATGCAGATCGCGGCGAAGACCGCCGCCTGCAGGTTGGCCACCTGCGCCGCCGCGGCGACATCCATCAATGCGTGTCCCGTCATACCGATCACCGGCTTGGGGCTGGCCAGATGCAGGGCACGGTCGGGAAGGTAGGTGCCAAGGTAGAGCGGCCAGATGTCCGGAGCACCGCGCCGGGTGGCCACAATCGGCCCTTCGGCGTCGGGCGGGGCGAGGCCCGCAACCTCCGGCGACACACGCCAGCCAAGGATTTCCTGCCGGTTTGACAGGAAGACCCGCCCGTCCGCGTCGGTGAAGAAGACCACCGGCTGCCCGCCGATCCAGCCCCATTCGATTTCGGATATGTCCACCACGGCAATCAGGCTGCCGCGGATCGCACCGGCCGTGCCGAAGGACGGCGCGGCATAGGCATAGACCCGGCGCCCCTCGGGACCGAGCCGCCCGAAGAACGAGCCAAGGGCGCCCTGCATCGCGCGGCGGAAATAGCTGCTGTCGGCCGGGCTGAGCGTCACGTTGCCGGCCTGTGCGAGGATATTGCCCGCGGCATCAGTGAAGAAGAGGCCCGCCGCGCCGCTTTTGTCCACGGCCTCCTGCAGAAGCCGGGTGGCGTTCGCGACATCGCGCGGTCCGTCCTCCGTCAGCGCGGACAGATCGGGGTGGTCGGACATCAGCACGGCCAGTTCGCGAAAGCGCCGCATCTCGCCGGTGAAGCGATCGGCGGCCAAGGCGAGGTCCGCCCGGCCCTGCTTGGCGATCTGGGCCAGCTCCTGGGTGTAGCCGTAACGCCAGATCCCGGTCGCCGCACTAGCGACGGCGAACAGGAACAGGAGGATGACAATCCATCTGGCGCGAAGCAACGACAACATGGCAAGGTGATAGCAATCCTGTCCCCCGCTTGGCCAGATAAAGCGTGCTGCCCAAGACCGGGCGCCGGTTCAGGACGGGGAGTCGGCCCGCGGAAGATCGAAGCGCAGGCAGCAGCCGCGCGCCACTTCGGAGCGGACCACGCATATGTCCCCGCCCAGACCGCGCACCACCTTGCGCGCGATGGCAAGGCCGATGCCGGGGCGGCCCGTATCGCTTTTCGGGCGGAGGGTGGCGAGAGGCGCGAACACCGTTTCCGCATGTTGCGGCGGGATGCCGGGGCCGTCATCGGTGACGGTAATCTCGATACGGTTGTTTTTCGGCGCGGCTTCGATGCGCAGGGTTCCGAAATCGCGGTCGTGATGCAGGGCGGCGTTGGAGATAACGGCGGAAAAGAGCCTGTCGAGGTCATTGCCGGGCCCGCGTATGAAAAGTGGTTCGCAGGCGACCGTGCAATCCAGCCGGGGCCGGCCTGGCAGCGCGGCGCAGTGACGGGCGGCGAGGGCCTGGAGGTCGTGCGTGTCCGGCGCATCGGCCAGCCGGCCCACGCGCGAGAGGTCGGTCAGGGCATCGAGCGCCTCGTCAAGGCGGCGGGCATAGTCGCGCAGCATGGCCATGTCGCCCGCCACGGCGGCCGGAAGGGTCAGCCCCGCGTCGGCCAGATCTTCCTCGATCCAGCCGGGAAGCGTGCACATGGCCCGGGCAAATGCCTTCAGGTCATGGGTCACGATATACAGGAACTCCTCGGCCTCGCGGACGGGGCCGGGGCGATCGATGGTGGACAGGTGTGACATGCGCCGCATCCCTTCTATCCCAGTCCGCGTCCTGCCGACGGTTTCACAAACCCCTTTCCAGCAAGTGAACGGCGGCGCACGGAAAAGACGGCATTTCCAAAAATTTGAGGCATAGATCCGGCGGGCAGTAAGACACCGGTAAGAAACGGCGCAATAGGATGGTCGGGCGATCACTGGACGATTGCCTGAGAAAGGACGCAAGATGGCATCGATTTCCCCCCTTCCGGACGAGGCTCTGGTGGCCCGGCCAATGCCTGTTCCCGGGCTGAATGGCGCGAGACGCGGCGACAGTTTCGACGTGCTGATCCTTGACGACGATCCGTTCGACCAGAAACGCCTGTCCCGCACGCTGGACTCGACCGGCCTGCCCGTGAACGCAGTGACTGCCGGGACGATGCGCGAATTTTCGGATGCGCTTGATTCGGGGTCCTTCGACGTGGTGCTGATCGATTACCTGCTGCCGGACAGCGACGGCCTGGCCGCCCAGAAGATGGTGCAGAGTCATCCGACGAATTTTGCCGCTGCGGTCGTGATGATGTCGAACCGTATGCGCACCGACGTGGCGATCGAGTCGATCAAGCAGGGCTCGATGGACTGCCTGGACAAGGCCGAACTTAATACCGAGAGGCTGCGCGAACTGATGATGGCGTCGGTCAAGGTGCTGGCCGAAACCTCGCGCCACTGGATCGGTGAACTTCTGGCCCAGCAGCGGGTGCATATCGCACAGGACGTGGCCAAGCTGGTGCGCGACGAGATGGAGTTCGGCCGGCTGATCGACACGATCGACAAGCGCATCCTGGATATGTTGCAGGCCCGTGGCCTGACGCTGGCCGATCGCTGGGACGCCGACAGCGTGATCGACCCGGATCCGCCATTCGCCTTTCGCTGACCGGGTCGGTCGCAACCCGGCCGGACCTCCCTCGCGCCCGTTGCCAAGCGCCTGTTTGTGCGCAACACTGGCCCCGCGTCAGCGACGGAGGTTACCCATGGCCGATACAGCCCCGCCCGTGTGCGATTTCAACTGGCCCGCGCCGGCGTTCAATCTGCCGGGCACCGATGGCATGCGATACACTCTGGAGGATATAGCCGGCCCGCGCGGCACGTTGATCATGTTCATCTGCAACCATTGTCCCTATGTCCTGGCCATCCTGGACAGGATCGTCCGCGATGCGGCGGATTTGCAGGCGAGGGGCATCGGGGTGGCGGCGATCTGCGCCAATGATGCAGAGGCCTATCCGGACGACAGTTTCGACAACATGGTCAAGCTGAGCGCGAAGGCCGGGTTTACCTTTCCGTATCTGCACGACGAGGACCAGTCGGTGGCGCGGGCCTATCACGCCGCCTGCACCCCGGATTTCTTCGGCTTCGATGCAAATGGCGGGTTGCAATACCGGGGCCGGCTGGACGCGTCGCGCATGTCGCCCGCACCAGAGGACGCGCCACGCGAGCTGTTCGAGGCGATGCGGCAGGTGGCGGATACCGGAGACGGACCGCGGGATCAGGTCGCGTCGGTGGGGTGTTCGATCAAGTGGAAGCCCGCGGCCTGAGCCTTTGCCCGTTTCGCCCGCCCCTTGCGCGGCGTGCGGGAAACGCAGATGTTGTGGACAGGCGAATTTCGGGAGGATGACGATGACGATCACGCGACGCCAATTCGTGGCGGCCGGGGCCGCCCTGCCCCTTGCGGCTGGCCTTCCCCGCCTTTCGCTGGCGGAGATGCCGCTGGGTGCGGCCACGGTCACCACGGTCAGCGATGGCCATCTCGTGTTGCCGGGCGACATGCTGTTCGACCCGATGCCGCAGGACGAATTGCTGCCGGTGCTGGAGGCCTACGGGCAGAGTCGTGACGAGCTGCGCCCGGACTGCAACGTGACGCTGTATCGGGACGGCACCAACACGGTGCTGTTCGATGCCGGTGCGGGACCGAACTTCATGCCGAGCGCCGGCGTTCTGCCCCGCAGCCTGGAGGCGGCGGGGCTTGCGCCCGAGGACATCACCCATGTCGTTTTCACCCATGCGCATCCCGATCACATCTGGGGCCTGCTGGACGAGTTCGACGACCCTATGTTTCCCGACGCGGTTCACATGATGGGCCGGACGGAATGGGATTACTGGTGGAATCCAGAAACGGTCAACACGATCGGAAAGGCGCGCGCGGCCTTCGCCGTGGGCGCGCGCAACCGGATGGAGGCGATCGAGGATGCGGTCGAGTTCTTCGATGACGGGGAAGAGATCCTGCCGGGGATCGCCGCGGTCGCCACCCCCGGCCACACGCCCGGGCACATGAGTTTCGAGCTGCGCAACGGCAGCGGCGATGGTTGTCGGGGACGCCATCAACAACCACCATGTCGGTTTCGCCCGCCCCGCCTGGCCCAGCGGCGCGGACCAGGACCCCGAGACGGCCAGCGCAACACGCGTGAGCCTGCTGGACCGGCTTGTCGTCGAAAAGACCATGCTGATCGGATTTCACCTGCCCGATGGCGGCATGGGGCGGGCCGAAGCCGGTGAAATCGGCTATCGCTTCATTGGCCGGAACAGGTGACGCCGGGCGCTCCGACAGCGCCTAGGCGGCCGGGACGCCGACCCCGCGCGGAACCAGGAAACCGCGGGCCGCGACGGCGCCCAGAACGATGAACCCCAGGGCCAGCAAGGCCGAGATGCCGAGACTGGCGCTGCCGCTGAGGCCCGCGCCGATCGTACAGCCGCCTGCGAGCACGCCGCCCGCGCCCATCAGGACGGCACCGGCCAGATAGCGCAGGGTCTGCACCGGAGTTTCGAAGCTTTGCAGCGCAAGTTCGCCGCGCAGGGCCGCGCTGAGGAAACTGCCGGCGAGGACACCGCCGATGACGCCCACGCCAAAGCCCGCCGGAACGGCCGTCGAGGCGATGACGTAAAAGAGCGTATCCGTCCATGGCAGGGTGAAGGCAAGGGACTGCACCGGCAGCGGATCGAACTCGTCCATCAGGAGGACCGAGGTTCCGGACCAGCCGAGGACGACCACCAGGCCGATCACGACGCCCATGGCAAGGTGCAGGGGACGCGCGCCTGACCGGCGGGCCAGGACCACCGCCGCCGCCAGGAGGAGAGCCACGACCGCCGGCACAACGCCGGGAAGGACAGCGAGCGAGCCGATGCCGAAATCGTAACCCACCGCGCCGAGGGTCGTGCGCAGTGGTGCCAGCACGCCCTTGAGCGTGGCATGGGCAACGACGACGAAGACCGCGATCACCGTCAGCGCCCGCAAGTTGCCTGTGGCGCTCAGCACGGTCAGGCGGGACATGCAGCCGCGTGTGAGCACCATGCCGATACCGAACGCGAGACCGCCAAGGGCGATGGCCAGAACCGGCACGTCGCTGGCAAGATACCGGTGGTCGCCAAGGTCGAGAAGCCCCATGCCACGCGCGACCGCCACGGCGCCGATGGCGGTGGCCAGCGCCAGAAGCCAGACGGAAAGCGCCGCCTGGTCGACCCCGCCGTCGCCGGCAATCGCACGGCGCAGGCAGAAGCGCGAGATCTGGGCCGCCACGCCGAAGGCAAGGCCCAGCAGGGCGCCAAGAAGCAGGTGAATCGCCTGGGGCGGCAATTCGAATGGCAATGTTTCGAGCAGCATCGGATCTGTCCTGAATCACGTGATCCGCCCTTATCCGGAAGAGCGGCGATGGTGTCAAAGCCGCGAGGCGGAAGCCGCGTTCCTGATTGGCACAGCACATTGGAAAATCATTCCGATGCCGGGACAGCGGCGCGACATCACGCTGCATTTACCCGTTGCGGCGAAAAAATTCTTCCTGAATCCGCCCTCACAGGAATAATATTCCGAATGCCGGGTTGTGCCTCACTGAGCGGCGAGCGGTATCCGGGCCAGTTCGCATTGGGCCCAAAGATGCTCGAGCGCCGAGACGAGGTGATCGACATCCGCGGCCGAATGCACCGGAGAGGGCGTGATGCGCAGCCGCTCTGTTCCGCGTGGAACGGTGGGATAGTTGATCGGCTGGATGTAGATCCCGTAGTCGCGCATCAGGACATCCGAGATGAACTTGCACTTGACCGGGTCGCCGACCATCACCGGGATGATGTGGCTGGGGTTGTCGATATGCGGCAGGCCGATGGCGTCGAGACGCGCGCGCACCTCGGCCACGCGGGCCTGTTGCCTTGTGCGTTCCACGTTGCTGTGCTTGAGGTGGCGCACCGCGGCGGCGGCACCGGCCGCAACGCAGGGCGGCAGGGCCGTGGTGAAGATGAAGCCCGAGGCGAAGGAGCGGACGAAATCGCAAAGCTCGGTCGAAGCGGCGATATAGCCGCCCATGACGCCGAACGCCTTGCCCAGCGTGCCCTCGATGACGGTCAGGCGATCCATCAGCCCCTCGCGCTCGGCAATGCCGCCGCCGCGCGGGCCGTAAAGGCCAACGGCATGCACTTCATCGAGATAGGTCATGGCGCCGTATTTATCCGCCAGATCGCAGATTTCCCTGATGGGGGCGATGTCGCCGTCCATCGAATAGACGCTCTCGAAGGCGATCATCTTGGGCGCGTTGGCGGGAAGCGCCGCCAGCTTGGCCTCGAGATCGGCAAGGTCGTTGTGCTTCCAGATCACTTTCTGGGCGCGACTGTGCCGGATGCCTTCGATCATGGAGGCGTGGTTGAGCGCGTCGGACAAGACCACCAGCCCCGGAATGCGCGACGCCAACGTGCCCAGCGCGGCCCAGTTCGAGACGTAGCCGGAGGTGAAGAGGAGCGCGCTGTCCTTGCCGTGCAGGTCGGCCAGTTCGGCCTCGAGCTGCACATGGGCGTGGGTGGTGCCGGAAATGTTGCGCGTGCCGCCCGCACCCGCGCCGGTGGTGTCGAGCGCGTCGTGCATGGCCTTGAGCACGACAGGGTGCTGGCCCATGCCGAGATAGTCGTTCGAACACCAGACCGTCACGTTTTCGGGGCCATTGTAGCAATTGGCCTGCGGGAACTGCCCGCGCCGCCGTTCGAGTTCGGCAAATTCGCGATAGTTGCCTTCGGCACGCAACCCGTCGAGTTCGGAGCGGAAAAATTCCTGGTAGTTCATCAGTTCTCTGTCGCCTCTTTCACGATCTCGGCCAAGAGCGCCTCGACCTTTTCCATCGGACCATCGGGGTAGTCGCGGTAGCCTATCGTCACGGCGCCATCCGCATCCTCGGCCACGAAGATGCCGTAGGGGCAGTGCGCGATGTTCATCGGGTCTGCCTCCATCACCTCGCGCGACACGACGGCCGAGCAGAAGAGGAAGATGTCCGCCTCCTTGAAGATCATGACATCGCTGCCGACGTCCTCGCCCGTGCGGTTGAGCATTTCGCCCACGTGGCTGACATAGTCGATCACCAGCCCCTGCCCCACGATCGCGGTTTCCACGGCAAAGGCCGCGTCATCGAAGGAACCCTCAAAGGCCATGGTGATCGGGGCTTCGGCGTGGGCGGCGGTGGCAAAGGCCAGGGCTGCCGTCAGAATCACGGGTTTCAGTGGGTCCTCCTAGGTGTCGGTTTGATTTCGCACGGGGGTGCCGCCCCGGTCCTTGACCGAGATCAAAGCCGGGACGGCGGGTTGGCTTAGCCGAACATGTCGGTGGTGATGCCGGTGTACCAGCCTTCGGACTCTTCGTAGGTCGCCTTGCGCAGGGCGGAATCCTCGCCGGTTTCGCTGATGAAGCTGTCGACCGAGGCGATCTTTTCGTCCGTGGGCTCGTAGGTGGCGCCGACCTTGACGCCGTCATCGGTGGCAATGAGCGACCAGCACGTGTTGGAATACTTCGCCGGGAACACTTTGGAGCCGGTCAGCGCGCCCCGCACGGCGTTGGCGCAGACCTTGGCCTGGCTGTTGGCGGCGAAGCCGGATTTGGGCATGTCCCCCTGTTCGGCGGAATCGCCCAGCACGTAGATATCCGCATCCGCGCGTGAGGACATGTCGGCGGGATTCACCGGCGCCCAGTTGCCATCGGTCACGCCCGCCAGTTCGGCAATGCGGCCCGCCTTTTGCGCGGGGATGACGTTGCAGACATCGACCTGGGTTTCCTCGCCGTCGATGGTGACGGTCATGTTCGCGGGGTCCACCGAGACGTTGCCGCCGCCGAATTCCTCGCCGATCCAGTCGACCACGCCCGGGTAATGCTTGTTCCAGCCTTCCTGGAAGAGCGACATCTTGGAGAATTTGGGCTTGGGGTCCGCCACGATGATCTTGGCGGTCGGGTTATTTTCCTTCATGAAATGCGCGACCATCGAGATGCGCTCATATGGGCCCGGGGGGCAGCGGTAGGGGTTCGGAGGGGCCACCATGGCGAAGGTTCCGCCCTCTGGCATCGCCTCGAGCTGGGCGCGCAGGAGTTCGGATTGCGAGCCGGCCTTGTAGGCATGGGGCATGGCGTTCTGGGCGCTGATGTCCCAGCCTTCGACAGCGCCGTCGACGAAGTCGATGCCGGGGCTGAGGATCAGCTTGTCGTAAGGCAGCGTCGCGCCGCCGGCGAGTGTCACGGTTTTGGCGTCGCGGTCGACATCGACGGCCCAGTCGTGGATCACGTTCACGCCGCTGGCGGCGATGGTGCCATAGGTGTGGCCGATATCGCTGATCTGCTTGAAGCCACCGAGATAGAGGTTGGAGAAGAAGCAGGTGAAGTAGGTGCGCGTCGGTTCGACCAGCGTGACGTCGATGGCGCCGTCGCTGTCCTTGGCGATATAGCGGGCCGCCGTGGCGCCGCCCGCGCCGCCGCCGATCACGACAACGCGCGGGCGAGCCGCGCCCTGGGCCAACACATGAGGCGCGGCCAGCGTGGAGACGGCGATCGCCGTCGTCCCAAGAAACGTCCGTCTGTTGAGTGTCATTTCAAGTCCTCCCAAGGTATTTTATTATTATTCAGTAAGTTGACCGAAATACGCAGCCAGGGCGGCGATCTCCTCATCGCTTAGCCGGCCGGCGATCATTTGCATCACCGGATGGTTGCGCTGCTTGGTCTTGTAGGCATGCATGGCCGTCACGAAATCCTCTTCCGGCCAAAGTATGATAGACGGAATCCCGTCATCGGCGCCACCCGCCTGATGACAGGCGATGCATTCGCCGCTGAGATATTCGCCATATTCGGGGTCGCCCACAAGCGCGAGGATCTCGAGGGCAAGGTCGTGGTCCCTGCCCCGGATGGTCGGGTCCGCCTCGGGGATGTCGCGGGGATTGTCGGAAAAGCGCCGCAGATAGGCGATGAGGTCCAGACGGTCCTGCGGGTCCGGGAGCCCGTCAAAGCTCATCCGTGTGCCCGAGGCGATGGCGGTGGGATTTTCAAGGAACACGTCGAGCGTATCTGCGTGCCATTCCAGGCCGCCGGTGCCGGCGCGCTTGAAGCTCTCGGAATAGGAGAAGCTCTCTTGCGTGGCCGCTTTCCGGCCGAAAAGGCCGTTGAGGTGCGGCCCGATGCCATGCTCGGCGCCCTTGCCCACCTGGTGGCAGCCGGAGCAATACTGAAAGATTTCCTTGCCGGCCTCCGGGTCGCCCTCTTCCGCGATTGCGGGGATGGCGCAGGCCAGCAGACCTGCCGCCAGTTTGAGGGAAAAAGCGCGCGGTCCGACCGGCATGCGATCAGTCTCCGAAGCTTTTCAGATAGGCGATGATGGCGTCGATATCCTCTTCCTTCTTCAGACCGGCAAAGCTCATCTTGGTGCCTTTCATGTAGCTTTTCGGTGCGGCGAGGAATTCGGCCATCGCCGCCTCGTCCCAGACCCGGCCTTCGGCCGCGGCTTCCTCGAAGACGCCGGAATACTTGAAGTCATCGTGGCCCCCCATGGTCGCGCCCATGACACCGTTCAGCACCGGGCCGACGCGGTTCTTGGCGCCTTCGCCCACCATGTGGCAGGCCTTGCACTTGCGGAAGACCTTTTCGCCCGCCGCCACCAGTTCGGGATCGGGGGCGGCAGCGGCGTCAGCCTCTGGCGTGGCCGCCTCGGTGGGTTCGGGGTCTGCGGCGGCCATCTCGACCTTTTCCGACGCGTCTTCGGCGGCAGGTTCGGCGGCGGCCTCTTTTTCGGCGCCGTCTTCCTCGGGCGTCACGTCCAGAACGGATGCGCGCATGGTGATCTCGACACTGTCCTTGCAGGCTTGCATGCAGGGCTCGGTCCGCCAGATCGTGTACTCGGTTTCGGGGCGGTCATCGACGATGAAGCCATTCACGTTCGGCATTTCGAGTGTCGCGAAATTCTCGTGGCTGAGTTCGAAATCATCCTCGACCAGGTAGTTGGAGTAAAGGATGTAGGCGGTGATCGCATAAACCTCGTCCGGCGTCAGGGACTGGGCATTGCCGAAGGGCATGGAGCGGTGCACGTAGTCCCAGACGGTTGACAGGTAGGGCCAGTAGGAGCCGACGGTCTTCACCGGGTCCTTGTCGGCCAGCGTGTCGAAACCTCCGGCGAGCGTCGGCCAATTGCCCACGCCCTCGGCAAAGTCGCCGTGGCATACCGCGCAAACCTCGGCGAAGACGGCTTCGCCTGTTGCCACGTCGCCGCGGCCTTCGGGCAGGCCCTGCCCATCGGGGCGGATGTCGATATCCCATGCCGCGACCTCCTCCGGCAGGGCCTGCCGGCCCAGTCCGAACCCGCCTTCCGATATGTGTGTCGCGGCGGTCCGGGTCTGCGCGGCACCGGCGTTGTCTGCCGCATCGGTCGAGGCGGCGTTGGCCGGCGAGACGAGCACGGAGGCAACCGACGGGATGTCGACGACGAACTGGTCGGCCAGCACGTAGGCCATCGTCAGGACGCCCGCGGCGCCGCCGGCGGCGGGTGCGAGAACCTTAAGAAACTTCGACATTTTCGGCCTCCCCGCTGGCCTTGACGTGCCAGGTCTGGATGCAGTTGTTGTGGTAGACCGAATTCTCGCCGCGCACTTCGCGCAGCTGCGCCTTGGTGGGCTGGACATAGCCCGTCTCGTCCATGGCGCGGGCCTGAAGCAGCATTTCCTCGCCGTCCCAGGTGGTGTCGAGGTAGAAGCGGGTCAGCGCCTTGCTGTCGCCCTGTGTGCCGAGGCGGGCGGTTTCCCAGGTCATGCCGCCATCGCGCGAGACATCGACACGGGTGATCCTGCCGTGGCCCGACCATGCAAGGCCCGAGATGACCAGCGGGCCGGGGCCGTGGCTGATCGGCGATTGCGGGCTGGGGGAGGTGATGACCGATTTGGCATCCATCACCCAGGTCCATTTGCGGGCCGTGCCGTCGGCCAGAACGTCGGTGTATTTCGACGTCTCCTCGCGGCTTTCGACGGGGCCGTCCATGACCTCGATCCGGCGCAGCCACTTGACCCACATGTTGCCTTCCCAGCCGGGCACGACAAGACGGACCGGGTAGCCGTGCTCCTTGCGCAGCGCCTCGCCATTGGCCTTGAAGGCGACGAGGCAGTCGTCCAGCGCCTTTTCCATCGGGATGGACCGCCCGTTCGAGGACGCGTCGGCGCCTTCGACATAGACCCATTTGTCCGAAAGGTCGCCGGCGGCATCCAGCCCCGCCTCTTCCAGCAGGGTGCGCAGGGGAACGCCGGAATATTCCATGTTGTGGATCATGCCGTGGGTGAACTGCACGCCGTTGAGCTGTGCGCCCGCCCATTCCATGCCGGTATTGGCCGCGCATTCGCAGAAATAGACGCGGTTTTCGCGCGGGAAACGCTCGAGATCGGCATATGTGAAGACCAGCGGCTTATCCACCAGGCCGTTGATCATCAGCCGGTAGTCTTCCTTGGCCAGTTCGATGGCGCCGGAATGGTGCCGTTCGAACGCGCAGCCCTGCGGCGTGATCGTGCCGTCGAGCGCGTGGATCGGGGTGAAGTTGATCGAGCTGATCGGATCGGCGGTCAGCCACGGCACGTTGCGGCGCACCACGTCATCCTCGAAACGGATCGGCAGGCCGTAGGGGGTGGCGTCAACTCCCTCTCCGGTGATTGCGGCCCAGTCCTGCACCTCGGTGATGAGCGGGTCGGGTTCGTTCGCTGCCGCGGCCCCTGCCACGGAACCCGCGACGGCCGCCGCGCTGCCGCGCAGGAAGGCACGGCGTGACGGGGATTTGGAAAGATCATTCATGGCTGAACGCTCCCTTGATGAATCGTCAGACGCCGGTCACGTCGACGCTGTCGTTTTCCTGCACCGTGACGGTGCCCAATTTGCTGATATGGCTTTCGACCACGTCCCAGATTTGCGGCCCTTCGGTGCCTTCGTTGACCGAGGCCCATCCCGCGACGACGTAGTTGCGCGCGGGATCGATCGGCTCGCCGGTCTTGAGCAGGGTCATGTTGCTGATCCGCTCGCCCTGCGGCGCGCTGACGTCGATGGTGTAGCCAAGGCCGCCGGTGCGGACCATGTCGCCGCCCTGCTGGTAGTAGGGGTCGGGGTTGAAGATGTTGTCGGCCACGTCCTCCAGCACGACCTTGAGGAATTCGCCCGTCATTTCCGTGCGATACGCCTCGCCATAGGTCATCGAGGTGACGTTCCAGATATCCTCGCGGGTGATGTCCTGACCGGGGATCAGGGACGGGCCCCAGCGCACGCCGGGGCTGAGCGCGATTTCGGCATCGCGCTCGGACAAGAGCGCATCGCAAATGAGGTCGTCCCAGCTGCCGTTGAAGTTGCCGCGACGGTAGAGCAGGCTTTCGGTCTGGCCGATGACCTCGGAGAGTTGGTCCTCGAACGGCGCGCGCTGTTCATTGATAAGGGCGGTCATGTCCGCGTCGGGTTCGATCACGTCCGAGAAGATCGGGATCAGCTTGTGGCGGTAGCCCATCATCCGGCCATCGCGGATGTCGAGGTCCACGCGGCTGACGAATTTGCCGTTGCTGCCCGAGGCGATGATCAGCGTCTCGCCCGACAGGACAGGTTCCGGCAGGGCGTCGTGGGTGTGGCCCGACAGGATCACGTCGATGCCGCTGACGATGGTGGCCATCTTCTTGTCGACGTCGAAGCCGTTATGGCTGAGCAGGACGACGCATTCCGCGCCCTCGCTGCGGACCTGGTCGACGATGTCCTGCATGTGCTCGTCCCGGATGCCGAAGGCGTATTCGGGGAACATCCAGCCCGGGTTGGCGATGGGCATGTAGGGGAAGGCCTGACCGATCACGGCGATCTTGGTGCCGCCGCGTTCGAACATCGTGTAGGGCGGGAAAAGATCGGTGGGTTCGTCCCACTCGGCGTCGAAGATGTTCTGGCCCAGCGCGGCGAACGGCAAGGATTCCACCAGTTCCGCCACCCGGTCCGATCCCAGCGTGAATTCCCAGTGAAAGGTCATCGCATCGGGTTTGAGCGCGTTCATCACGTTGACCATGTCCTGGCCCTGGGTGTGATAGCAGGTATAGGAGCCGTGCCAGGTGTCGCCGCCATCCAGAAGAATGGCGTCGGGACGGTCGGCGCGGATGGCGTTCACCACGGTCGCCACGCGGTCCAGCCCTCCGACGCGGCCGTATTCGCGGGCGAGCGACGTGAAATCGCCGCTGCTGAGCGCGTAATGGCTGGGGCTGCCGTCCTCGATCCCGTAGAGGCGGCGGAAATCGGCGCCGGTGACGTGCGGCACCTCGCCCTTGTTCTCGCCCACGCCGATATTGACGGAAGGTTCGCGAAAATGGATCGGCTTCAGCTGCGCGTGGATATCGGTGACGTGGATCAGGGACACGTTGCCGAAGGTATCGAACTGCAAGAGCTGGTCCTGGGTCAGCGATTGCTGTGCCGCCACCCTGGCCCAGTTGCCGAAGCCCGAGGCACCGACAAGAGCCGATGCCGCCATGCCGACCTGAAGGAAATCCCTGCGCGAGATCATGAGTGGCGCTCCTTTCATTCATATGCGCATATTTGAATATTGCGCGGAAGAAAAAGGCCCCGCCCGTCGGACGGAGCCTTTCGGATCTAGTTGCGGACCGACGGACCTTCGACGCTGAGGCCGTTGCCGCGCGATGTGACGTAAAGCTCGAGTGCCACGAATTCCGGGCTGCCGGGCGAGAAGGTATGCGCACGGGTATCGCGGATGCATCCCTTGAACCGCGCCTGCACGGCGTTCAGCTTGGTGTTCTTCAGGCGGTATGTCGGAAAGCCGTTGACCTGCCCCTGGCTGAGATGGTCGGCACGGATCATGTTGCCCCAGTTGTCCTCGTGGCAATTGGCGCAGCTGAGTTCCAACTGGCCGTACCGGGTGTAGTACATTTCCTTGCCCTGTTCCCAGGTGGACTGGGCGGGACCATCGATCGCCACGTTGACGGGCATCCCGCGCGAGACGGATGCCAGCAGAGCCGTCATGTTTATCATATCGCCGCCCGCGTATTTCCACGGCTCCGCGCCCATGCGGTTCTCGCGGCAGTCGTTGATCTGCATCTCGATGGTACGGACCTCGCCCGCGTCCTCGTTCCACTTGGGATAGACCGCCTTGACGCCGGCCATGCTGTCCACGTCGTCGTGGCAGGACGAACAGGATTTGTTTTCCGCGCCTTCGGGCGTATCCCAGACCTCTTGCGCCTGCTCGACCCAGATCAGCGCCGGATTGTCGAAATCGTCGGCTTGCAGCGCCTGGGTTTCGTCGGACCGGAAACGCCAGCCCGAATAGATCGTGTCGAGGGCGTCCAGATGATCGGGCGCGGCGGTTTCGGTGACCATTTCGATGTCTTCGTTGACGACCAGGTTGTCGTCGTCCGGTCCGGCATGGGCCGCCAGTGCGAATACGCTGGCTGCTGCCGTGATGAGCAGGCGCCCACCCGTTACAGTCGCTGTTTTCATGTATCCCTCCCTGGCGCGTGGCGCCGTCTTATCCGACCGTGATCGGCTTGGTCTCTTCGTAGACCGATCCGTCGTCGTCATACCACGTGAACTTGAACTCGCCGGATTCGGGCACCGTGGCCTCGAACTCGAAAAACGGGTTCGTCGAAATCGCGGGTTCCATCGCGACGTCGATCACGTTCTCGCCGTTGAAGTCGGCGGTGAAGCGGTTGATGATCGAACGGGGGATGACATTGCCATCGTCATCCTTGCGCTGACCGCTTTCCATCTGGTGGCTGATCAGGGTCTTGATCGTGATCGCCTCTCCGGCACTTGCCGACTTGGGGACCTTGACGCGGGGTTTCACACCGTCTGCCATGTTCGTGTCTCCTTTTTTGCTGGATTCAGCCGCCGCAGCCGCCGATGGTCACTTTCACGTTCGCGGTGGCCTGTCTGAACGAGCCGTCTTCCATCTTTGCGACGGCGAGGACGTTCTGCGTCTTGGCAAGCCGGATGCGGGTTGATGCTGTCTGCGATGCGGCCAGCGGGCCGAATTTGAAGGTCGCCACAGCCGGTACCGGGTTGCCGTCGGCATAGATCGAGATCGCGACGGCGCCCGGCGCGCTGACCTCGATCGGAACGGTGTTGCCGTTCTCGGCGATTTCGGGGGCGTTCAACTCCACGCCTCCTTCCGAGGGTTCGGCGCCTTCGGTGAATTCCGCGATTGCTTCGTCGGTCGCCGTGGCAAAGGCCGGCAACGCCCCAAATGCGGTCACCGCGGCACCCGCTGTGCCAAGTGCCAGCATCATTCGGCGGTTCAATTCCATCTCATCCTCCGGATATCTGAGTTATTCGTCCTTGAGCGTCATCAGGTAGGCGACGACGTTCTCGATTTCCTGTCCCGTCAGCAGGGGGGCGACATCGCCCTCGTGCGGCTCGCCGGTATAGGCGTCGCCAAGTCGGATGAAACCGTCGACCTTGTAGAAGGACGGCATCATCGTACCTTCGAACATCTGCTTGGCGTCCGCCACGATGCCGCGCAGTTCCGCCTCGCTCCAGCGGTCGGCCGCGCCGTCGAGCGGGGGGCCGATTTCGCCGTGGAACTGCAGATGCGACAGGTCGGACACCGCGTGACAGGCGATGCAGTTGCCCGCGCCCTTGTTCATCAGTTCCGCCCCGGCCTCGGGGTCGCCGGGTTCGCCGGTCAGGGATGCACCTATGGCGCCGTCCTCGAACGTGACATCCGTGGGCGCGACGGTTTCGGCTGTTGCAACAGAGGCGAACAGCGCCGCCGTGGATACCAAAGCTGTAAAACGTGTCATGTGCCCTCCCGTATGACATTCCGTTCAGGTTTGCACGGCGATCCGATTCCCGCAACAACAAATTCACAAACGCGAATTTTTAAATCTGTTTGCAGGTGCAGCATGTTACCGGCCTTTCCCATGCCTTGGCGGTTATCCTAGTTGGACAGTTTGCGGGCAAGGTACTTCTGAAACGGTTCGTCGCCCTCGTACCCCTTTTCGACCACCCAGCGCAGCAGATTCAGCGTCGTGCCCTTCTCGAAGGCGCCCGGCATCGTGACCACTGCCAGTTCGTCGGCGGACGTGCTGCCGTCACTTTCCTGGGGAAAGAACATCATGGTCGGCGTGAACATCGCGCCCCAGCGCCGTACCATTTCCTTTTCCGGGAGGGTGGTACCGTCGAAGTCCGTCACCTCGATGTCGCCGAACATGTTGATCTGCACGACAAAGTAGTTTTCCTCGATGAACTGCTCGATCTCGGGCAGGACGAAGACCTCTTCGTGCATTTTGGTGCAGTAGATGCAGCCGCGCTGTTCGATCAGGACCATCAGGCGCTTGCCCTCGGCGCCGGCCTCTTCGAGGTCCTCGCCAAGATCCTTGAACGTGTCGCGCATCCAATCCGCCTTGTGCAAACCGTCATCCCCCAACTCGGCCGCGACGGCGGGGAATGCGACGATTGCGGCGCATATCAAAGCAAGAAATCTGGTCATGGGGGTGTCCTTTCCTTTAGCCGATTGTGCTGAACCACGGGATGTTTTCAAGCATCCACTGGGCAATGATGTTGATCGAGTTCGTGGCGATCAGGACACCGAACAGGACCAGCAAAAGCCCCATCAGTTTCTCGATCGTTCCCAGATGGCGGCGGAACCGTGCCATGAACCGCATGAAAGGCCCGATGAACAATGCCGCGAGGACGAAGGGCAATGTCATGCCGAGACCGTAGACGAAGAGCAGCATCGCGCCTTGCGAGGCACTGTCCTGCCCCGCGGCCGTGAACAGGATGGCGGCCAGCACCGGGCCGACGCAGGGCGTCCAGCCGAAGGCGAAAGCCAGCCCGATCACGTAGGCGCCGACAAGGCCGACATTGCCTGTGTCGCCGGCGTCGGCGCGGAACTGCCGGTAAAGGATTCCAATCCGGACCACGCCGAGGAAGTGCAGGCCCATGGCGATGATAATCGCCGCTGCGACCCAGCGCAGGATGTGGAAATAATCCTGCACGATCTGACCGAATGTGGTGGCCGAGGCCCCCAGCCCGACAAAGACGGTGATCACGCCAAGGGCAAAGCAGATCGCGGCGACAAAGGCGCGAAACCGCACGGCCCGTGATATCGTGGGCTGGGCGGTGATCTGGTTCATGCCCACCCCGGCGAGGTAGCTGAGGTAGAACGGGACGATGGGCAGGATGCAGGGCGAAAGGAAGGACAGAAGCCCCGCAACCAAGGCGCCGTAGATCGTTACGTCAAACATTCTTTAACCTGCCGCATCTTCTTGAAATATTCAAATATTAGATTATGATCTGTTTCAGCCAGTCGTCAATCGGAGTTTCACGTGCTGTCGCTCAGGATCCTTTTGCTTGCCGTCATGACGTGGTTGCCGGGGCAATCGCAGGCGCAGACCTATCTGCTGATGGCCGAGGAGGACGGGTGTTACTGGTGCGCCCGCTGGGACGCGGAAATTGCCGCGACGTACCCCAAGACGCCGGAGGGACGGGCCGCGCCCCTGCGCCGCTACGATCTTTACGGCGAGACGCCGGACGTCGCGTTTGCCCGGCACGTGCGGTTCACGCCGACCTTCATCCTGGTGCGTGACGGACGCGAACTGGGCCGGATCGAGGGCTATCCCGGCGAGGATTTCTTCTGGGGGTTGCTGGACCGGCTGCTTGACGACGCCGCCATCGACATGGACAACACGGGCTGATCCACTGAAATGACACTTGATCCGCAAAACGCGACAGACACGGACGAGGCCAAGAGCCGCCTGCCGGTGCTCGATGCAAACATGTGCGCCGAGGACCTGGAAAAGATGATGAAGAATGCCCAGCGGGCATCGAACTTTCTCAAGGCGATCAGCCATGAAGGGCGGCTGATGATCCTGTGCCATCTTGCGTCCGGCGAGAAATCGGTGACCGAGCTGGAGGACCTGCTGTCGGCACGACAGGCCGCTGTGTCGCAACAGCTGACACGGCTGCGGCTGGAAGGGCTTGTGACCCCGCGGCGCGAGGGCAAGGCAATCTATTACAGCCTGGCCGACGACCGGCCGCGTCAAATCATGGAGGTCGTCTACGACCTGTTCTGCAAGGAGGATTGACCGGAACGCGAGGAGACGTTCCGGCCGGTCACGGGAGGGCGGATGCTGGAGCTTCTGGGCGAGGCCAACACGGTTGCGCTGATCGGTCTGCTGGGCGGCGTGGTTCTTGGCCTTGCCGCGCGGATCGGGCGGTTCTGCACATTGGGAGCGATCGAGGACGTGCTTTATTCCTCGGACGACCGGCGCATCCGCATGTGGGGGATCGCCATCGGCGTGGCCGTCATAAGCACGCATGTCGCACTGGCCGGAGGGCTGTTCGACCCCGGTGCCACCGTCTATCTGGACCGGGTCTGGACCCCGCTGGGCACGATCATCGGCGGTCTGATGTTCGGGTATGGCATGGCCCTGTCGGGAAATTGCGGATACGGCGCACTGGCCCGGATGGGTGGTGGCGACCTTCGGTCTTTCGTGATCGTCGTGGTGATGGGCCTGTCGGCTTATCTGGTGATGTCCGGCCCGCTGGCGCATCTGCGCGTCCGGCTTCTGCCGGTCGAGGAAGGCGCCTTGGCGCCGCAGGGGCTTGCCCAGCTTGCACAGGTCCATCTGGGCGTCACGCCATCTGTCGGAGGGATGGCCATCGGCGGCGTCATCCTTGCGGCATCGCTGGCCAGCCGGCGCATGATACGCTCGCCCGCTATGGTGTTCTGGGCGGTCGCGGTCGGGCTGGCCGTGGTGCTGGGATGGGTCGGGACCTACTGGGTCGCCAACACCGGGTTCGACGCCGAACCGGTCGAAACGCATTCTTTCGCGGCCCCGATCGGTGACACGATCATCTATTTCATGACCGCGTCGGGCAACAGCCTGTCGTTCAGCGTGGGATCCGTCATGGGGGTGGTGGTGGGCGCTTTTCTTGGATCGTGCATCAAGGGGCAGTTCCGATGGGAGGCCTGCGACGACCCGCGCGAACTGAAGCGCCAGATCCTGGGGGCGGCGCTGATGGGTCCGGGCGCCATCCTGGCCGTCGGGTGCAGCATCGGGCAAGGCATCTCGGCATTCTCGGTGCTGGCATTTTCCGCTCCGGTCGCCTTTCTGGCGATATTCGCAGGCGCGGCACTGGGGTTGAGGCAGCTGATCCTGGGCTTTGTCGCGACGGAATGACAGGGCGTGCGGCGGCGCTTACCGCCTACAGCATTCATCGTGGATCAGAAACCAAACGACCGCGCCGTTTCGGGCGCGGTCGGATCCGGTGTTTCGAGGCGTCGGGTATCAGCCCAGCACGGCCTTGACGACCTTGCCAAGCTTCGTGGCGACTTCGTCGGCCTCCTCTCGGGTCAGGCAGAAGGGCGGCGCAAAGCCAAGGATATCGCCCTGCGGCATGGCACGGGCGATCACGCCTTCCTTGACCAGTTCCCCGGCCAGTTTCGCGCCAACCTTTTCCGAGGCATGGAAAAACACGCGATCGTCCCGGTCCTTGACGAATTCAACGGCGCAAAGCAGGCCTTCGCCGCGCACCTCGCCGACATGGGCGTGGTCGCCCACGGCCTCGGTCAGCGCCTTCTTGAAGTAGGCCCCCACCTCGCCCGCGTTCTGCACGAGGTTCAACTCGTCGATCAGCTTGAGGTTGGCGACACCTGCCGCCGCGCCGATGGGATGGGCAGAGTAGGTCCAGCCGTGGCCGATGGGGCCGTTTTCATCCGTGCCCTGTTCCAGCACCTTCCAGACCTTGTCGGAGATGATCGACCCCGACAATGGCGCATAGGCCGAGGTGAGGCCCTTGGCGATGGTGATGATGTCGGGCTTGATACCATAATGGTCGGAGCCCATCATGCTGCCTAGGCGGCCAAAGCCGGTGACGACCTCGTCGGCGATGAGAAGGATGTCATGCTTGGCCAGCACTTCCTGGATCGCGGCCCAGTAGCCTGCGGGCGGCGGCACGAGGCCCCCGGTGCCCAGCGCCGGTTCGCCGATGAAGGCGGCGATGGTGTCGGCCCTCTCGCGTTCGATCAACGCTTCCAGTTCGGCCACGCAATGGTCGACGAACTGTTCCTCGGTCTGGCTGACATCGGCACGGCGGTAGTAATAGGGCGCCTCGGTGTGCAGGACCTGTGCAAGCGGCAGGTCGAACTTCTTGTGAAACAGCTCCAGCCCGGTCAGCGAGCCGGTCATCAGGCCGGACCCGTGGTAGCCGCGCCAGCGCGAGATGATCTTCTTCTTCTCGGGGCGGCCCTTGATGTTGTTGTAGTACCAGACGAGTTTGATGTTGGTCTCGTTCGCGTCCGACCCCGAGAGGCCGAAATACACCTTGGACATGTGGCTGGGTGCGCGGTCCAGAACCATCTTGGACAGTGTGATCGCGGCCTCGGTCCCGTGGCCGACATAGGCGTGGTAATAGGCCAGCTCGCGGGCCTGTTCGGCGATGGCATCGGCGATCTCGGTCCGACCGTAGCCCACGTTCACGCAGTAAAGCCCGGCAAAGGCATCGAGCAGACGATTGCCGTCACGATCCTCGATATGACAGCCCGAGCCGCCGGTCACGATGCGCTGCGGCGCCTCGCCCCGGGCAAATTCCGCCAGGTGGGTCGAGGGATGGAAAAAGTTCTCGCGGTCCCACTGGTCCAGTTGGTCGTTCTTCAGCATGCGTAGTCTCCTTAGCCCCAGTCGCGGCAGACGTATTTGATTTCCATGAACTCTTCCATGCCCTTTCGGGCGCCCTCGCGGCCAAGGCCGGATTGCTTGACCCCGCCGAACGGGATCGGCGCGCCGGTGACCTTGGTGCGGTTGACCGCGACCATGCCGAATTGCAGCGCACGGCTGAGCCGGTAGATGCGGCGCGGGTCGTGGGCGTGGACATAGGCGACAAGGCCGTATTCGGTATCGTTGGCCCGGCGGATGGCCTCGTCCTCGGTCTCGAACGGCGTGATCGGTGCGACGGGTCCGAAGGTTTCCTCGCGCATGATCTCGGCCTCGTCCGGTACGTCGGTCAGCACGGTCGCGTCATAGAACAGCCGCCCGAGCGGGTTGCGTTTGCCGCCGCAGGCCAGTTTCGCGCCTTTCTCCAGTGCGTCGGCGACATGCGCCTCCTGCTTGGCGACGGCGCCTTCGTTCATCAACGGTCCGAGATCGCAATCATCCATACCTGCGCCGATGGTCAGCGCCTGCGTCGCGTTGGTGAAGCGCGTGCAGAATTCGTCGTAGATGCCGCGCTGGACGTAGATGCGGTTCGCGCCCAGGCAGTCCTGTCCGGAGGTGGCGAACTTGGCCTTGATCGTTTCCGCGACGGCATGGTCGAGGTCGCAATCGTCGAACACGATGACCGGCGCATGACCACCCAGTTCCATGACCAGCTTCTTCACGGTCTCGGCGGACGCGCGGTAGAGCAGACGGCCGACCTCGGTCGAGCCGGTGAAGGACAGCGCCCGTACACGGGAGTCATCGGTCCAGGGCGGCACCACTGTGGAGGCACGGCCCGTGACCACGTTGAACACGCCCGGCTCGACGCCCGCGCGTTCGGCCAGTTCGGCCAGCGCCAGTGCCGAAAACGGCGTCTCGTGGCTGGGATGCGCGACGATGGTGCAACCGGCGGCAAGGGCCGCGGCGGCCTTGCGGGTGAGCATGGCCGACGGAAAGTTCCACGGCGTGATCAACGCGACGACGCCCACGGGTTCGAGCCACAGCTCGACCTCGGCGGTGTTGAGGTGGCTGGTGACGCCCTCGATATTCGGGCGCTTGGCCTCTTCGGCGTAGAATTCGACGAAGGACGCGGCATAGTCGATCTCGCCCCGCGCCTCGGACAGGGGCTTGCCCTGTTCGGCGACCATCAGCTTGGCCAGATCCTCGCGGTTCTCGATGATCAGGTCGAACCAGCGGCGCAGGATCGCGGCGCGGTCCTGCGGAAGCATGGACGACCATTTGGGAAAGGCGTTCTGGGCGACGGTGACGGCTTCGGCGCTTTCCTCTGCCGAGAGGCTGGCGACCTCGCCCACAAGCGCGCCATCGGCAGGGTCGGTCACCTGCAGGGTGCTGCCATCGGCAGCGGCGATCCATTTGCCGCCGACATAGGAAAAATTGCGCACCAGGCGCAGGTCATCAATCATCCGCAAAGACGAGTCGGGCATGGTTTCCTCCTTTGACTAAAGAAGGTTCTACGCCGGGACCGCCAACGAGTGCGGCTGAATAGCGCCGTCCGGGCAGAGGAAGATTCTTCACCGCCGCCGGGCTGGCAGAAAAATCTACTGGGCGCCCAGAATGACGTCGATCGGCGGGGCGCTCAGGCCCTTGACGGGCTTGGTCACGACGTAGCTGAAATAGCGCGCCATGCCGATGCGGTTGTTAAGCATCTCGTCGACAAGGCGCTGGTAGGCGTTGATGTCGGGCGTGACGACCTGCAGCAGATAATCGTACCCGCCGCCGATACCCCAGCAGGCCACGATCTCGGGGTGATGCTGAACGGCGTCCTCGAACACGCGGAAGGTCGCGGCGGTGTGGTCCGTGAGTTCGACCGCGACGAAGACGGTCACGTGCGGGCCCAGTTCCCGCAGGGCAATCTCGGCGCGATAGCCGATGATGAACCCGGCCTTTTCCAGGCGTTTCAGGCGCTCCCAGCAGGGAGAGGCGGACAGGCCCACGCGTTCGGCCAGGGCGGACTTGGTGATCCGGCCGTCTTGGGCCAGGACCTTCAGTATCTCGATGTCGCGCGCGTCAAGGCGGGTCATGGGCGGGTCATGTGCTGATGCGCGTGCCGGCGCGGGGCAGCGTCGCGCGGACATGGCTGGCGATGGCGGTGTCCTGCACGCCGGTACCGGTGAGGTCGCAGATGGTGATATCGTTTCCCGATACCCGGCCCCGCGTCGCGCCAGTGATGATATCCCCCAGTTCGGGCGGGGTCACGTCGGTCAGCACGCCGGCAGCGCGCGCCGCTTCCAGTTCACCGCTGGTTTCGCACTGGCCGACCCGGTCGCAGACATAGAGGTCGGCGCGGGCCAGCGCGGCCGGGTCGATTTCGTTCTTGCCCTCCTGGTCCGATCCCATGGCCGTGACATGCAGGCCGGGATGCAGCCAGTCGGCCATCAGGACGGGGCTGCGTGCGGGCGTGGTGGTGACGACGAGCTGACTGTCGGCCACAAGGGTGGCCGGGTCATCGACCGCGACCGCCTGAATGCCGAGCGTGCGCGCCAGATCGTCGGCGCAGGCGGCGGCCTTGTCGGCATTACGCCCATGCACGAGCACCCGCTGGAAGGGGCGCACCAGGTGGGCCGCCAGCATCTGAAGGCGCGCCTGCACGCCGGTTCCGATCACGCCGGCCGTTTCGACACGATCGGGGGCGAGGTGCCGCGCGGCCACGGCCCCCGCGGCGGCGGTGCGGATATCGGTGAGATAGCCGTTGTCCAGATAGACCGCCTCGACCAGCCCGGTCCTGGCCGAAAAGAGGATCATCAGGCCGTTCAGGCTGGACAGCCCCAACTTGGGATTGTCGAAAAAGCCCGGGCTGACCTTGATGGCGAAGCCGTCGAAGCCGGGGATATAGGCGGTTTTCACATCGACCTCGGCATTCGCCTGCGGCAGGTCCATGGACAGGATCGGCGGCATCACCACCTCGCCACCGGCAAGGGCGGCGAAGGCGCGTTCGATGACATCCACCATGTCCACGTCCAACTGAATGGCGGCACGCAGTTCCGCCTCTGTCACGATCTGGATCTCATGTGCCATAGGCGCGTCCTTTCACCATGGTGTCGCCAAGCTGGATATCCTCGCCCGCCATGATCCGGTGGAACATGCCCATATCGAGGTTGCGGCCCGTGATGATGGTGCCGACCGGCCCCGGAAGACGGGGCAACTTGCCCGCCAGAAGCGCTGCGATGCCGACGACGCAGGCGCCCTCGGCCACGATGCGGTCCTCGTAGAAGAGCACCTGCATGGCCTGGTAGATCTCTTCCTCGGTCACGAGCACCGTATCGTCCAGATGATCGCGGCAGAGTGCGAAGGACAGCTTGTTGTCCATTCCGATCCCGCCGCCCAGGCTGTCGGCGAGGCTGGCGACCTCCTCGACCTCGACCGGATGGCCCGCCGCAATCGAGGCGTGCATTGCCGCGCCCCTGTCCATGCTGATGCCGATCACCCTGATCCGTGGGTTGATTGCCTTGGCCGCCACCGCCACACCGGCGGCCAGCCCCCCGCCGGAGAGCGGCACCAGAAGCGTGCCGAGGTCGGGACGGGCCTGCAACATCTCCAGCCCGATCGTCCCCTGCCCGGCGATGACGTGCGGGTCGTCGAAGGGCGAGATTTCCACCAGCCCCTCGGTGTCGACGAGCCGGAGGCTTTCGGCCAGCGCGTCATCCTGGCTGCGGCCGCAGGTGCGGACCTCGGCGCCCAGCGCCCTGATCCCGTCAACCTTGGCCTGCGGCACGAGGCTGGACATGCAAATGACCGCCCGAAGGCCGCGGTGCGCGGCGGCGTAGGCAACGCCGCGCCCGTGATTGCCGGTGGAACAGCAGGTGACGCCGGTCACGTCACCGGGCAGGTTCATCACCGCGTTCATGGCACCGCGCAACTTGAACGCGCCGATGGGCTGCATATTCTCGAGCTTCATCAGGAAGTCGGTGCCGGCTTTAGCGGACAGGAACGGGGACGGCACGAATGGCGTCGCGTCTGCGACCCCGGCAATGGTCTGCCGCGCCGCCATGATATCGGCCAGTGTAACTGCCACGCCTGCGCTCCTTTTACTGTCGCATTCCGATCCGGGCCAGTGGATGAACAAAGCCTTGGGCAGGATGGGCGATGCAGCGCAGGGAAAGCAACCGCAATCAGTGCGCGGGGCGCGAACAGCTATGATCGCAGCACCGACCTGCAGGAATGGTTCGCGCCGGCCGAGTACCTGAAGGTGAAGGATAACGAGACGCTGAAGGCGCCGGCCTTCGAGATGTGAGACTGCGGGGTCGAGATCGGCGGCAGCGGGATCAGTTTCGGCGCTGCTGCCGAACGCCTGCGCTACGTCTAGGAGATCACGCGATTCACGTCTGAACACGCGAATGAAACCGGGCGCAAAGCGCTCTGCAAAAGACACCGAAGAGCCTTTGCAGAGGCTTCATCTTGTGCCGGCCGCCGAGACAGCCGGTGCAGCCGCCTTGCGGCTAAAGCCGGCAGAAACCGCGTTTGCGGCTTCGCACCTGACACGCCGGCAGAGGATAACCTAGACGGGAAAGGCAGATCAGGCGGCGGCTTTCCTGCGGTTCTCTTCCAGCCGCGCGTTTATGATCTCGACGGTTTCATCGGCCTCGGACATGGGCATTCCCATCTGGTCCGCGATCAGCTTGACCAGCATGTCCACGCGTTCGATCGCATCCGCACCTGAATCGATCGCCCGCGCCGCCGAAGATGGCTTCAGCAGGCCATTCGCGGCTTCGGCATATTTCTCGAACGGCACCTGGTCGCCTTCGTCTGCGCCAAGGCGCATCACGAGGTCGCAGACCTTGCTGTAGACGGATTGCGACTCCAGAAGGTCGCCATGAACCGCGTCCTTGATCGGGCGGATGCCGTTGCGCTGGACGCAGCGGTAGTTTCCGGTCAGCAGCATCGCCCACTTGGCAAACGGCACGTAGAGCGAATCGAAGAGTCGCAGTTTCACCGGCACTTCCTTGCCATCCACGCGCACCGCCTCGATGGCCTGTTCGAGTTCGCGCAGGATCGCAGTGTGCGCCGGATCCTCGAACGGAGCGGCCTTGAAATTGGTCGGCAGGCCGACATGCAGGACGTTCGGGCCTTCTTCCGGCGGGCGAAAGGCCTGTGGATCGGGGCTGCAGAGCGACACGAGGCCCGGGGTGAAATCCTCCCACGGTTCGGTGCTGTTGAAGGCCGGGCGCAGCGCCTCGACATCCAGCCCCTCGATACGCTTGAGGTACGGCAGCGGCGGCATGTTCATGATCGACATGCAGGGACGGCCCGAAGCCGCGATCCGCTTCATCAGCTGTACGATGTCGCCATTGCCGTATTGGGGTTCGGACATGGCCAGCGCGATCAGGTCATAGTCTTCGGGGGTCACGTCGCCCGGAGCGCGGGCGTCCAGTGTGCCGGGAAGATCCTCGGACCGGAATGCGCGATGCTCGTCCTCGTCGCGCAGCTTGATGCGCACCTCGGTACCCTTGTCGTTGATGATGTCGGCCGTGGCCTGCCGGCACACCAGGGTGGCATCATGCCCGGCCATCAGAAGTTTCGTGCCCAGCAATGAGCCGTAGGATGCGCCGAGAATAAGAACCTTGCGAGCCATGGTAACCTCTCCTTGTAATTTCATTGCGCAACATAATTGCGTCAGGAGATTCTTCTACAAAATTCGTGTAAATGTGTTATTGATAATTTTTACATTACTACTTTTTGTTAGTATGTTAACTTCGCATCATGGCGAAAACATTCATCGGTCCCAAATTGCGGCAACTTCGGATCAGCCGCGCCCTGACGCAGGCCGATGTGGCCGATCGGCTTGGCGTCAGTCCAGCCTATGTCAACCTGTTGGAAAACAACCAAAGAAGCCTGTCGGTCAAGATGCTGCTGGCAATTTCGGAAGCGTTCGATGTGGACGTGAAGGAACTGACCAAGGACGACGGCGCGCATATCCTGGCGGATCTGCGAAACGCCTTCAGCGACACCACACTGGAAGGCGATCCGCCCGATGTACAGGAATTGCGCAGCGCCATCGACCGGGCGCCTGCCTTTGTGGATCATTTCCTGCAGCTGCACCGCGCGCATCGTGCGGCACTCAGGATCATCATGCGCGGCGGGCTGGATGCGCCGGATGAGCAGCTTCTCAACGCGTCGCCGGAAAATGCGATCCACGACTTTTTCCGCAAGAACGGAAATTACTTCGCCGTGCTTGAAGTAGCGGCGGAGAATGCGCGGCGTTCAATCCCGGTCGCGCCCGAGTCTCTGTTCGTCGACATGCGGGCGGGCCTGCGCCGCAATCACGGCGTTTCCGTCGATGTGAGACCGATCGAGGACATGGGCGACTCGCTGCGGATCTATGACGAGGACAGCCGCACCCTGTTGTTGTCGCAGGCGCTGAACACCGAGAACCGCGCCTTTCAGATGGCCCATGTACTGGCGTTCATCACCGAAGGCGGCATGATCAAGCGGATGGCTCGCGGCTCGCAGGCCGATCCCGAACGTGTGCAACCGCGCCTGGAGGTCGAACTGGGCAACTATTTTGCCGCCGCGTTCCTGATGCCCTATGAGGCATTTCTGAGAACGGCGGAAGAGACCGGGTATGACATCGACCGGATCGCGCTGGCCTTTGGTGTGACGTTCGAGCAGGCCTGCCACCGATTGACGACGATGCAGCGCGAGCAGGCAAGGGGCATCCCCTTCTTCCTTCTGCGGCTGGACCGGGCCGGCAACGTCACCAAGAGGTTCAACGCATCTTCCTTCGATCTGGCGGAGTATGGCGGCGCCTGCCCTGTCTGGAACGTGCATGCGGCCTTTTCCGTGCCCGGCGTCATTTTTCCCCAGTTTGTCGAGATGCCCGACGGCCAGCGGTTCTTCTCGATCAGCCGTACTGTGCATCGCCCGGTATTCAGCGCCGAAACGCAGGACCGGCGCCTGACACTGACCCTGGGCTGCGAGGCCCGGCACGCCCATCGCATCCGCTATGCATCCAGTTTCAAGATCGACGACCGGACGCTCTATCAGCCGATCGGCATCAATTGCCAGCTCTGCCCGCGGCAGGCCTGTTCGCAGCGCGCGCATCAGCCGCTGTTCATAAACCTTCCGATCAACGCCAACCGACGCGGCTCTACCCGCTACGAAAGCTGACCGGTACAAAAAAAACCTGCCCCCCGGGAGATCAGGGGGCAGGCCTTGGGCGCCGGAAAGACGCTAGGCGTCAGGCCCTGCTTTCCGCGGCAGCCTTGCGCTTGCGCATGATGCGCTGGACCACAGGGAACAGCACCAGCGCAATGGCGAAGCAGATGCACACCAGCGAGATCGGGCGGGTGACGAAGGTCGTCATGTCACCCTGGCTGGAGATCAGCGACTGGCGCAGCGAACGTTCGGCCAGGGGGCCAAGCACGATCGCCAGGACCGCCGGGGCAACCGGGTAGTTCAGCTTGCGCAACAGGTAACCCACGACACCGATGACCAGCATGATCCAGGTATCGAACATACGGTCCGTCGTCGCGAAGACACCCAGCACGCAGAGCGTGAAGATGATCGGCGTCAGCAGCGTGAACGGCATCGCCAGCACGCGGATGAACAGCGGGATCAGGGCGATGTTCAGGATCACGGTCACCGCGTTTGCAACATACATCGAGCCGATCAGACCCCAGACGAAGTCGGGGCTTTCGGTGAACAGCAGCGGACCGGGGCGCAGGCCCCAGATGATCATGCCGCCCAGCAGGATCGCCGTGGTCGGAGAGCCGGGAATGCCCAGTGTGATCATCGGCAACATGGACCCGGTGGAGGCCGCGTTGTTCGCCGACTCCGGCGCTGCCACGCCGGCGACATTCCCCTTGCCGAAGCTGTCCGGATCCTTCGAGAACGTCTTGCTGAGCCCGTATGACATCAGCGCCGCAGGGGTTGCGCCCGCCGCGGGCAGCGTGCCCACGAAGAAACCGAGGACCGAGCCAACCCAAGTGGAATTGATATATTCCCGGATCTGCTTGAAGTTGCTCTTCATCCGGCTCCAGGTGATCTTGACGTTGTGCATCTGAACCTTGCCGCTGGTCGATTCCAGCGTCCAGAGCATCTCGCCGATCCCGTAGATGCCGATCGCGAGCACGAGGAAGCCGATGCCGCGCTGGAAGTCCACCATGTCGAAGAAGATCAGGCGCGGCTTGCCCGAGATGATGTCAAAGCCCACGGCCGCGAGCACCAGGCCTAGAAGGATCGAAAAGATCGTCTTCGGGATGTCGTCCCCGCCCAGGCCGATGAAGGTGGCGAAGGCAAGCAGCATCAGCGCGAACTCTTCCTGCGGTCCGAACTTCAGCGCGAAGGCCGCAAGCGGCGGCGCGAAGAGCGTGAAGAGGACGATCGACACCGTGCCGCCGATGAAGGATGCGATCGCGGCGGCCATCAGGGCCTGGTCGGCCTTGCCCTTCTGCGCCATGGGTCGCCCGTCGAACACCGTCGCCACCGCCGTCGATGCGCCCGGGATGCCCAGGGTGATCGAACTGATCGCGCCGCCGTACATGGCACCGTAATAGAGCGCGGCAAGAAAGATGATCGCCGTTGTCGGGGGCACGAGGAACGTGATCGGCAACAGGATCGCAACGCCGTTGACCGAGCCGAGGCCCGGCATACAGCCGACGAACAGCCCCGCAAGGCAGCCCGCGAAAATCATGAACAGGTTCAGTGGCTCGAAAGACTGAAGAAGGCCTGCTCCCAGGGATACTAGAATCGTTTCCATCTCTTCAGACCTCTCAGTAGAACCATTCGTAGCGAAGGTTGTCGATCACGAGGAATGCGTTCTCGAATACCGGCAGACCTTTCGGCAGGTATTTCGTCAGGGCCACTTCGAAAAGCAGGTAGACGAAGATCGGCGTTCCGATGACAAAGGCCATCGTCATCGGCCATGTATGCCGTCCGAGGAAGCGCACGAAGAACAGCATGAAGACCATCAGCGCGAGATACGTGCCGATATACGTCATCATGATCAGCAGCGCGAGAACGGACCCCGCCGATACCGACACAAGGAAAATCGTGTCGGCGGAAATGTAGGGGTCGTTCGAGCGTGACTCGGGTGTCTTGCGCTGGATCCACCGGACCAGCGTTGCGACAGAAGCCAGCGCCATGCCCGTGGACAACCAGAACGGCCACATGCCTGCTCCGGGGCCTCTGCCCTTGACCCAGCCGATGGCAAGGTCGTCTGTGTATACGTTGAACATCAGGCCCAGCGACACAAGGAGTGTCGCGATCGCCATCAGAAGTTCCGCTGTCCGGACCGTCATTCGATTTGGCTCCGTTTGTCTCGTTTGCGATCCGTCATGCGGACGGCCTTGCACCAAAAGCGGCCACGCCCGTTCGGATCGTCATGCGTCCAGGTGCGAGGCCCGGGGAAATCCGGACCCCGCATGTCAGGTTGGCCGGCTTACTCGCCGGTGATCGCGCCTGCGCCGACCTTCTCGATCAGCTTTTCATGTGCGACCTTCTGGTTGGCGTGGAATGTGGCGAGGTCCTCGCCCGTCATCATCGCGTCGCAGGTCAGGCCATCGGACTTGCAGAATGCCTGCCATTCCTCGCTGTCGAAAAGCTCCTGGAACAGGTTCGTGTACCATTCGACCGCCTCGGGGCTCATGTCCGGCGGGCCGTTGACCGAGCGCTGCATGTAATACTCGATCTCCACGCCCAGCTCCTTGGCCGTCGGCACGTCCGGAAAGGCCGCCATCCGTTCGGCGGTGAACTGCACCAGCGGCTTGGTGTTGCCCGCGCGCCAGAACTCCATCTGCTCGGCGGGATTGTTCACCGTGCTGTCGATCTGGTTGCCCACCAGGTTCTTGGCCACCGTGCCGCCATCGAAGGGAATTGGTTCGTCATAACCCATCCTCTTCTCCGGTCAGACGCTGTCTTCCTGGCCGACCCGTGCCGCCGACCTTCCAGTCCAGCCCGACTCCCGGACCCACATTTGAAGCTTCGAGATCGTGATGTCCCCGTCGGTGTTGACCCGCAGCAGGAACGTGTCATCGCCATCAGGCCGATCGGCGTGAACTCGGTCACGTCGCGCCCACGTCGACTCAGATGATCGTGGTGTAGAAGCTGTTCAGCGTCATCACCACGTGCGTCACCCGCCTTGTCCTGCAGGTAGCGCAGCGCCGGCGCCAGCGCCGGCTTGTTGATCTGGATGAAGGGGCGCGGGCTGAGTCCTTCTTCTGGTGAAGCCTGCAACAGCCGCGCGATCTGGTCCACGCCGCCGCCGGTGCGGCCATGATGAAACCGACCGGCTTCTTGGCTGCCATTCCACCAGCGCGGGCCGTCAGCGCACGCCGGAGCGGCCGTACCTCGTCGTCATGGGTGTCCTCTCCTGGTCACGTACGGCTCTGGCCGGGTGTCAGCCATTACTCGAAACCGGCTGCGGCTTCGCCGCACATTTAGGTGCGGATTATCGAGCGAAACCAATTTCCGCTTTGTTTGAAAAGGTGAAACAGCCACTTTTCCCAGCCGAGTGTTCAATCAATACCGCCGCCTTGACCACTTCAACCTGACGCATTCTGAGGAGGGAGAAAAATAATCAGCGCCTTATCGTCAGAACTATGATTATACATGAAATCCTGACGGTGTGAACGGCCGGCGAGCGTCGAGTCGAGGTCGCCGGCTCTGCCGCGGCTTTTCTGGCGTCTCACCGCGCCCTTGTCTAGGCGCCGGCAGGCGTCACCGTCCAGCGCCCGCCAGGATCTCACCGTGTGCTCCCCAGAAGCGCGCGCTTCGCCTCACCGGGCTGTCGCTCAGCTTGATCGGGCAGCCCACCGTCCCACACGTCCCCGCTCGGGGTGGTCCCATGACGGCCGTTCGGTCTCACACAGGCCCCATCCTCGATCAGCTCCTTGGTCGACAGGATCGGCCACGCTGGATGTTCAGCGTGCAGATGTCCATCCCTCGAACTTCGTCTTGGTCATGGTCCAGGTCGATCGCCGAATCGCGTCAGCTTGTCCAGCCGCTCGGGCGGCGTGGGCACCGGCCGTCTTCCATTCCGGCTTCCATCGTCCACACATTGCCCCAGACCGCCGCTGCGTGATGAATAGGTGTAGGCGTGGGGATCGTCACCAGCCCTTGATTTCGAATTACACGGCTGGCCACCGGGGAGTCGTTTCCCCACCGTCGCCTCGCCAGGGCGCGCGCGAACTGGCTGTACTCCTTCAGCGGCCCCACCTCAAGGCGCTGCTGGTCCGCGCTTGACCGGCAGAGGTCACCATCGCGCCAGCAGCTTCTGGCCCGGCCGGTCATCGCGCTGGAAGAGCGCGTCATGATCCCCAGCGCAGGTGCAGCCCGGTGCCGCTGTCGCCGATCTGCGCGCCCGTTGCCAGCTCGGGCCATCGCGGAAGCGGTGGTCGGAGCGCCGCGCCGCGCAGTGCGCCATGTTCGATAGACCTTGAGTCGGTACTTGCCGGGGGGAATCCCTTGACCAAGGCCTGATGATGCGCGGGTTGATCCCTGGCCGCTCCAGCCCAGCCCATCGGTCCGACGAGCCGGGCGCGAAGTCGACCACACGTCGCATTCCTCGATCAGCGCCGCACCTGCTTGCGGTCTCGTTCTTGGAATTCAGCTCGATCCAGCGCTTGTTGTGGTTAGAATGGTGAATACGACTGTCCGCGCCCCGGCGGTCCACCAGCTGCTGGCGCGTGGCGTCGCCCACGCTCAAGCTTTCAGCACCGACGAACCGGAAGCTGCGTGCGGTCACCAGACGAACGCTGCGTGAAGTCGAGGATCTTGATGCCGTCCAAGTTTCATGCGTTCTTGTCCCCTTCGTTCTTGGTAATCCCGGCGCGGGTCCAGACCTCGCGCACGTGGTCGTGCAGGCGCATCGTGTGGTCGCGGACACGTGTGGCGGCCAGCTCCGCCTCGCGCGCCTCCAGCGCCTCGATGATTTCCATGTGGTCGGCCACGGATTGCGGCATGCGGCCCACTTCGGCCATGGACCGGCGGCGCACGGCGTGCATGTGCATGAACAGGCCATCGGCCATGGTCCCCAGCAATTCGCAGCCCGAGATTTCCAGGATCTTCTGGTGAAAGCGGATGTTGTCGTCGGAATATTCCGCGATGTCCGCCCCGGTCTTGGACACCGAGTATTTCAGGGCGATGGTGCGCAGCCCGCTGATCTCGCGGTCCGTCGCGCGTTCGCAGGCCAGCCGTGCGGCCATGCTTTCCAGCGCGGCCCAGGCCACGATCATCTCCAGGATGTCGGACAGCGTCTTGCGCTGCACGAAGATCCCCCGCCGCGGGCGCACCTCCAGCAGGCCTTCCTGCTCCAGCCGCACCAGCACCTCGCGCAAGGGCGTGCGCGACACGCCCAGTTGCTCGGCGAGCCCGCGTTCATCCAGCCGCAGGTCGACATCGTCCGAGTAGATGTCCATGGCGAGGATCGCCTCGCGCATGCGGTTGTAGATATGGTCCTTGAGCGTGACCGAGGTGTCGATCGGGTTCAGTTTCATGGCAGCCTACCGGTTTCCGAGTCGCAAAATCCGTAAACTGGTATACCACGAACCAACCTCGCGCAATGCAAAGTTTCGCATGTGCGGCAATAAAGCCATGCGCTGGTGCCGCACGGCACCCATGATGGCGCCATGAAAAAAGGGCCGGGAACACGTCCCCGGCCCTGGTTGCGACTGCGTCGGCCCCGCGCGGGCTATTCCGCCGCGATGGACTCTTCGGCCTTCTCCACCCGCACGGCCGAGTACTTGAACTCGGGGATCTTGCCATAAGGGTCGATGGCCGGGTTGGTGAGGATGTTCGCCGCCGCCTCGACATAGGCAAACGGCATGAAGACCATGTCCGGCGCAATCGCCCGGTCGGCCCGCGCCATCACGTCGATCGAACCGCGCTTGGTGGTGATCCGCACCATGCCGCCCGGCTCGACGCCCAGCTTACGCAGGGTCGAGGGGTGCAGAGAGCAGTTCGCCTCGGGCTCGACCGCGTCCAGCACGCTGGCGCGGCGGGTCATCGACCCGGTGTGCCAATGCTCCAGTTGCCGCCCGGTAGTCAGAACCATCGGATAATCCGCATCCGGCAGGTCGTCGGGCGGGATCACGCTGGCCGGGGTGAACCGGGCACGGCCCTCGGGGCGCGGGAAGGCATCGCCGAACACCACGGCCTGGCCGGGGTCCTCGGGGCTGAGCGACGGGTAGGTCACCGCCTCGCGTTCCAGCCGCTCCCAGGTGATGTTGTCGAGGCTGCGCATGTTGATCGCCATCTCGTTGAACACTTCGCTGGGATGCGTATAGGTCCAGTTCAGACCGCAGCGCTTGGCCAGTTCGACCTCGATCCACCAGTCCTCTTTCGCCTCTCCGGGGGGCGGCACCGCCTGGCGCAGCATCTGCACCGTCCGGTTGGTGTTCGACACCGTGCCGGATTTTTCATAGAGGGCCGAGGCCGGCAGGATCACGTCGGCATAGTTGGCCGTCTCGGTGATGAAGATGTCCTGCACCACAAGGTGATCCAGCATCGCCAGCGCGTCGCGGGCATGTTCCACGTCCGGGTCGCTCATCGCGGGGTTCTCGCCCAGCACGTACATCGCCTTGATGTGACCCTCGTGCACCGCGTCCATGATCTCGGTGACGGTCAGGCCCTTCTCGCTGCTGAAATCGCCGGATTCCCAGACCTCGGTGAACGCCTTGCGCACGCCATCGTCGGTGACCGACAGGTAGTCGGGCAAAAACATCGGGATCAGGCCTGCGTCGGATGCGCCCTGCACGTTGTTCTGGCCGCGCAGCGGGTGAAGGCCCGTGCCCGGACGCCCCACATGGCCGCACATCAGCGCCAATGAGATCAGGCAGCGGGAATTGTCCGTGCCGTGGATGTGCTGGCTGACGCCCATGCCCCAGAAGATCATGCCGGACTGCGCCGTCGCGAATTCCCGCGCGACCTGCCGCAGCGTTTCGGCGGGGATGCCGCACAGCTCTTCCATCTTCTCGGGCGGGAACTGCGCCAGATGCGCCTTTTCGGCCTCCCAGTTTTCGGTGAAGGCCTCGATATACTGCTGGTCGTAGAGTTCCTCCTCGACGATCACGTGCATGATCGCGTTCAGCATGGACACGTCCGCGCCCGGCTTGAACTGCAGCATGTGGGTCGCGAAGCGCTTCATCCCCACGCCGCGCGGATCCATCACGATCAGCTTGCCACCGCGCTTGGTGAACTGCTTGAAATAGGTGGCGGCAACGGGGTGGTTCTCGATCGGGTTGGCCCCGATGATGATCGCCACGTCGGCATTCTCGATCTCGTTGAAGGTCGCGGTCACTGCGCCGGACCCGACGTTCTCGATCAACGCCGCGACCGACGAGGCATGGCACAGCCGCGTGCAGTGGTCCACGTTGTTGTGGCCGAAACCCTGGCGGATGAACTTCTGGAACAGGTAGGCCTCTTCGTTGGTGCATTTCGCACTGCCGAAACCGGCCACCTCGCGGCCCCGGCCCTTCAGGCCGTTCGCCGCCATGTCCAGCGCCTCGTCCCAGGACGCTTCGCGGAAGAAGTCGCGCCAGTTGCCCGGATCGACGTTGAGCCCCTTGGCCGGCGCATCCTCGCGACGGATCAGGGGCTTGGTCAGACGGTGTGAGTGGTGGATGTAATCATAGCCGAACCGGCCCTTGACGCACAGGCGACCTTCGTTCGCGGGGCCATTGATCCCCTCGACGTATTTCACCTTGTTGTCCTTGACCTTCAGGCTGATCTGGCAGCCGACGCCGCAGAAGGCGCAGACGCTCTCGACCTCGCGGTCGTAATCGGCGCTGTCGCCGACCTGCGCGTCGTCCACCACCGTGGACGGCATCAGCGCGCCCGTGGGGCAGGCCTGAACGCATTCGCCGCAGGCCACGCAGGTGCTGGCGCCCATCGGGTCGTCGAAATCGAACACCGGATAGGCGTCATGCCCGCGACCGGCCATGCCGATCACGTCATTGACCTGCACTTCGCGGCAGGCCCGGACGCAGAGGTTGCACTGGATGCAGGCATCCAGGTTGACGCTCATCGCGACGTGGCTGTCATCCAGAAGCGGCACGCGGTCCTGTTCCAGCTTGGGAAAACGGCTTTCGGACACGCCGCTCAGCCGGGCCATGTCCCAAAGGTGGCTCGACTTGTCATGCGCCTTTTCCGGCTCGGGCTGGTCGGCGACCAGCATTTCCATCACCAGCTTGCGCGCCGTCTCGGCCCGGTTGGAATTGGTGGTGACCTTCATGCCTTCGCTGGGCTCGCGGATACAGGATGCGACCAGCGTCCGCTCGCCCTCTACCTCGACCATGCAGGCGCGGCAGTTGCCATCGGGGCGGTAGCCCGGCGCGGGCTTGTGGCACAGGTGCGGGATCTTCAGACCCCGGCCATTGGCCACCTCCCAGATGGTCATGCCCTTTTCGGCTTCGACTTCCTTGCCATCGAGTGTGAACTTGATCTTGTCGGTCATGTCTTACACCTCGTCCGGGAAATGTTTCATCGTCAGGCGAATGGGGTTGGGCGCAGCCTGGCCCAGGCCGCAGATGGACGCGTCCACCATGGTCTGGCTCAGCTCCTCCAGCAGCGACTGGTCCCATTTGTCCGCCTGCATCAGCTTCACGGCCTTTTCGCAGCCGACGCGGCAGGGCGTGCACTGGCCACAGCTTTCGTCCTCGAAGAACTTCAGCATGTTGATCGCCGCTTCCTTGGCGCTGTCCTTGTCCGACAGGATGACGACAGCCGCCGAGCCGATGAAGCTGCCATGCGGCTGCAACATGTCGAAATCGAGCGGCACATCATCCATATGCGCGGGCAACAGCCCCGAGGACGGTCCGCCCGGCTGATAGGCTTTCAGGGTGTGACCGTCCAGCATACCGCCCGCGGCCTCGATGATGTCGAGAATGGTGGAGCCGGCCGGCAGCAGGTGCACGCCCGGGTTCTTGACCCGGCCCGACACCGAGTAGGAGCGCAAGCCCTTGCGGTCGTTCTTTTCCACGCTCGACAGGATCTCGCCGCCCTCGCGCAGAACGCGGGTCACCCAGTAGAGCGTCTCGACGTTGTTCACCAGCGTCGGCTTGTTGTAGACGCCGACCTGCGCCACGAAAGGCGGGCGGTGACGCGGCAGCCCGCGCTTGCCCTCGATCGACTCGATCATCGCGCTTTCTTCACCGCAGATATAGGCCCCCGCGCCGCGGCGCAGTTCGATATAACCTTCCTCGACGATGCCCGCCTCTTCCAGCGCCTTGATCTCCGTCGCCAGGATCTTCAGCACCGCCGGGTATTCGTCGCGCATGTAGATGAAACAGGTCTTCGCCTCGACCGCCCAGGCGGCGATCAGCATGCCCTCGAGGAAGAGATGCGGCGTGCGTTCGAGGTAATAGCGGTCCTTGAACGTACCCGGCTCGCCCTCGTCGCCGTTTACGGCAAGGTAACGCGGCCCGGCCTCGGCCCGCACGAAGCCCCATTTCTTGCCCGAGGGGAAACCGGCCCCGCCAAGGCCGCGCAGGCCGGACTCCAGCAATGTCTGCTGGATCGTCTCGAAATCGCCGCCCTTCCGGATTTCCGCCAGTTTCTCGTATCCGCCCTCGGCCTTGTAGGCCGCGAAATCCTCGTAATCGGGAATATGCGCGTGGGTGTCATCCGCGGCAATCGCCGCTTCGACCTTTTCCACCGTCGCATTGTCGATGTGGTTATGGCCCAGTTCCAGCACCGGCGCGGTATCGCAGCGGCCCATGCATGGCGCGCGCAGCACGCGCACCTCGGCAGGGTCCATGCCATCCTCCAGCGCCGCCTTCAGCTGTTGCGCCCCGGCCAGTTCGCACGACAGCGAATCGCACACCCGGATGGTCAGCGCGGGCGGCGGAACCTCGCCTTCCTTGACCACGTCGAAATGCGCATAAAATGTCGCAACCTCATAGACTTCGGCCTGCGCGATACGCAGCTCCTCGGCCAGTGCGCGCAGATGCGCGGCACTCAGATGACCGAACTTGTCCTGAATCAGATGCAGGTATTCTATCAGAAGGTCGCGCCGCCTTGGCGCATCCCCCAGAAGCGCGCGCACCTCTTCCCAGGCCTGGTCTTCCAGCTGCCGGCCCTTTGGGGTGTGCCGCCCCTTGCCCTTGCCTGACTTCCATACGCCGCTGCGATCGTCCAATGCCATGATCGGTCCTCCCGTTGCTTCCGGGATACTAAGGCATGCCGTGTGCGATCAAAAATCGTATGATTCAAATCCGCGATAAGCGGGCCTTATCGCAGAACTTCCTTCAGCGCCTGTACCGTGCGCAGCGCGGGGCCCCGGTCGGCCGTCACCAGGCTCAGCGACTTGCGCACCTCCGGCTCGACCAGCGGCAGGATCCGCACCGAGCGCGGCGCACCGGTGTTTTCCACCAGCACCTTGGGCACCACCGTGGCCGCCGCCCCCTGGATCGCCATGACAACCCCGGGGGTCAGCCCCGACAGTTCCGCCACGACGCGCGGCCGGACGCCTGCCTCCTGGAAAACCGTGTCCAGTATATGCCGGTTTTGCATCCCCGCTTCCAGCAGACAGAGCGGCAGCGCGCCGGCCTCCTTCCAGGTGATGTCGGTCCGGCCCTCTTCGATCATGCTTGCCGGAACCAGCAGCACGTATTCCTCGTCGTCGATGGGCGTCACGGACAGAAAATTATGGATCGCGCTTTCCGATGTCGCGCTGTCGGTATAGGTGATGCCGGCATCGTGGCTGCCCGCTTCCAGCCCGTGCAGGATCGCCAGCGAATTCATCGTCTTGACGCGTACCGTGATCCCCGGATTGACCTCGCGCAGCTTGATCACCGTACGCGCCGCCAGCGCCGCCGCGGTGGGAATCACCGCCAGTGACAGCACGCCCGTCACGTCGCCGGGCTCGGCACTGAACTCGGTTTCCAGCCGCTTTACATCCTCCAGGATCTGCAGCGCATGGCGCACGATGCTCTCGCCGTCCGGCGTCAGACCCTGAAACCGGTTGCCGCGATGCACGATCTTGGTCTCCAGATGCTCTTCCAGCTTGGCGATCCGCATCGAAAATGCGGGCTGCGAGACGCCGCATTCCTCGGCGGCCCTGGCAAAGTGCTTCTGCCGCGCCAGCGCGGTCAGGAACTGCAGGTCTTTCAGGTCAAGCACGCGCACTCCATCCGTAAAGGTCTGTCGGCGCGGACTAAACCAAGCCGCGCCCCGGATGTCCAACCCATTCGCCTCGTTCCCAGCAGGCCCTACCGCCCCGCATCGGCAAAGATCTGCGCGGCATGGTCGCGCAGGTAGATCTGCAGCCACGGGGTGAATGTCTCGGGCGCCGCACCGATCTCGTCGGCCAGGGCGTCCAGCGGGATCCAGCGCGTGTCCATCACCTCATCCGGATCGGGCCGGACCGCGCAGCGCGCCGCCACCTCGGCGACGAAGACATCCACCACCTCGTGCTCCACCATTCCACCGCCCACATCGGCGCGGTATTCCAGACTGTCGCGATGCGCCAGCGTCAGCCCGGTGAGGCCCAGTTCCTCGTTCAGGCGCCTGTGGGCACAATCCTCGGGGTCTTCGCCCCAATGCGGATGCGTGCAGCAGGTATTCGCCCAAAGGCCCGGCGTATGGTACTTGCCCAGCGCGCGGCGCTGGATCAGCACGTCGTTGCCACACAGCACAAAAACCGAAACCGCCTTGTGCCGCAGGCCGCGCAGATGTGCCTCCAGCTTCTCGACCGGCTTCAGATCGCCGTCGACCCAGGTCGGTATCATCACGCTCATCCCGGCCTTCCGTTCGCCCACGCCATATGCCTGGCGCCCTCTTAGGCGCTGCGCGCGTCGCGGACAAGTGATGGCCCGCCCCTTGACCCGCCGGCGCTCCCGCTGTCTCAGTGCCTGCAAACTGCAACGCACCGGAGTCCCCGATGAAATTCCAGCTGGCCGCCGCGCTCATGACATTCGCAGTCCCTGCCCTTGCCCAAGATGCCCCCGGCGGCGACCCCGCTCGCGGCGAGACCGCCTTTCGCCAGTGCGCATCCTGCCATGCCATCAGCGATCCCTCCGGCGGCGTGCTGGTCCGGGGCGGGCGCACCGGCCCCGATCTCTATGGTATCGCGAACCGCCCCGTCGGCGCGGTCGAGGGGTTTGCCTATTCCGGTCTAATGATGGCGGCCGCCGACAAGGGCCTGGCCTGGGACGAGGCCGCATTCACCGGCTATGTGCAGGATCCCACCGGCTGGCTGCGCGACTACACCGGCACCGACGCGCGCGGCAAGATGACCTTCAGGCTGCGCAAGGCGCAGGACGCGGTCGATATCTGGGCCTACCTCGTCTCGCTCGGCGGCGGTTCCGGCGACTGACCCCGACGGGCCCGGTTCATCCGCTCCAGGCCTGATACCCGACCGCCCCGCCGTAGATCGCAAGCAGCGTGGCGCTCTCCCAGCCGATATTCGCTGGCCCGGATTTTTCGCGCAGGATCAGCCCGATCAGCAGCACCGCCGTCATCGCCAGCCCGACCACGACCCAGAACACGTCGCCAGGGCCGATGGCGTGATAGATCGACCCGTCGCGATAGCTGATGTCCGACAGGGTCAGGAACAGCACGTCGAACGTATTGCCCCCGATGATCCCGCCCACGGCCAGTTGCAACGCGCCGCGCCGCACGGCGGCCAACGTCGTGACAAGCTCCGGCAATGAGGTGACGACTGCCGTCATCAGCGCCCCTACCAGAGCAGAGGACAGCCCCAGCTGCTCGGTCAGCGCCCCGGCCGAGCGGGCAATCGCCCAGCCCGCGATCCCCATCAGCGCCATCAGCGCCGTGAACGGCACCAGCAGTTCCGTCGTGCCGCGTCGGGCATGGTCTTCGTCTTCGGGGTGGTCTGCCCGCGTCTCGGACGTGTCCACGGCCTTCCACATCGGGCTGTGCCGCACACCGACGCTGGCATAGGCGCCGAACAGGTAGATGCCCACCAGCACGGCCGAGGCCGGATGCACCGACCAGAACGTCAGTTCCGGCATCACGAAAGCACCCAGCGGCACCACCAGCATCAGCATCAGAAGCGTGCTCTGGAACAGGTTCGCCACGTCGGCGGCCGCATGTTCCAGGTTTGCGCGGCGATAGATCAGGTCCGCCAGGGCCAAAAACGCGGTCTGCGCCGCGATCCCGCCCACGCCGTTGGAGAATGCGAGGCTCGCGCGCCCGTCCAGCGCCGAGGTTATCGAAACCACCGTCCCCGACAGCGATGTTGCCGCCCCCAAAAGCAGCCCCCCGGTCACCGCCTCGCCCAGCCCGGTCCGGTCGGCGATCCGGTCCGCAAGCCCGGTCATCTTGGTGCCGGCCAGCAGGATGACCACGCCGGCACAGGCGAATACGATCAGGTTGGCGGTCAGGGAGAGGTCAGTAAGCATACGGGCACAACCCCTTGAAAGGTTTCACGGTTCCGGTGAAGCTTTTGGCCTCACCCCTGCCCCAACGCCTTCTGCCCTTTCCGGCTCAGGCCACGCGTCATCCGGTCGGCGATCATCGCCAGCGTGGCCATGCCGATCCCGGCGACCATGCCGACCCCGAAATCCCCGTTGTTCAGACCGATGTAAATTTCCTGTCCCAGGTCGCTCGTGCCCACCAGCGCGGCAATCACCAGCATCGCCACCCCGAACATGATCGTCTGGTTCAGCCCCAGCAAAAGCTGCGGCATCGCCAGCGGCAGCCGCACCCGCCACAGCATCTGCCACCGGGTCGTCCCGCAGGCCCGTGCCGCCTCGATCACCTCCGGATTCACACCGCGCAGACCATGCTCGGCATAGCGTATGGCAGGCACGATGGCATAGGCCATGATCGCCAGCAGCGCGGTGAACTCGCCCAGGTTGAAGAACATCACGAACGGGATCAGGATCACGAACAGCGGCATGGTCTGCAACGTGTCGTTGATCGGCCGCAGAAAGGCCGAAACCGCGTCGTTCTCCGATGCGATCACGCCCAGCGCGGTGCCCAGCAGGAACGACAGCGCCACCGCGATCCCGCACAGGTAAAGCGAGATCATCGTCACCGGCCAGACCCCTCCCACCATGAGAAAGCCAAGACCCAGTGCCGTGCCAAGCGCCAGCTTTCCGCCGCCCGCCTGCCAGGCCAGCAGGGTCAGCACCCCCGCCACCGACAGCCACGGCAGGCCGGTGATGCCAACGAACAGCAAAATCGCCAGCAGGGCCAGGGCAATCGCCCCCCGCACCCGCCGGCGCATGAGCAACAGCGCCACCAGCGCCGCCATCGCCACGCCATAGCCGACCTTCATCGCGGGCGTGAACTCGAACCCCCAGGAAAACGGGCTGATCGCCTGCTCCAGCCCGATCTTGACCGGCAGCATCAGGTAGAACAGCGCGGTATTCTTGATCGCCTTGATCGTGGCGGAATATTCCACCAGCACATAGGTGAAGGCCCGGTTCATCGCATCCGCCGGATAGACCTCCCACGCCCGGGGATAGTCCTGCAGGAACGGGAACACACGGGCCAGCACCAGCATCACCGCAGCAAAGATACCCGCCGCGATCCAGTAGCGCCAGCGCACCAGCGCGCTCCGCTCGTCGCGCCCGTCCGGGGCCCGCCGCAACGCCGCCCGCGCCGTGATCCGGTCCATCACCATCGCCATCAGCGCGATCACCGCGCCCGCCAGGATGGCCTCGCCCACGTTGGCCTTGCGGATATGCACCAGAACCTCCCAGCCGATATCCGAGGTCCCACCGATGATCGACGCGATGATGATCATCGAGAACGCCGCCATCATCGTCTGGTTCACCCCCAGCAATATCTGCCGCAGCGCGCTCGGCACCCGCACGCGCCAGAACATCTGGCCCGTCGTGGCGCCCGCCATCATGCCCGCCTCGATGACCTCCTCGTCGACCCGGGACAGCCCCAGCGTGGTGTTCCGCACCATCGGCGGCACCGCATAAAGGATCGAGGCGATCAAGCCCACCACCGGCCCGAACCCGAACAGCAGCAGGATCGGCAGCAGATAGGCGAAGACCGGTATGGTCTGCAGCGTGTCCATCACCGGCGTGACCACCCGCTCTGCCCGGGCCGAGTAGAACGCCCACGTGCCCACGCAGAATCCGATCGCCACCGCCAGCGGAACCGACACCATCACCAGCGCCAGCGAGTTCATCGATTCCGGCCAATAGCCGATCACGACCATGTAGAACATCGCGCAGAAGGTGAAGACCGCCAGCTTCCAGCCCGAAACCGCGTAGGACGCGATCACCAGCAGCCCCACCGTCACAGCCCAGGGCAGCCATTGCAGAAGCCCGCGCACCCAGCTCATCGGATAGTCCATCACGTCCGAAAACGCGCGGAAGGCCGGTCCGAACACCTCCACGACCCAGCCCATCCCGATGTTCAGCCACTCGGTCAACGGCCATTCCCAGGCTTCGGGAAACTCCATCAGCCAGCCCAGCCGGTCGCGAAAGCCCAGCGCGACCAGTGTCAGCCCGATCAGCGCGAACCAGGCACAGTGCACCCGGCTCCCGCTCATGCCGGCGCCTCCGCGCGGTCCGACAGCCGTGCCAGCGCACGCACCACGCTTTGCGACGTGACCACGCCGGTCACGCGGCCCGCCTGCTCCACCGCCAGTCCCTCGGGATGCGCCGACAGCATCGGCAGCAGCGCCTCGACGGACAGGTCACCGGACACACGTTCCCGCCCCTCGGCGGGCCCCGCATCGGGGTCGGTCACGTCACCGGCGCACAGCACCCGGACCATGGGCACGTCATTGGTGAACTCGGCCACATAATCATCCGCCGGGTTGGTGATCAGTTCGGCCGGCGTGCCGGTCTGCACCACGCGCCCGCCGCGCATGATCATCATCCGGTCGGCCACGCGCAGCGCCTCGAGGAAATCATGCGTGATGAACACGATGGACTTGTGCAGGTCGCTCTGGATGCGCAGGAACTCGTCCTGCATCTGCCGCCGGATCAGCGGATCGAGCGCCGAGAACGGCTCGTCCAGCAGCCACAGGTCCGGGTCAACGGCCAGCGACCGGGCGATGCCCACGCGCTGCTGCTGTCCGCCCGACAGCTGGTGCGGATAGCTCTTCTCGCGCCCTTCCAGCCCCACCAGCCCGATCACCTGCCCCACCCGCTCGCGGGTATGGTCCTGCGCCGCGCCCTGCAGGCTCAGCGGAAAGGCGATGTTCTCCCACACGCTCAGATGCGGCATCAGGCCGAAATTCTGGAACACCATGCCGATCCGGTGACGGCGCACCTCGATCATCTCCTTGTCGGACTTCGCCCGCAGGTCCTCGCCGTCCAGCAGGATCTCGCCATGGCTCGGCTCCACCAGCCGCGACAGGCAGCGCACCACCGTCGACTTGCCCGATCCCGACAGCCCCATGATGACGAATATCTCGCCCACGCCCACGTCAAAGCTCACGTCCGCCGCCGCCGGAATCGCCCCGTCCTCGCGAATGCGGCCGACCAGCGCGCCGGTGTCCTCGGCAGGCGCATCTTCGGGGAAGTACTGGCCGGGCCGGTTGCCGTAGACCTTCCAGATATTGCGGCAGGACAGCCGGATCCGGTTCCTGCCGTCCGCGTCTTCCGTGCTGGCGTCACTCATCCTTCACCCCGTCCCCTTGAAAATCGAAAAGGCCGGAGGTCTGTGCCCCGGCCTTTCCCAACCGTCGCTGCGGTCATTACTGCGCGGCCTTGCCGGCCTCGACCCAGGGTCCCCAGGTCTCTTCGTTGGCGTCGATCCATTCGGCCACGACCTCTTCCAGGTCACGCCCCTTCTGGTCGATCTCCAGCATCAGCGCGTTCTGCACCTCGTTGTCGATCGAGATCTGCTCGAACACCGCGGCGACGCCGGGGTTCGCCTCGGCGAACTCGGCATTGATGATCTTGTCGATCGAGGCCTGCTGGAACCCGCAGGCCTTGCCGCGCTCCTGGCCTTCTTCCTCGATGCATTCCCCGTCGGCGGGGTCCCACGCGACCCATTCCATCTCCATATCGGCAAACAGCCAATGCGGTTGCCAGAACATCATCAGGATCGGTTCCTGCGTCGCCGCCGCCGATTTCAACTCGGCGATCATCGCGCCTTCCGATCCGCCCGCGACCGGCTCGAACGGGATGTCGATCATCGCCACCACGTCCTTGGACCGCGTGCCCCAGTCGGCGGGATAGGTGATCAGCCGGCCCTTGGGAAAGGTATCGGCGGCGGCAAAGGCCTGCGCGCAGTCGTAAAGCGCCTGGTAATCCGGCAGGCCGGGGCATTTTTCCTTCATGTAGGGCGGATAGATCCAGCCTTCCTGCGGTTGCAGGCCCAGCTGCCCTACCACGGCGATGTCGCCCGACTCCACCGCCTTGGGATAGATGTCGCCCACATTGTTGGTCCAGACCTCGGGCTGCAGGTGCAGATCGCCGTTGGCGATGGCGGCAAATTGCGGCACCGCGCCCGCGGTCACGTATTCCACCTCATGCCCGGCCTTTTCCAGCAGCGTGCCGGTGATATGCGCCGAAATATGCTGCCCCGTCCATTCGTTGATCGGAATGCGCACCGTCTCGGCCTGCGCCATCCCCGCGCCGGCCAGCGACAGGCTCGCGGCCCACAAGACAGAATTCATCTTCATCGTTCTCTCCCTGTTTTTATTGATGCAGATCATGGCCGCCATCATGCGACGTCCGCAACTTGGACCCAAGCAGAAATGTTTGTTGACCGCCGAGATGATAAAAATAAGGCTCGTACCTGGCGACCGCGGCGCGGCTGCCGATTTTATCAGCAGTGCAGACAGGAGGGTGCCGTGCCGTTGAAAGTTGCCGAAAAGTGGTTTCATACCAAGGATATGGGCGACGGCGTCACACTCATATGGGAGCCGCATGTCGCGCCATGGTTGCGCTGCAATATCTGGCATATCCAAGGACGCGACCGCGACCTCGTGATCGACACCGGGATGGGCCTGCGCCCCATGACGCGCGAACTGGCGCAGTTGACCGAACGCCCCCTCAGCGCCATAGTCACCCACACCCATTTTGACCATTCGGGCGGGTTGCACGAGTTCGACCACCGCTGCGGCCACCTGGCTGAATCCGACATCATCGCCAGCCCGACACCTGCCAGCACCTATGCCGACGCGGGCTTCGTGCGCGCCGAAACCTTTACCGCCCTGCCCTATGCCGGCTTTTCGTACGACCAGTACACCGTGAAACCCGCGCCGCTCAGCGCCCTGCTGGACGAGGGCGATGTGCTCGACCTCGGCGACCGCGTGTTCCGCGTCTATCACCTGCCGGGCCACAGCCCCGGCTCCATCGCCCTGTTCGAGTCCGCCACCGGCCTCTTCTTCAGCGGCGACGTGGTCTATGACGGCGATCTCATCGACGACATGGACCATTCCGACCCCGCCGTGCTGGCCCAGTCCCACGCCCGCCTGCGCGAATTGCAGATCCGCACCGTCCACGCCGGACATTTCACGTCCTTCGGGCGGGACAAGCTGATTGAAATCCTCGACGAATACCGCGACGGTGGCCGCCGTCTGGGCGATGCCGACGCATGGCTCGCCGAAAAGATCGCAAAGGGCAGCGCATGACGAAACGCACGGCCATCATCACCGGCGGGCTCGCGGGCATCGGCCTTGCAGCCGCCCGTCTGCTGCATCAGGCCGGGCACACCATCGCCATCGGCGCCCGGCGTGGCGACGATGCCTCGCTAAGGGATATGGCCCGCGACACCATCGGCGCGGACGTCTTCGTCGCCCCGCTCGACGTGCGCCAGCGCGGCTCGGTCGCGGCCTTCTGCGCTTCGGTCAAGAACCAGTTCGGCACGCCGCAGATCCTGGTCAACGCCGCCGGCGTTACCCGGCACCAGACGGTCTCCGAGCATGACCTCGACGCCTGGGACGACGTGATCGAGACCAACCTCACCGGCACCTTCCTGATGATCCACGCGTGCCTGCCCGATATGATGGCCTCGGGCTGGGGCCGGATCGTCAACATCGCCTCGACTGCCGCGCATACCGCGGTTGCAGACCACCCCGCCTATTGCGCGTCGAAGTCCGGCGTGCTCGGCCTCTCCCGCGCCGTGGCGCTCGAAGGCGCGCCGCACGGCGTCACCTGCACCACGGTCAGCCCCACCTGGGTCGAAACGGAAATGCTGCGCGAGTCCGCCGCCACCATCGCCACCCAGAACGGCACCTCCCAGGCCGAAGAGATCGCGGCCCTGGCCCGCGCCAATCCGCAGAACCGCCTCGTCCAACCCGACGAGGTCGCCGCCATCATCGCATTCCTGTGTTCCGACGCCGCCCCGGGCCTGACCATGGAAGACATCCAGATCAACGCCGGCGCGCACTGGTAATCAGGCCAACCGCCGCGCCCGCCACGCCATCACGGCGGGCTCGATCAGCCCCGCCGACAGGATCAGCGGCAGGCCCACCGCCTCGCGCAGCCCGAACCGTTCCCCGGCCCAAATCGCTGCCGTCACCGTCGCCACCGCGACCTCTGTCATGAACAACAGCCCCACCAGCCCGGGGTTCAACCGCGACGGCGCATAGATCGTGGCAAAGGAACTGGGCAGGATCAGGATCACCGCCACCGGCCCGAACCACCACATCAGCCCCGCCACCTCGGGCCAGTCCGGCGCGGTCGCGATCCCCTGCACCGTGGCGATCCCCGCCACCAGCAGCGCCACGACCGCCCCCACCAGCAGGAAATTCACCGCGTGGGTCAGGATCCGCACCCGCCGTTCCGTCAGGATCAGCGTACAGCCCACCGCCCAGAACATCCCCGAGATCAGGCCGAACCAGTCGCCCGCATTGCGCGGCAACGGCAGGCCGGTGTCGTCGGCAAAGATCACCACCAGCCCCACCAGCCCCACGCAGATCGACAGCCACCGGAACCACGTCATCCGGTCGCCCAGGAACACCCAGCCCAGCAGGAACCCCCAGATCGGCGTCATGTAGAACAAGAGCACCGCGCGCACCACGTCGGTATAAAGCAGCCCCGCCGCGTAAAGCGCAAAGGCCACCCCTGCCAGGATGCCCCCCAGAAGCGGCCCCAGCCCTTGCGCATAGTCCGCGCGGAGCACCCAGACCGCCGGCAGGCTCAGCAGCGCGGGCAACGTCAGGAACACCACCATTGCCCAGGGCGCATCCAGCCCCGCCTGCTCGATCATCCGCAGCGGCACCCAGAAAATGCCCCAGCACAGCCCCGCGAAAAGTCCCGTCAGGACAGCCCTGTTGTTGCCCTCGGCCAAGGCACGCCTCCTCTTCTCGTGGTCCGGCCCCCAGTCAGGCACCTGCACGGCACAAAGGCAAGGCATCGCTGCCCTGCCTTCGCATTCGTGCCACCCCCTGCCGCGAATGTCGGCTCAGGCCGCCCGGTCCGGGATATCCACCAGCTTGCCGCGCGGTATCTCGCAAGCCTTGTCGTAAAGCGGCGTCTCGGCCAGCGTCGCGGCATACATTCTGCCGTCATTGCCCTCGACCAACAGCTCCGTTCCGGGCCCGGCCTCGGCACTGTCCATCAGCGCATAGCCGATCCCGTGCCCGAGATAGGGCGAGACCGCCCCGGCGGTCACACGCCCCGCAACCTCGCCTTTCCACTCCACGCGGCCATTCACCCGCGGCTCTGCATCCGGGCAGACGATGCCGTGCAGGCGAAGGCCCTTGTCGGCCTCCTCCAGCGCGGCCTTGCCGATAAAATCACCCTTGTCCATGGGCACGAACCCGCCCAGCCCCACGTCATACGGGGTGGTGGTCTCGTCGAAATCCGAATTGGCGTTCAGGATCCCCGCCTCGATCCGCCGGATATTCATCGAATCCAGCCCGAACATCCGCATTCCATAGGGCGCGCCCGCCTTCTCCAGATGCGCCCACAGGGCGGCGGCATCGTGATGCGGCTCGGTATAGAACTCCCAGCCCAGCTCGTTGGTGTATCCGGTCCGGGTGATCAGTACGGTCTGCCCGCCGAAATCCACCCAGGCGCTGCCGAAATAGCCGAACGGCTCCGGGATGCCATCCTTCGCGGCATCCTTCAGGATCTCCATCGACAGCGGGCCTTGGATCTGGCTCACGTTCACCTCCGGGTCCAGGATCTCCACATCCATCCCCTTCGCGTGCGCCCGCGCCCAGTTCACGAAATCCCCGTCCGCCTGCGCGTACCAGAACCGGTCCTCGGCCAGCCGCACGAAGACACCGTCCACGATCAGGCCACCGTGGTCGAAACAGGCGATACCATAACCGCAGCGACCGACCTTCACCTTGGAAATATTGTTGACGAACAAAAGGTTCATCAGCTTTTCCGCATCCGGCCCCCTGAACTCGATCGGCCACTCGCCGGTATGCAGGCACGCCGCTTTCGTCCGCAACAGCCAATAGCCTTCGTCGGTCGGCAGGTCGTCCATGTAGACGCACATGAACCGCCGGTTATAGACGCAGTAATGCGGGCCATGTTTCGCCTCGATCGCGTGATAGGCATGGCGGCGCAGGTTGAAGTCCCATCCCGCGCCGGGCCGCGTGGTGATCAGGTCGCGGGTCTGCCCGTCGCTCGAAGTCATCACTGGTCGGCCTCCGGATCCAGCCGCGCGCCCAGCGCGCCCGCCACCAGCTTTTGGAAATGGTGCACGGCGTGTTCGCTCAACTCGGTCAGGCCTTCATCCACGACAAAACGCCCCTGGTTGTACCCGCTGGATTTCAGTCCCTTCTGCACGCTCTCGCACAAGCCGATATCCTCGGGCTGCAACACGTCCTTCTGATAGTTGATCGCATCGCGCAGTTGGTCGGTGACCTTCCCGTCCTTCACGAACCAGTCCTGGTACTCGACACATCTCTCCGGCGCCGTCGGGTTCATCTGCAACACCGACAGGTTCGCCTCGCCCGGATAGGCCCAGATGGTGAAATTCGGCCAGACGAACCAGCCCGCATAGCCGAAATCCACGTCACCCGCCTCGAACTTGTAGGCCCGCGCGTTCATCGTCCGCGGCTGCCCCGCGCACTGGCTGGAATACAGCCCGCAGGTGATCGTGCGATAGCTGTCCATGTCCACCAAATCGACGAAATCATGGTGCGCGGGGGCGCAGTGATAGCACTCCAGGAAGTTGTCCATCAGAACCTTCCAGTTCGCCTCGACCTCGTAGGTGTCGCGCTGCGCGAACTGCAAATCGTCGACCGAAGGAACATAATGCCGGATTTCACGCTCCAATTCGCCCATCTGCTCGGCGAATGGTATCGCATTTTCATCCAGATTGACGAGGACAAGCCCGCAGAACACCTCCACCTTCACCGGCTTCAGCGAAAACTCCTCCTTGCGGAACCCTTCGACATTCTCTGTATTCCGCGCCGAGCGCAGCTTGCCGTCGAAATCGAACGCCCAGGCATGATAGGGGCAGGTGATGATGTTCTTCTTGCCGGTTCCGCTGACCAGCTCATGCCCCCGGTGCGGACACACGTTGAAGAACGCGTTCAACTCGCCGGTGCGGCTGCGCGCCACGAACACGTTCTGCTCGTGGATCTTCACGGTCAGGAACTGCCCTGGCTCCGCCACCTGGCTGATATGCCCGGCATAATACCAGGTCCTGTAGAAAATCGCCTCCTTCTCCGCCGCCCAGATCTCGGCGTCGTGGTAGAACCGCGCGGGCAAGGTATAGGAATTCTTCGGATCGGTCCGGAACGGCTTGTCCCCGGGCATCAGGTTCAATGTCTGCAAGGTCATGGCGCACTCCTCGGGCTGGCTGTTGACAGTGTCACCCATTACCGAAGATCATGACAAACGCTCTTTTCTCATGAATTTGCCCCAGCCGCACTTATGCCAAAACCGCACCTCCCCCCGCTCGACCTGATGGAACCCTTCGAGGCCGCCGCCCGCCTCGGCAGCTTCACCCGCGCCGCCGCAGAGCTTTCCGTTACCCAGTCCGCCATCTCCCAGCGCGTCCGCAAGCTCGAAGCGCTGCTCGACACGCAACTCTTCACGCGGGGCCACCGCGCCATCACCCTCACTCCCGAAGGGCGCGAACTGCTGATCGGCGTGCGCGCGGCGCTTCAGCACCTTACCGCGGCCACCCGCACGCTCAGACAGCGCGATGACCGGCCCCGCGTTCGGCTGGCCGCCGACACCACCATGGCCCAGCTCTGGCTCGCCCCCCGCCTCGCTTGCGCCCTGCGAAAGGCGCCCCCGCTTTCGCTCGACTTCACCGCGTCCGACACCGAAGCCGACATTCTCACCGCCGATATCGCCCTCCTGCACGGCGCCGGCGACTGGCCCGGCTTCACCGCCACGCAGGTCTTCGCCGACAAGGTCTTTCCCGTCTGCGCGCCCGGATTCCTGGCCCATACCCCGCTGGGCACACCTGAAGACCTGCTTTCGGCCCCGCTCATCGACCTCGACTATACCCACTGGAACTGGATGAACTGGGGCATCTGGCTGACAGAGGCGGGTCTCGATCCCACCCGGGCCACCACGCTCATGCGCACCAACAGCTACCTTGCCCAGCTCGATGCCGCCCGCGCGGGCCTTGGTGTCGCGCTGGCATGGGAGGGCCAGCTGGCCGACGATCTCGAAACCGGCCGCCTCGTCCGGCCCCTTGACCGCGCCGTCACCACACCCTTCGGCTATCATCTCATCCTGCGCGACACCTCCGATCCCGCGACGCGCGAATTGGCGCGGCACCTGCTCGACGCCCCGACCTGACCGTTCCGCGCCCGGCCCCGGCGTGCCGCCCCTGCTTTTTCTTGGTGTAAATACTCGAATCCGACGGCGCAGACCGCTCCGCCTTGGCAATATGCGCGCCGCCTGTTTAACTGTCCCGGAAAACCAGACTCACCCCTAGCCAAGAGGTTCCCCCATGCGCTACCTCGCGCCAACCACGCTGGATGACGCCATCCAGCTCCTCAGCGGCGATCCCGGCGACTGCCGCGTGCTCGCCGGCGGCACCGACCTGCTCGTCCGCCTGCGCTCCGGCGATGCCGAACCCGACAGCATCCTCGACATCAAGCGCATCGAAGACCTGCGCCAGATCACCCCCGAAGACGGCGGCTGGCGCATCGGCGCCGCGGTCTCTTCGGCGGAAATGAACGAACATGCCGAGCTCAAGACCGCCTACCCCGGCGTCTGCGAGGCGTCCGACCTCATCGGCTCCACCCAGATCCAGGGCCGCTGCACGCTGGCCGGCAACCTCTGCAACGCGTCCCCCGCCGCCGACAGCGTTCCGGCAATGGTCGCTGTCCGCGCCGTGGCCCGCGTCACCGGTCCGAATGGCACCCGCGACGTCGCGGTCGAGGATATCCCCACCGGCCCCGGCAAGACCTCGCTGGAAAAGGGCGAATTCGTCGCCTCCATCTTCCTGCCGGCCAAGCCCGACCGCTCGGGCGACGCCTACTTGCGCTTCATCCCGCGCACGGAAATGGACATTGCCGTGGTCGGCTGCGGCGTGGCCCTCACACTGGACGACAGCGGCACCTGCACCGCCGCCCGCGTTTCGCTCGGCGCCGTCGGTCCCAAGGTCATGGTGGTCGACGCCGCCGCCGAGGCCCTGATCGGCACGAAACTAGACGACGCCGCGATGGACGCACTGGCCAAGGCCTGCTCCGACGCCGCCTCCCCCATCGACGACAAGCGCGGCACGGTCGAATTCCGCACGCATGTGGCCGGCGTGCTCGCCCGCCGCGCCGCCGCCATCGCCAAGACCCGCGCAGAAGGATAAGCAGACATGAGCAACATCCACGTCACCACCACGATCAACGGCGACCCGACGGAATATCTCTGCGCGCCCGATGAAACCCTGCTCGACGTCCTGCGCGACCGGCTCGGCATGACCGGCTCCAAGGAAGGCTGCGGCACCGGCGATTGCGGCGCCTGCTCGGTCACCGTCAACGGCCGCCTCGTCTGCTCCTGCCTCATGCTGGGCGCCGAGGCCGAAGGCGCCAAGATCGAAACGATCGAGGGCATGGCCCAGGGCGATCAGCTGCATCCTCTCCAGCAGAAATTCATCGAGCACGCCGCCCTGCAATGCGGCATCTGCACCCCGGGCATCCTGGTGGCTGCCAAGTCGCTCCTGGAGAAAAACCCCGACCCGACCGAGGAAGAAGCCCGCTACTGGCTCGCCGGCAATCTCTGCCGCTGCACGGGCTATGACAAGATCATCCGCGCCGTGCTCGACACGGCCGCCGACCTCAGAAAGGCATCCTGATGGCACTCGACAGCAAACAGGTCCTCGACACGCAAGAGTTCAAGATCGTCGGCACGCGCCCCCTGCGTCCCGACGGGATCGACAAGGTCACCGGCAAGGCCCGCTTCGGCGCCGACATCACCGCGCCGGGGATGCTGATCGGCAAGGTGCTGCGCAGCCCGCACGCCCATGCCCGGATCAAGTCCATCGACACCTCCGCCGCCGAGGCGATCGAGGGCGTCCATGCCGTCGTCACCCGCGCCGACTTCGCAGATATCGAACCCGGCGACGCTGTCTTCGACATCCTCGACAACTGCATGGCCGGCGAAAAGGCGCTCTATGACGGCCACGCCGTCGCCGCCGTCGCCGCCAGCTCGGGTCACATCGCCAAGAAGGCGCTCAAGGCGATCAGGATCGACTACGAGGTGCTTGACCACGTGACGGACGTCGACAAGGCCATCGCCGACGGCGCCCCCGTCCTCCACGAAGGCCGCGCCGACGAATCCGTGCCCGAAGGGTCCTCGCCCAACATCATGGCCCGCTACGAGTTCGGCCACGGCGACACCGACAAGGGCCTGGCCGAGGCCGACGAGGTCATCGAGCGGTCCTACCGCACCGAGGCCACGCACCAGGGCTATATCGAACCCCATGCCTGCCTCGCCCAGATGAGCCAGGACGGCCAGGCCGATCTCTGGTGCTGCACGCAAGGCCATTACATGGTCCGCAACACCTGCGCCGCGATCCTCGGGATGGACCAGGGCCAGCTGCGCGTCACCGCCTCCGAGATCGGCGGCGGTTTCGGCGGCAAGACGGCGGTGTTCCTCGAACCCGTGGCGCTGATGCTGGCCCGCAAATCCTCGCGGCCCGTCAAGATGGTGATGACCCGCTCCGAGGTGCTGCGCGCCACCGGCCCCACGGCCTCGTCCTCGGTCGATATCCGCATCGGCATGACGAAGGACGGCCGCATCACCGCCGGTTTCGCCGAACTGCGCTACCAGGGCGGCGCCTATCCCGGCTCGCCGGTGGAAATGGGCTCCATGTCCGCCTTCGCGCCCTATGACCTTGAAAACGTCAAGACCATCGGCTGGGACGTGGTCACCAACCGCCCCAAACAGGCCGCCTACCGCGCCCCCGGCGCGCCCATGGCCGCCTTCGCGGTGGAATCCGCCATCGACGAGCTGGCCAAGGGCCTCGGCCTCGACCCCTTGGAAGTGCGCCTGAAAAACGCCGCGCGCGAAGGCACCAAGGCCTCCTACGGCCCCACCTACCCCGCCATCGGGCTCGAGGCGACCCTGCGCACGGCCAAGGATCACCCGCACTGGACAGCCCCCTTGGGTCCCAACCAGGGCCGCGGCGTCGCCTGCGGCTTCTGGTTCAACTTCGGCGGCGACACCTGCGTCACGCTTAACATCACGCCCGACGGCACCGTCACCGTGTCCGAGGGCAACCCCGATATCGGCGGCTCCCGCGCGTCCATGTCGATGATGGCGGCCGAGGAACTTGGCATCCCCTACAACAAGGTCCGCACCATCGTGGCCGACACCGGCAGCCTCGGTCAGAACGAAGTGACGGATGGCTCCCGTGTGACCTTCGCCGTGGGCCTTGCCACCATCGAGGCCGCCCGCGCGGCCAAGCGCGAGATGTGCCGCCGCGTGGCCAAGCTCTGGGACATTGACGAAGACGCGGTGGAATGGCGCGACGGCGCGGTGCACCCCACCGGCCACAACGCCGGCTCGCACGATCCCATGAGCCTCGCCGAGATCGCCGCCATCGCCTCCAACACCGGTGGGCCGATTGCCGGCCACCACGAGGCCAACCCCGAAGGCGCCGGCGTCAGCTTTGCTACGCACATGGTGGATACCGAGGTCGACCCCGAGACCGGCGCCGTGAAGATCCTGCGCTATACGGTCTTCCAGGACGCGGGTAAGGCCGTGCACCCGGCCTATGTCGAAGGCCAGTTCCAGGGCGGCGCCACCCAGGGCATCGGCTGGGCGCTGAACGAGGAATACATCTATGGCGAAGACGGCACGCTCCAGAATGCTGGCTTCCTCGACTACCGCATTCCCGTCGCCTCCGACCTGCCGATGATCGAAGCGGTCATCCTGGAAATCCCCAATCCCGGCCACCCCTACGGCGTGCGCGGCGTGGGTGAAACCTCGATCGTGCCGCCCCTCGCGGCGGTCGCCAACGCGGTCTCCGCGGCGGCAGGCGTGCGGATGACCGACCTGCCCATGTCGCCGCCCAAGCTGCTCAAGGCGATCCAGGACAAGTAGCCACGGCCAGGGCCCCGGACACCACCGGGGCCCGCCATGCAGCGCGGCGAGGCTGCGGCGTCCTGGTCGGCACCTCGATACTGTGCGTCAATGATCTGCGCGGCGGCGCACTCCCAGAAGGCATGCGCAGAGCGGTTCGCGGAAACGCTGATGTCCCGCAGTGCGCGGGACTGACAATTTGGGCGACCTGCGCCACGATCTGCCCGACGCAGACAATCCACAATCCCCGCCGCATGCACAGGAGCCTAGACCGGCTCACACGGCCAGAGTATCACCAATGGTCAGAAGCGACCCAAAGCCTCGATAAAGCTCACCCGCATACGCAGACTGCCAGTCGGGCAAGGCAAAGCAAGGAAAAGAAAGACCCAACATGACGTCTCACGCCACAGACCCAGCCCTTCGACCCGTCGTCGACATCGCACTCGCAAATGAAACCGACTGGCCGCGGAGCATGTATCACGCGGACGGCACGTATGCCGGCAGCGCGGAATGGAACGAGTCCGGCCCCTGGGCCGAAGTCGTCGGTCCCGTGACGACACGCGGCGGCCCTGCCGGGGTGATCCTGCATCGCGGAGTACGGATTGCCGACTGGGGCGATACAGGGCGCGCCGACATGACCTTCTCGATCGCCAAAAGCTACCTTTCGGTCCTGGCCGGCATCGCCGTCAAGGACGGGCTGATCACGGACCTCGACGAACCGGTCAGTGCCACGGTCGAAGGCCCGCACTTTTCCAGCGATCACAACCGCGCCATAACCTGGCGCCACATGCTGCAGATGAACAGCGAATGGCGCGGAGAACTCTTCGGCAAGGACGACCAGATCGACCATTTCCGCCAGGTCGGGGCCGGCGCGGACAATAGCCGGAAAGGGCAACTGCGCCAGGTTGGCCACCCCGGAAGTTACTACGAATACAACGACGTGCGGGTGAATGCCCTCGCCTATGCCTTGCTGTGCCGGTTCCGCCGTCCCCTGCCGGATATCCTGCGCGAACGGATCATGGACCCGATCGGCGCATCGGACGGCTGGCGCTGGGACGGGTACTCCACATCCTGGGTAGAGATTGACGGACAGAAGATGCAATCGGTCACCGGCGGCGGTCACTGGGGCGGCGGTCTGGTCATCAGCGCCGATGATCACGCACGCTTTGGCCTGTTCATCAGCCAGAACGGTCGCTGGAACGGCCGACAGATCCTGCCCGAAGACTGGATGGCGCAATCCGTGGCACCGACACCGACACTCGACGGTTACGGCTTTCTTTGGTGGCTGAACCGCGGCGGTGACGCCAATCCCGACCTGCCGCCCAGCGCCTTCAGCGCTCTCGGCGCAGGCGGGCACTGCATCTGGATCAACCCGGAGGATGACATCGTGGCCGTCATGCGCTGGCTTGCCCCGGCCAAGACCCAGACCTTCCTCGAGGCTCTGGTGGGCGCGATCCGGAAATAGGACTGTAGAGCATCGCTGGTATTGCTTTCCTCTGGTCCGCGCACCTACCGGCTCGTATGAGTGACCGATGACACAGACGTCAGCATCCCTGCTCGATGAGCCCACCGGCGGAGAAATCCGGCTTCGCCCGGAAGAGGTTGCGCTATTGTCCGATTGCGTGACATGCATCGGAGAGTCTGTTTTCGTCGATTGCCTGTGCGGCCTCTGCGCGAGCCTGGCCGGTGCCGAGTCCGTTTTTCTCACCGCCTTTTTCCTTCGCGAGAGCCCGCTGGGCATTTACTCGAGCCATACCAGCGACACCTCGCAAGACGCTCTGCGCCTGTATACGGACGTCGCCTATGTGCTCGATCCGTTTTACCTGCATTTCCAGACCTCGAAGGCTGACGAGGTGCTGGCGCTGGCGGATGTCGCGCCCGACGAGTTCCGCCAGAGCAGGTATCACCAACTGGTCTACGAGGCGCTTGGCTTGCAGGACGAATGCGGATTGCTGGTTCATATCACCGATGCGACAGCCCTGTTCTTCTCGCTGGGCGTTCACAAGGCCGGCCAGTCCACCCGGACCGACAGGCTCGACGCGATGAAGCCGGTGATCTGCGCTCTTGCGCGCCGCCACTGGAGCGCTTTTTCCCGGGAGGATCCGGAAGGCCGCGGCCGCGTCGCCGCGCATCTGGAACGCGCCTTTTCCGATTTTGGTGCCTCGCGCCTCAGTCCACGGGAAAGTGAGATCGCCCGGCTTATCCTGCGCGGTCATTCGAACAAGTCCATCGCGAGGATACTGGGCAACAGCCCGGAAACGATAAAGGTGCATCGCCGCCGCATCTACGCCAAGCTCGGCGTCGAAACGCAAGGCCAGCTTCTGTCCCTTTTTCTGGATGCGCTCGGCGCGACGCATGTCGGTTTCGAAGGCGATCCGCTTCTCAACCTCCCTGGTTCCTGACGCGGAAACAGCCGCACCACGCAGCGCAGTGTACCCCTTTGAGGGGACTCCCGGGACCAATTAGCCCCGGCTAGGCTTACGTGAAAACTGCTCAAACGTCGTGGTCTCGCGCCCCGGCTCACTCCGATGCGCGCAACCGTATCTTGGCACGAAGGGACCAATCATGACGATCAGCAACGCGCGTTCGGCCTGGGAAAAGGACCGCGACCACCTGATACATCCCTACGCGGATTTCAGCACCTTCAAGGAAGAAGGCAGCCAGGTCATCGCCTCCGCGAAGGGCATGTACGTGACCGATACCGACGGTCGCCAGCTCCTCGACGGTATTGCGGGGCTGTGGTGCGTGAACATCGGCCACGGCCGCGAGGACATGGCGGAGGCGATCTCGCGCCAGGTCCTCGACATGCAGTATTACAATCCCTTCGGTCACTCGACCAACGTACCGGCGGCCGAATTGGGGGCCTGGCTCGCGGAACATGCGCCGGGGAACCTGAACCACGTTTTCTATTCCTGCGGCGGAAGCACCGCGAACGAGGCCGCCGTTCGGATCGTGCATTATTACAACTCGCTACGCGGCAAGCACACGAAAAAGAAAATCATCTCGCGCAAGGACGCCTATCACGGAGCGACCTACCTTGCCGCCAACCTGACCGGCATTCACGCCACGAAAACCAGCTTTGACCGGATCGGCGAGGATATCGTGAGATACGTGTCGGCCGCCAACCTGTTCGACAAGCCCGAAGACCAGACCGAGGCGCAATTCTGCGACTATCTCGTCCGGGAGTTCGAGGCGGCGATCGACAATATCGGCGCCGGAAACATCGGCGCCTTCATCGCAGAGCCCGTGATGGGCGCGGGCGGCGTCCTTGTCGCGCCGAAAGGCTATCACAAGCGGATGAAGGCGGTCTGCGCCGCGCATGACATTCTCTATATCGCCGACGAGGTCGTGACCGGTTTCGGGCGTCTGGGCGAGTGGTTCGCGTCCGAGCGCGTCTTCGACTACACGCCCGATATCATCGTCTGCGCCAAGGGCATCACCTCGGGCTATATACCGCTGGGCGCCACGCTGATCTCGGACGAGATCCACGACGTCATCGCGAAACCTCAGGCCGAGGGCGGCGTCTTTTCGATGGGCCTGACCTACTGGGGGCACCCGGTGGCCTGCGCGGCCGCGCTCAAGAATGTCGAGATCCTCGAGACAGAGGGTATGCTCGAAAATGCCCGTCATCGCGGGGCCGATCTGCTGAACAAGGCGCAACGTCTGCTTGAATGTCCCCGCGTCGCTGACGTGCGCGGCCAGGGCTTGATGATGGCGGTGGACCTGATGGCCGACCCCGACACCCGAACACCGTTCGATCCGGGGCAGAAGGCGGGTCAAAAGGTCTTTTCGAAATGCATCGAGCGGGGCCTCATCGTCCGGCCCGTGGGGGACCGTCTGGTCTTGTCGCCACCGCTTATCGTCACGAGCGCGCAATGCGACACCATCGTTTCCACGCTGGAGGAGGCGCTCCAGGAGCTGGATCGCGAAATGGCATGATGCGCCACGTCGAGTGTGTCCGAACGTTTGACCCCAAGCCGCAGCGAGCAGCGACTGCACCCCACGTGATCGCGGCGGTGCAAGACGCGGGCTTATGTCTGCGTGCGGCTGGCCGCGCAACTCCGACGCGGCCCGATGAACCGAAATCCAGAGGCCTTTATGCGTGACTTTCATTTTCCGGGCCGGTCCGCCGCCATCGCATGCAACGCGATGGTCGCCACGTCGCACCCGCTGGCAACCGAAGCAGCGCTGCACGTGTTGCGCGACGGCGGCAGCGCGATGGATGCAGCCATCGCCGGATCGGCCGTCATGGCGGTGGTCGAACCGCAGATGACCGGCATCGGAGGCGATTGTTTTGCCCTGCTCAGCGACGCGCGGGATAAATGCCGCGTCGTCGCGTTCAACGGCTCGGGTCGGGCCCCGGTCAACGCCACGGCCGAGCACCTCGTTGCACAGGGTTTGACCAATGTTCCCATCGATTCCGTTCACTCGGTGACGTTGCCGGGGGCCATCGACGGCTGGTTCAAGCTGCACGAAAATTTCGGCCGTCTCGACATGGAGCGCCTGCTGCGCCCTGCGATTGCATTCGCGCGTGACGGGTATCCGGTGCACGCACGGGTCGCGCGCGACTGGCGAAAATCACAGCCGCATCTTGCGGCCCGCGAGGCGACGCGCGCCGTGTTTCTGCCCGGCGGCGTCAGCCCGTCGCAGGGCGACATCCACCGCAACAAGGCGCTGGCCGCAACACTGGAGCGCGTGGCGAAAGAGGGGCCGAAAGCCTTCTACGAAGGAGAGATCGCCGCCGCGATGGTACGGACCTTGCGCGCGCATGACGGGGTTCATACCGAAGAGGATTTCCATGCGGTAAGCGGCGACTTCGTCGATCCCATCTCCACCGAGTATCGCGGTCGTACCGTCTACCAGGTGCCGCCCAACAATCAGGGCCTGACCGCGCTCGTCATCCTCAACCTGCTTTCAGGCTTCGACCTTGCGGCTCTGCCGCCCGGCTCGGCCGAGCGGCTGCACCTCGAGGTCGAGACGGCGCGCCTCGCCTATGCGCTGCGCAACCGGCACCTCGGTGAAGACACCGCCATGCGTGTCACGGGCGACGACCTTCTGTCCCGCGCCTTCACGGACGACCTGCGGGCGCGCATCTCGCGGGATGCCGCGATGACCGACCTGGGCGCGCTCGACCTTCGCAAGTCCGACACTGTCTACATGACCGTGGTGGACAAGGATCTGAACGCTGTCAGCTTCATCAACTCGATCTTCGACAGCTTTGGCAGCGGCATCCTGTGCCCGGAAACGGGCGTGCTGTTTCAGAACCGCGGCCACTCCTTTTCGCTGGATCCGGACCATCCCAACGTCTTGGCGCCGGGAAAGCGGCCGATGCACACCATCATGCCCGGCATGGTGTCAGAGGGGGGCAAACCTGTCCTTTCCTTCGGCGTGATGGGCGGAGATTATCAACCGCTGGGTCAGGCCCGGGTGATCTCGGCCCTGTTCGACCACCAGTTGGATCTCCAGCAGGCGCTGGACATGCCACGCCTTTTCACGCCCGGTTCGGTCGTCGAGGTCGAGCGCAGCTTTCCCGCGGAGGTGCTGCGCGGGCTGATGGCCAAGGGCCACGACCTCGCGGTCGCACGCGACCCGATCGGCGGGGCACAGGCAATTCGGATCGACCATGAACGCGGCGTGCTCATCGGGGCATCGGACCCGCGAAAGGATGGATATGCTGCTGGCTTCTGACCCGGAGACGTATCGCTGATGTGCATGGCACCCAATGGACCACCGCGGTCAACGACGCGTCATCATCTGCAAGGCGTCGAATATCGTGGCGCCCGCGATCCGCACATGGGCAAACATCGGATCGCGCGAAAGGTCCGGGCTCCGGACACGCCGATCGCGGATTTCAGCAGGGGGCCGGAAGGGCCGGACATGCCTGATCAGTTGGGGGATTCATGGATCGCATTCTGAGCGTATTTGACAAGATGGCCAGCGCCGCGAACCGGGTTGCCGGGTTTCTCATCCTCGCGCTGATGGTGTCTCAGCTTGCAATCGTCGTGCTGCGATACGTCTTTTCCGTGGGCACCCAATGGGGGCAGGACCTGTTGGTCTACCTCTTCATGGTCGCCTCGGTCCTGCCGCTGGTGCTGGTCGTCCTGCGCAATCTCAATGTCCGCGTCGACGTCTACTACGTCGGTTTTCCCGAGCCGGTGAAAGCATGGCTCGACCGCTTCGGCCTGCTGTGCCTTTTCATGCCCGCGATGGTCTACACGGCTTATGTATCCTGGCGTCCGGTTCTCAATTCCTGGCGGATCGGCGAAGGGTCCGCGACGCTCGGCGGTCTTCCTGGCCTCTACGTGCTCAAGGCGTTGCAGATGGGCATGTTCGGTCTGCTCGCCGTCACCGCGCTCCTTCTCTGCACGCGCCACCGCCCCTGGAATTACGAAGCCGACAGCAAAGAGCCAGACGCATGACCGGCCACGAGTACTTTCTCATCCCCCTGACAGTGATGCTCATGGCGGGAATCCTGTCGGGCCTGCCCGTCGGGTTCGTGCTGATCGGCGTGCCCTTCTCGCTCGCGATGGTCGCATCGGTCTTCGGCGCCTTCGACCTCGCGTTCCTGTCGGCCTTCCCGTCGCGGGTCTTCGGGCTGGTCACGAACCCGATCCTGGTGGCCATTCCGCTCTTTCTTCTGCTCGGCAACCTGTTGGAGCGGTCCGACATCGCCCGCCGCATGATGCTTACGGCCGGGGCGCTCTTCGGCAACCGGCACGGCGGCATGGCGCTCGCCGTCATCCTCGTCGGCGCGCTTCTGGCCGCGTCGACCGGCCTTATCGCCGCGACGATCTTCATGATGGGCCTCATCGCCTTTCCCGCGATGGCCAAGGGCGGGTACGACAACCGGCTCTCGGCCGGATTGATCTGCGCCTCCGGATCGCTTGGTCAGATCATCCCGCCGTCGATCCTCCTAATCCTGCTAAGCGACCAGATCTCCAGCGCCTACCAGGCCGGCCGGCGCGAAGCGGGTGATTTCGCGCCCGATCCCGTATCCGTCGGCGATCTCTTCGCCGGCGCGCTGCTGCCGGGGCTTATCCTGATGATGTGCTACATCGTCTACGTTCTGATACTGGTCAGGCTGCGCCCGGCCATGGCCCCCCCGATCCGCGTCTCGGATATCGAGGGGATGGGGGAAAGCCTGACATTTCACAGCGTGATGCTGGCGCTCGTCGCGCCCTTGGTGCTGATCGTTCTGGTGCTGGGCTCGATCCTAGGCGGGATCGCCACACCAACGGAGTCGGCGGCGCTTGGCGCTGCGGGTGCGCTGGTGATGGTGGCCATCAGCAGAAGCACCTCGCGCCTGATTACCTTCGTGTACCTGATGGTCGGGGCCGCGGCGCTGGTGCTGATCGGATTGCGCCTTGGCGGTTTCGTTGGTCCCGACAGCCAACCCGGCGGTGTGGGCATGATTGTAGCGATCGCAGCCTTCGCCATTTTCGCTTTCGGCGTGGCCGTCGCGATCGTTCAGGAAGCCCGCCGCGGCTCGCTTTTGTCTACTTGTAACGCCACGGCGACCATGGTCTCTTCGATCCTGCTCATCATCATGGGCGCCCTGATGCTGTCGCTGGTGTTTCGCGGGTTCGGCGGCGAGCACACGGTTGATCAACTCCTGACATCGATACCCGGAGGCTCCGGCGGCGCCCTCTTCGCCGTCATGGTCCTGGTGTTTTTTCTCGGGTTCATCCTCGAATACGTCGAGATCATCTTCATCGTGGTGCCGATTGCCGGCGTGCCGTTGATGGCGGCCGGCATCGACCCGGTGTGGTTCGCGATCCTGCTCAGTGTGAACCTGCAAAGCTCGTTCATGACACCGCCTTTCGGATACGCGCTGTTTTATTTCCGCTCCGTTGCGCCAGCCAGCCTCACCACACGCGATCTCTACATCTCGGTCGTCCCCTTCGTGGCGATCCAGTTGTCGGTTCTGCTGCTGATCGCGTTCGTTCCGGAAATCGTCACCTGGCTACCGGAGAAGATTTACAACTAGGCGCCCCATGACCGCGCCCAAGACCCAAAAAACAACCCTAACCAACAGGAGACTTCAGAATGGACAGACGCAAATTTCTCATCGCTGGCACAGTCGCCCCGGCAGCCATCGGGACACCGATGATCGCGCGCGCGCAGGCCAAGCACAACTGGAAGCTCGTGACCTCGCTGCCCAAGAACCTGCCCGGCCCCGGTGAATCAGCTCTGCGTTGGGCCGAGCGGATCACAAGCGCCTCGGACGGTGAGCTGACCGTCACCGTCTACGGCGGCGGCGAACTGGTGCCTGCATTCGGCACACAAGAGGCGGTCGAGAACGGCGTGGCAGAGGCCTATCACGGCTCTGGCTCGTGGTTCACCGGACGGCACCCGGCGCACGCGTTCTTCACCTCGGCGCCCTTCGGCCTGCTGCAGGACGAGATGCACGCCTGGATGTACGAGGGCGAAGGGCAGGATCTTCTGAACGAATTCACCAACCCGCGCGGCTTGCAGATATTCGTCGGCGGCGGCTCCGGCGTGCAGACCGCAGGCTGGTTCAAGAAAGAGATCAACTCTCTCGACGACCTTCAGGGCCTGAATTTCCGTTTCAGCGGGTTCGGCGCCCAGATCTTCAACCGGATGGGCGTCAACGCGGTGTCTATCCCGCCGGCCGAGATCTTTCCGGCGCTGCAGACCGGCACGCTTGACGGTGCGGAATGGGTCGGTCCCGCCTCTGACCAGGCATTCGGGTTCCAGAAGATCATGCCCTACATGTACACGCCCTCCTTTGCCGACATCTATGGCGGGCTGGAGTTCGGGATGAACCTCGACGCCTGGAATGCGCTGTCGGATGGGCTGAAGGCATTGGTCGAGACCGCCTGCGAGGCGGAATGCATACGCTCGGGCGCATACCAGACCCATTCCAACGTGGTCGCGCTCGAACAGCTTCGGCAGGTCGAGGGCCTGACGATCGGCGTTCTTCCCGACGACGTGATGGCGGCCGCTGCCACGGCAGCCAAGGAGGTCATGAACGAGGCGGCCGAAGCCGACCCCTTCGTCGCAAAGCTGAAGGACAGCTTCTACGCCTATGCCAAGGCGCAGTCCGACTACAAGAAGCTCTACGACGAACCCTTCATGGATGCTCGCACCCGCTATTTCGAATAAGCATCCTGGCCCGGGCGGACACCGCCCGGGTCGCCGACCGGACTACCGAACGTGGGACCAGGATGAAGCCCACAAATGGTGCCGCAGGCGGCACCTCCTTGCGCTACATGTCCGACATCGCCACGGAAAAATCGGCACGAATCTGGTCTGGGGTCCTCTTATCGTCCTCCCGCACCTAGAAGCGCGCGTTGGTAAAGTGGGTAAGGGTCGCGCCTGTCTCGTAGTAGAGACCCTTGACGGCAGCGTGGCTTTCGGATTGCGGATCGCAGATCGGCAGCGGCAAGTCACCAGTGCCAAGCGCCCAGTCCGCAGCGGCCCTGCCAAACAGCGTCCCGGGGCAGATGCCCCGCCCGCTATAGCCGAAAATCGAGATGCCGGTCTTTCCACGCCGTTCGATGCGCGGCAAATGTGTTCCGGTCATCGCGATGCGACCGGTCCATTCCTGTTCGAACGGAATATCCTTCAACTGGGGAAACAGCCTGATCAGCTTGCGGCGCGCCCATCCACGGTGAAATGCCCCGCCGAACCCCTCGAGATTGCCGAGCGCGCCAAAGATCATCCGCCCCGCCTGATCAAGCCGGAAGGCCGACATGACCAACGCCGTGTCCCAACATCCTTCGCCGCCAGCCAGGATGCTGTGCCGCAGGTCGTCCGGCAGGGGCGCCGTGGCCAACTGGAAGAAATGCGCGGGGATGATCGCGTTATCGTCCGCTGCGCCCGCGCCATAGGCATTGGTCGCCTGGATAAGCCGGGCCGCGCGAACCTCGCCTTCTGCCGTCCGGACGGTCCACCCCTCGCCGGTCTCGGTCCTGCTCAGGGCGCTTGTCTCTTCAAAGATCCGCGCCCCCTGCCCTTCTGCCGCGCCGGCCAGCCCCTGAACATAGGCCAAGGGTTGAATCGTGCCGGCCCGACCGTCCCACAGGGCACCGCAGTAAGCCCCGCTGCCAGTGCGCCGCGCGGTTTCGGCGGCATCGAGCAGCTTGACCGGCGCGCCCCGCGCCTCCTGCTGGGCAAACCGGTTTTCCAGATCGCGCAGACCGGCCTGCGAGTGGGCGCAGTGCAGCGTGCCCTGCCGCGTCGCCTCACAACGGATCTGGTGCTTCTCGATCAGGTCGAACACGGTCGAAGGCCCACCGGCCAGCAATTCGTTCAGCTGCCTGCCCGTGGTCTGTCCGATCTTTGCTTCCACCTCATCGGGCGGCGTCCATAGACCGGCGTTGACAAGCCCTACATTGCGACCCGACCCGCCGAACCCGATCGTTCGCGCCTCCAAAAGCGCCACCGAAGCGCCCCCGGCGGCCAGATGATAAGCTGTCGACACCCCGGTGAACCCGCCGCCGATCACGACGACATCGACGGTAATCGCCTTGCTCAAAGGCGCATAGCGGGTCGGTTCGGGGGCCGTGTGGGACCAAAGACTATCCAGGCGAGGGGCGTGTGTCATATCTCGAACGAAATGCCCTGCGCCAAGGAAAGTTCGCGCGAACCGGACGGGCCGATATTCAATTTCGCGATGCCACAGTCAGCCCCCCGGGCCGACAGGAAAGGCTCTGTCTTGCACATATCGGTCGAAAAGATGCCCGAGGACAGCCCCTGTGGCACGACATTCTGCGCCCTGAAAACCGCCTCGCAATTGTGGGGCGGCGTCGGAACGTCAAGTTCCCCCATATTTAATGCCAAAACGTCATGCCCTTTGATATGCAGAAACGCGGCCTCCTCGGAGATAACCACACTCTTCGAAACCGCCACTCCATCCACCCTGTCATTGCTTTTCAGCATAAACCGCTCCTGTTTCAAGGCGATATTTGACACGGGGCAAGCCGATGTGAGAAACGAATTAATCGTATAAGTCATGCGAAAGCCTCATACCTATGGCCAACCCGAAGCGTTTCCTGCCGCCGATGTCTGCGCTGCGCGCTCTGGAGTCCTTCGAGCGGACGGGAAATGTCACGCAAACCGGCCTTGAACTGGGCGTGACCCAAAGCGCGGTCAGCCGCCAGCTTAAACTTCTCGAGGAGTATCTCGAAACCCCGCTTTTCATGCGCGACAAGAAAAGCATCAAGTTCCTGCCCGCCGCGCGGACCTATTGCACCCAGGTCAGGGCCGCACTGGACCAGATCGGAACGGCAAGCCTGCGCCTCAAGGCAAATCCCGCCGGTGGGCAGCTTAACATCGCGATGCTCCCGGCCTTCGGCGTCCGCTGGCTGGCCCCGAAACTACCCGATTTCGTGGCGCGTCACCCCGAGGTCACCGTGAACCTCAGCACCAGGCTGAAACCTTTCGATTTCGCCGCCGAACCCTTTCACGGCGCCATCCATTTCGGCCAGAAGGACTGGTCCGACGTGGCCTACCACGAACTCATGCGCGAATATGTCGTCCCCGTGGCATCGCCGAAAGTAGCCGCAACACTTCGCGGCACCACGGTAAGCGATGTGTTTTCGCTGCCGCTTCTCCACCTCGATACACGCCCGGATGCGTGGGAAAACTGGGCCAGGGCGCTTGGACAAGACGTCAAGTGCCCTGTCGGAATGCTCTTCGATCAATTCGCTTCGATGATCCAGGCCGCGATTCACGACATGGGCGCGGCCTTGTTGCCGACCTACCTGGTCGAGAACGAATTGCAGGATGGCAAACTGGTGGCGCTTTGGTCGGAAAGCGAAACCAGTATCGGCGCCTACTATTTCGTCTGGCCCAAGGATGAACCGAACCATCAGCCGCGGGATCTGTTCGTGAACTGGCTGGCAGAAGTACAACGCTGAGATGCGCGCCGGGCACCGGCCTGGTACAGCTCTTCGATGCAGGGGGAATTTCTGACACGACATTTGATGTTTCACCCGCCCTTCAGTAGCATTCCTCGAACCACAGCAAACGGGATACAAGCATGGCAGACCAATTCCAGCCGACAGGGGCCGCCGCAACACTGGACCGCCCTGCTTCCGGCACGGCGTATGTGAACCAGTCCGCCCTGGATTGGCAGGAAACCGGCACCAAGGGGTTCGAAACGAAACCCCTCTACGAATCCACCTCGGGCGATATGACAATGCTGATGAAAATTGCCCCGGGCGCGTTTTCCGAGTCCCACGCACATGAAACGGTCGAGGAAATCTACGTTCTGGAAGGGTCATTCTATGATGACGAGAACAGCTATGTGCCGGGCGACCTCATCATCCGTGCACCGGGCACCATGCACACTGCGGGCAGCGAATCGGGCGCGCTGGTGCTGCTGAAGTTCTCGCCCGGCTGACAGGCCTTCTTTCGTTTTCACAAGTCTGCGTCACCCAATGTCGCGCAGTTCGGCATAGCCTCAAGGCGTCCTCGGCGGAGGAAAGCGGTAGCGGCCCGTTGCCTCGAACGCGCTGGCATAGGACAGAAGGTCGTTGTCGGACCAGCCCCGTCCCGCGAACGTAAGGCCGACCGGCATCCCGATGTCATCCGCAATGCCCATCGGCACGGTGACCGTGGGAACGCCGCAATGGCGGATCGCCAGGTTTCCGTTCGCGACCCAGGTGCCGTTCCGCCATGCCAGATCCGCCGAGGCGGGTGTAACGTCGGCATCGGCTGGCCCGATGTCGGCGACTGCCGGGAAAATCACCGCGTCCAGTCCCAGCGCGTCCATCCAGTCCTCCAGGTCTTCGCGCCGCGTCGCCTCCAGCCCCTCGAGCCCCTCCGCGAGCCAAGGGATGTCCCGGAAATTCTCGACCGCCTGCGCGCGCGCGATGGCCGGGTATTCGGCGATGTCGTGATCGAACCCGAAATAGCGATCCGGCAAGGCCCCGTCAGGCCGCGGAAATATCCGCTCCCCGTCGACGTCGCTCAGACGATTCAGACGCGGATCCGCATTCAGGCGCAGGAAGGTATCCCACGACCAGGCCGACAGGTCCCGGACCTCGCGATCCAGGAAGGCTTCGGGAACAAGACCGCGGGTGCGGATCGTAGGCGCCCCTGGGCGGTCGCCCTCGTATCTCGTGACAAGCGGAAAGTCGGTCCTGATCACCTGTGCCCCTGCGGCCTCCAACGCAGCGCACGCACGCTCCATAAGGCGTACGAATGACGGCCGGGTGTCGATGCGTTGCCCGGTAGGGCCGCCGATCCCGCCTGCGGGGTTGGTCCCCGCCTCCGGGTCCGCGTTGACGTACATCGCGGGCAGGGCAAAGCGCCGGCCTTTCAGCGTCGCGCTATCGGCCAGGGCCGCATAGGATTCTGGCCGAACCTCTGACGCTGCCGGTATCGGCACCCACGGCTGCATCCGCCACAAATCGCCCTCGGTCTCGGGGTCGTCGGCGACAAGCACGTCAAGCAGTGACAACATGTCCCCCATGCTTCTGGTATGCGGCACGACCACGTCCATGGTCGGAATGAGCGGCCAGTTGCCGCGTACCGAAATCACGCCACGACTGGGGGTGTAGGCGCATAATCCGTTGTTCGAGGCCGGAGCCCGCCCGCTTGACCATGTCTCTTCGCCCAGGCCGAAGGCCGCGAAGCTTGCCGCCGTCGCGGTGCCCGAGCCGTTCGAGGAGCCCGAGGCGAAGGCCGCCGTCAGGAAGTCGGCGTTATACGGGGACTCGGCCCGCCCGTAGAGCCCGCGCTGCATCCCGCCATTGGCCATCGGCGGCATGTTCGTCAAACCGATCAGGATCGCCCCCGCCGCACGCAGTCGCGAGATGACGAATGCGTCTTCGTTGGCCACGAGATCCTCAAAGGCCGGCGAGCCGCTGGCCACGGTCATGCCGCGCACCTTGTAGCTGTCCTTGGCGGTATAGGGGATGCCGTCGAACGGCGACAATGTTTGTCCCGCGGCCCGGCGCGCATCCGACGCGCGCGCCTCTGCAAGGGCATCCGGGTTCAGCAACGGCACGGCGTTCAGCCGTATCCCGCCCTGATCGTAACAGGCGATACGGGCGAGATAGACCGACACCAGTTCCTCGGCCGTCGTCTCGCCCGAAGCAAGCGCAGCCTGCAAATCTGCAATCGAAGCCTCTACGACCTCCATGTCCCGCTCCTCGTCACAAGTGCCGGCCGTTCTGCAGGCCCGCAGGGCCCAGCAGCGTTTCCATGGTCCGGGCCGTCCGAAAATGGCCCTCCTATATGGTCAACGGCCGGCACAGACCGCAAGCGGGGTTTCCCCGCCTAGCTCAGCGAACAGTCCGGATCGCTCGCCTCGACCCGTCCGAAGTGCTCCACGATATCGAACAGCCCGTCCGCCCGCGCCCGGCCGATGATGGAGTTGGTGGACATTATGTTGGTCTCCGGCGACACCGACACCGTGCCCTGGGGGGCCTCCAACGTCATGCTCGTGATCGCCTCTACCAGTTCGGCATCCGATGTGCCGCCCGTCTGCTCCACCGCCGCCGCGTACAGCATGAACCCGGTATAGGCCGCCTCGGAGATGGAGTTGACCAGCGCGTTCTCACCGAACATGTCGCGGTAGGCGGCGACGAAGGCGCTGTTCTCGGGGCTTTCGATAGTGGTGAAATAGGACTGCGCCGACAACATGCCCTCCGCCTCGCCATCCGGCAGCGCGCTGGTGGTGAAGACCTCGTCGAAGGCCTGGGTCACATAGGCGGGCTTCATGTCGAAACTGCGGTACTGCTTGACCGCCGTGATCGCGTCGTTGCCCACCACCATGGTCCAGACCATGTCGGGGTTGGCCTCGCGGACCTTCTGCATCGACGGGCCGAAGTCCTGGGTGCCGAAGGGGAACAGATCCACGCCCACAACCTCGCCGCCGTGCTTTTCAAAGGCCTCCTGGATGATCTTCGACGACACCTGTGCCCAGGCATAATCCGACCCCTGGATGTAGCAGGTCTTGCCGACATTCTCGATCAGCCATGGGACGTAGTTGTCGATCTGCTGGTTCGGCACACCCCCGGTGGCGATCATGAAGGGGTCGCATTCGCCGCCTTCGAAATAGGTCGGGTAGATATAAAGCTTCTTGGCAGGGCCTGTGACCGACAGCGTCGCGGTGCGCTCCAGGCTCAGGATGCCGCCCATCATCACGTCCACATTGTCCGAGAAAAGCAGCTTGCGCGCCTTGTCCACCGCGCCCTTGGTGCTGGTCTGGTTGTCTTCGATGATCAGGTTCACCTCTCGCCCGCCGATGCCGTTCTTGGCATTCAGCTGCGCCGCGGCCAGCTTGTAGCAATTGGCCAGCGTCTCGCCCAGGATCGCGGACAGCCCGGTGATCGGCGCCGTGACGCCCACGTTGATCACGTCCGCCGCGCGCACGATCGACGGCGCGCCGAACGCCATCACACCCGCCGCCCCGGCGGATTTCAGCATCTGTCGTCTCGAAATACTCATGGTTCTCTCCTGTCGGTTCATTTTCAGATGGCCAGATGACGGGCGACGAACTCCTCGTCGTCCAAGAGCGTGGGCGGGCCTTCGGCCACGATCTTTCCCTTGTCCATGACAAGGCAGCGATGGGCGGCTGTGCGGATCAGGTTGAGGTTCTGCTCGACCAGCAGTACCGACAACCGCCGCTCCTTCACGATCCGGGTGATCAGGTCGCCGATAAGATCGACGATATTGGGCTGGATGCCTTCGGACGGCTCGTCCAGCAGCAGGACCCTCGGCTTGCCGCACAACGCGCGCGCCAGGGCAAGCTGCTGCTGCTCGCCCCCCGACAGCGTTCCGCCCATCTGGCCCAGGCGCTCGCGCAGCCGCGGGAACAGCTCCAGCACGTCCTCCATGGCCTCGGCGTCATGGCCGCCCGCCGCGCGCATGCCGGTCAAAAGGTTCTCCTCGATTGTCAGCTTCGCGAAGATCTGCCGTCCCTGGGGGACGTACCCGATCCCGGCGCGGGCCAGCGCGTAGGGCTTCATTCCGCCCGTGTCCTTGTCCAGGAACCGGATGGTGCCGCCGGTTTTCGGCAGGTGGCCGGTCAGCACCCGCATCAGGGTGGTCTTGCCCACACCGTTGCGGCCTATCACGGTCAGCACCTCTTCTTCGCCCAACTCGAAAGACAGGTCGTTCAGCACGTTGATGCTGCCGTATCCGCCGGTCAGGTTCCGTGCCGACAGGATCATGTGTGCCTCCCCAGGTAGATGTCGCGCACCTCTTCATCCTCGGAGATGGTCTGGAAATCCGAATCACGCAGCAGCGCGCCCTGGTGCAGCACGACGGTCCGGCAATTCAGCGCGCGCACGAAACTCATGTCGTGTTCGATCGCCACGACGCTGCAGACCTGCGCGACGTCGCGGGCGATCTCGGCCGTGCGGGCGGTCTCCTCCGGGGTCATGCCGGCCGTCGGCTCATCCAGCAGCAGCACCCGAGGGCGGAGCGCCAGCACCATGCCGATCTCCAGCCACTGGCGGTGCCCGTGCGACAGGTTGCAGGCCAACGTATCGGCCCTGGCCGTCAAGCCTACACGCTCCAGAACGGTGTCGACATTCATGCCGCCGTCCCGCGCGGCACCAGGACCGTTCACCGAGACCTCGATGTTCTCGCGCACGCTCAGGTCGTCGAAGGTGCTGGGCACCTGGAACTTGCGCCCGATCCCAGCCCTCACGATGTGATGCGGCTTCCAGCCCGTAATGTCCTTTCCGGCGGTCAGGACCTGCCCGCTGTCGGGCTTGAGGACGCCGGTGATAAGGTTCAGCAGCGTCGACTTTCCCGCGCCGTTCGGCCCGATGATCGCGACCAGCTCCTTCGGCGCGACCGAGAACGAGACATCGCGCGTGGCGCGCACCCCACCAAAGCTCAACGCCAGATGACGGGTTTCGAGGGCGGCTTCGGTCATGGCGTCCTCCCCCCCGTCAGCCTGCGCCCCATCCGGGCCAGCCAGGGCAACAGCCCGTTCGGCGCGGTAAAGATCAGGATGACGAAGCCGACACCGACGACCAGCGGCCACAAGGCGGCACTGACCGACGAAATCTCCTGCTGAAAGCGCATCACCAGGAAGGTGCCCACCACCGGCCCCACCAGCGTGCCGCGTCCGCCGACGACGACCCACATGATCACCTCGGTCGAAAGCAGCAGCCCCACCAGGTCGGGAACCACGATGCCGGACGTGGCTGCGTAAAGCGCACCGGCAAGCCCGGCGATGCCCGCCGACAGCATCAGCGCCTTCAGCAGCTCCGCCGACGTGTCGTAGCCCAGCGACTGTGCCCGGGTCTCGTTGCACTGGATCGCGGTCAGCACCTTGCCCGTGTGGCCCGCACTCAGGCTCGCGACCACGAAGTAGAGCAAGACAAGCGTGCCCAGCGCGAGGTAAAGAGTGCTGGTGGGAGAAAAGAACACGAAGCCCCCCAACGTCAGCGGCGGCACCCCGACAAGGCCCGCATCGCCCCCGGTGACCGCGACCCAGGAAATCGCCAGTTGCTGCGCGATCACCCCAAGCGCCAGCGTCACGATGGTAAAAAAGTCGCCCCGGATTCCGGCGAACAACAGAAAGTAGCCGATGACAGCAGCCACCACCACCGGCAGGGCCACGGCCGCGCCCAGCCCGGCCAGCGATCCCGCCGTGCCGCCCAGCCCCGGCGCGACCAGCGCGTAGGCATAGGCGCCCACGCCGAAGAACACCGCGTGCCCGAAACTCAGCTGCCCGGTCTTTCCCCAGAAATAGTCCAGCGAGAGGGCGAACAAGCCGAAAATGGCCGCGTCCCGGACCGCCGTCGTGTTGTAATAGTCAAGGTAGGGCGACGCCACCATCACCAGCACCGCCAGCACCAGGAAAATCACCGTGTGGCTCCGGTCCTTGCGGAACAGCTCTCCCAGGCCCCCCGATCCAGTCTTGCGCGGGCTCATGGCTTGACCAGACCCTGCGGCCGGAACCGCACCAGGATGATCGCCAGCAACAGGACGATGGCGCGCGACAGGCTTGGCGACAATTGATAGGCGATCAGGCTGTCCAGCCCGCCGATGAAGGCGCTGCCCGCCAGCACCCCGCCCATGGATCCGACACCGCCCACGATCACCACGAAGAACGAATTGGCCAGGTAGTTCACGCCGATCTGCGGCAGGATCGACACCAGCGGCGCCACCAGCGCACCTGCGATGGCGGCGACCGCACTGCCGATGGCAAAGGAGATCGAGAACGTCCGCGCCGTGTTGATCCCGACCGATTCCGCCATCTCCCGGTTCTGGATCACCGCGCGCAGGTCCAGCCCCAGCGAAGTGCGCCGCATCGCGATGGCCAGCGCCGCGAAAAGCAGCAGCGCCAGCGCGATCAGAAGCAGCCGGTAGGCGGGATAGGCCGTGCCCATGATCTCCACCGCCCCCTGGATCGGCGCCGGCACCGTGCGGGCGCCGGTCCCGAAGGCCAGTTGCAGAAGTTGCTGGAACGCCAGGCTGACGCCCCAGGTCGCCAGGATCGCCTGGATCGGCCGGTGATAGAGATGCCGCACGATCCCCCATTCCAACAGCAGCCCGCCAAGGGCTCCCACAGCCGTCGCCAGCACCAGCCCCCCTACGAACCCCAGCCCCGCGTCATGCGCCACCACCATGGCAAAGGCGCCGATGGCAACGAACTCGCCATGCGCCAGGTTCAGCACGCGCATCAGGCCAAAGATGATCGCCAGCCCCAGCCCGACCAGCATCAGGATGCTGGTCAGCGTCGCGGCGTTCAGCAGGATGACGATCAGGTCACTCACTGCGCGGCCTGCCTTTCGCGCATCCAGGATGCCGCGATGGCGCGCTCGATGGCCTCCTGCTGGTGCGGCTGCAGGTCCTGTCCCGGCCAGGCGGCCACTACCTCCTGCAAGGGATCGCTGATGTCCGAGCGCTGCCCGGACAACTCCTCCAGCATCGCCATCGCACAATAGGGCACGTAGGCCTCGCTGTAGCCGCCCTCGTGCACCGCCAGCAGGCGGCCCATGCACAGGTCCTTGGCGCGTTCCATCAGCCGCGCGGTCATCCAGCGGTAGGTCTCGCTATCCAGCATCTGCCGTGCCAGCGGGTCGAAACCGTTGGCATCGAACCCGGCGGCGATCACGATCAGATCGGGCTCGAACGCGTCGAGCGCAGGCAGCACCGCGCGCTCGAAAGCCGCCTTGTAGGCCCCGATCCCCGATCCGCCGGGAAGCGGGATGTTCAGGTTGTACCCCTCTCCCGCCCCGCTTCCGCGAGCGTCGTGCCCGCCTGTCTCCGCCGGATAATTCCCGTCCTGGTGAATCGAGATCGTCAGCACGTCCGCGCTGTCATAGAACGCCTGCTCGGTGCCGTTGCCGTGATGCACATCCCAGTCCACCACCGCCACGCGGCCCACGCCCAGCGTCGCCTGGGCGGCCATGATCGCGACCGAGATATTCGCGAACAGGCAGAAACCCCGCGCGCGGTCCCGCTCCGCATGGTGACCGGGCGGGCGCACCAGCGCATAGGCATTCTCGACATTGCCGGACAACACCGCCTCCATCGCGCTCAGCACACCGCCGGCGGACAGCCGCGCGATCTCGTAACCGCCTGCCGCGAACTGCACCGATTCTCCGGCGACACCCCCGGTCTTGTCGATCCGCTTGAGGTCATCGAGGTAATCCTGCGTGTGAAACCGCAGCAAGTCCGCCTCCGCGATCAGGCGCGGCTTCAGCGGCACAAGGTGGTCGCTCAGCCCGCTGGCCTCGACCAGGTTGCGGATGCGCCGCTTGCCTTCGGCGGTTTCCGCACTGGGCATGGGCTGGTGCATGCCCTCGCAGGGCACAACCAGAATGGCGCTGCCGGGGTCATGCCACATGTACTTCTCGTGAAATAGAAATCCGGTCGCCATGGTTCCTCCACATCCTTCGAATCGTCCTGCATCATGCATAGACGACCGAACGCGGGCGCGGACCCGTCGCAGGTCGGGGGTGCGATTTCAGCTGTCCCGTACTTTGGTATGGAGCGGGATCAATCCCAGGTGCTGCGCGCTCAGAATGGCCTGGGCGCGGTTCTTGACCGAAAGCTTGGAATAGATGTTGCCAAGGTGCCATTTCACCGTCGGCAGCTTCATCCCCAGGGTGCCGCCGATCTCCTCGTTGGTGTTGCCAAGGGCAAGCTGCGCCAGCACCGCCTGCTCTCTCTGGGTCAACGCATCCAGCAGCACCGCATGTCCGCCCGGCGCGGCCGGGCTGGCCGGCGCGCCGGCCCCGGCCCTTGCGGCGGCCAGCAACTGGTTGATGTAGTTGCGAATGCCCGGGTCCGCGACCGGGGACTGATCCCGCGAGAGGTGCCGAAGTATGTCGGTGATCTGCGGCCCCTCATCAAGGAACGTGCGCACGAACCGTTCCCCCTCGGCAAGGCGCAGCGCCTCCGTCAGCGCGGCGCCGGCCTCCTGCATCTGTCGCAGGTTGTGAAAGGCCAGCGCCCGCAGCACCAGAAGCTCGATCTCGCGGCGCTTGCGCTGCGCGGCGTGGTTCTGTTCCAGCAATGTCTCGGTTGCCCGTATCGCGCCACGGGATTCACCTTCCGAGATCATCCGCCGAATGACGGCGATCGCCGCGAATTCCCGCACGAAATCCGGACCGGCGTCACCGGGATCGGCGGCCCGCGGCCGACCGGGCGGCGGGCTGACATCCGCGCGGTCGGCGGTCAGCCGCAGCCGCTCGGCAATCAGCCGGTCCAGGTAGCGTTCGAACTTCATCTTGGGTTGCAGGCTCGCAAGGTCCAGCTTCCGGACCGCCTCATCCCGCTGCCCGGCAGCCGCCAGCAGTCTTATCTCCAGCAGGTCTATCGAAATCTGCTGCACCACCAGCGCCCAGGACCGCGCCACCTGGCGGTGCTGATGGAACAGCCGCTCCGAGGCGCGCAGGTCGTTATACTCGTACAGGATTTCCGCCAGCGCGACACTGGCCAGCGCCTCGGGATAGGATCCGGGCCCCAGCCGCGCCTGGCTGTCGCGGATGGACTGGCGAAAGATCTGCTCGGACAGGCGCAGGTTTCCGGCGTTCTTTTCGGTCAGACCCAGCAGAAGGTCTGCCATGAAGACGCCAAAGTAATGGCGCGCCGCGGAATGGACGGCCCGCGCCCGTTCGAAATATCGCCGGGCGCTGGAAAGCTCGCCAAGGGCCAGATCCACGTGCCCCAGGATATTGGCCAGCGTCCCCGACAGGTAGGGACGGTCGGCGGGCAGCCGTTCCAGCAGCCCCTTGCCCTTCTCCTTCGCGGCGGGGAAGTTCTCCATGGCGCTCAGCATGCCCACTTCCATCACGCTGATCTCGCCCGGTGCGATCCCCGCGTCGCGATCCGCCTCGCGCAGAACCTCCATTGCCAGCCTCGCCTCTTCCAGCCGGGTGGCGGCATCCTCGGGGCTCGCGCCTTGCATCAGCAGCCACAGATGGCACAGCACGATCCCCGGCCTGTTCCGCTGAAGTTCCGCGGGGATCATGTCCAGCAGCCGCCGGGTCTCCAGCACGTAGCCCTGCAGCAGCCGGTTCACCGCATGTCGTTCGACCAGTTCGACCGCCCGCTCCTCCAGGTCCGCAAGCAGGGCATGGCTTACCGCCTCGACGATCCGGTCCTCGGTCTCGAACCACCGGCTCGCCCGGGCCGAGATGTCGCGCCGCTGCGCCTCGCTGATCCGCGCCAGAAGCAGCTCCTGGATCAGGTGGTGATAGCGATAGCGCCCCTCCGGCCCACCCAGCCGGATCAGGAACAGATTGCGCTCCCCCAACTCGCGCAGGCGGTCGGCGGCGTCGGGCCATTCCAGGATGCCCTCGCAGGTCTCGACGGAAAAATGCGTCAGCGCTGCCGTCTCGAACATGAAACGGGCAAGGTCTTCCGGCAGGTGCCTCAGCACCTCGTCGAACAGGTATTCCGAGATCTGATCCTGCGCGTTGGCCTGGTCGAACACGGATCGGGTCGCCGCGGATCCCTGCATGCTCGACAGGCTGATGGCGGCCATCCGCAACCCCGCGGGCCAGCCCTCGGTCCGGTTGTGGATCTCCGCAACGGCATGTTCGGGAACCACCGCCTGACAGGTCTCCTCGAAGAAGGCCGACGCCTCCTCGGCGGTGAAGCACAGGTCCGCCTGCCCAAATTCCAGCACCTCTCCCGACAGCCGCAGCCGCGCCAGCGGGAAGTCCGGCTTCTTGCGGGTGGTCAGCACCAGGTTCAACTGCGCCGGCATCGCCTTCATCAGCCGCTCGACAAAGGCGGATGCCGGCGTGCCGTGGATCAAATGATAGTCATCGAGGAACAGCACCAGCCGCTCCCGCTCCGAAACCACTGCGCGCGCCAACCCCTCCAGCAACTCGCGCTCAGGGAAGGCGACGGCGGACCCCAGCAGCGCCAACAGCCGCGGCACCGTATCGGGCGCCAGCCCCGTAAGCGATTTCAGCAGCTTTTCCACGAACTGCTCGGGCGACGCGTCGCTCTCGTCAAGGCCGATCCAGCCTCGCGGCACCTGCGCCGCCCCCAGCCGATGCCACCACTGCCGCGCCACGTGGGACTTGCCATACCCCGCCGGGGCCTGGACGATCAGCAGCTTCACTGGCCAGGCGCCCTCGATCCGCGAAATCAGAGCGTCCCGCGCAATAAACCCGGTTTCCGCGCCGCGGGGCGGCCCGGCAGACAGAGTGTCTCCAGGTGTTTCGGTCATCTGGGGTCTTTTCACGGTGGCAGTATCCTCGGCAGGCCAGGTTGGCGGGCGCATCCACGCAGACAGGCGGAACGGCACCAACATAGGTACAACGCAACAGCGAGGAAGCAACTCCACCCCGTGTTAGCAGTTCCTCGCCCCCGCCTCTATTGAATTCGAGAATTGAGTATTCCCGCCGAACCGGCTTCCTTCCGGCATGCAACATGTTTCCAACCCGCCCCACGGCACCCTCTCGTCGCAGACCTGCGCTTTGCCCGCCCTGCGCACCGGAACGGCTGGCCGAGGCGCTGCGCCAGGCCTACGGGCTCGAGGGCACGCTCAAATCACTCGCCGGTGAGCGGGACCAGAACATGCGCCTGCTCACGAGCAATGGCGACTATCTGGCCAAGGTCGCCAATCCCACCGAAGATCCCGCGCTGATCGACTTTCAGATCGCCGCGCTGGAGCACCTGGCCGCACGGGACGGCAGCCTTCCCGTCCCCCGAATGATCCCAGCAAGCGACGGCGCGCTGACCGTCCCTGTCCCCCACGCGGGCGAGACCCTCAGCCTGCGCTTGCTCAGCTTCCTGCCGGGCACCCCGCTCAACGCGACGAACCACGTCAGCGACCGGGTCGGTCGGGGCATCGGGCAGATGCTGGGCCGGCTCAATCGGGCGTTCACCGGGTTCTCGCATCCCGCCGCCAGCCACTTCATGCCGTGGGACACGCTGAACGGTCTGCTCGAATCCCGCCAGCTTTCGCAAGACTACCTGCCGGACCGCCTGCGCTCTCGCTGCGCGCCCGTCATCCGGCGCCTCGCCGCCACCGGCCTGCCCGCCATGCGCGCCATGCCGCAGGTGATGATCCACGGCGACGCCCATTCCGGCAACATCCTGATCGCGCCGGAAGACTCCGACCGGGTCTGCGGCCTGATCGACTTCGGCGACATGATCGCGGGCCCGGTGCTGCAGGAGCTCGCCGTCGCACTCGCCAGCCTGATCGAACACGAGGCCGACCCCGTCGCCATCTCCATCGCCTGCCTGCAGGGCTTTGCCGCGGCAAGCCCCCTGCCCCTGGATCAACTGCCATACCTGCACGACGCGATCCTTGCCCGCATGATCCTGACGGTGGAGCTTCTGACCTTCCGCGTGCAGCACGACCTTTCCGGGGCCGCGTCCCTCGTGCAGACCGAACTGCCCCGGTCCATCCGCGCACTGGAACGCGAGCTTGACACCGACCCACAGGATTTCACGCGCCGCGTTCTGGACGCGGCCAATCAGATGGAGTGACCCCATGTCCCCCTCTCCCGGCACCCAGGAGCTTCTGGACCGAAGGCGCAAGGTTCTCGGCCCCGCCTACAGCCATTTCTACCGCGACCCTGTCCACCTTGTCCGGGCAGAGGGCGTCTGGATGTGGGACGCCGAGGGGCGCAAGTACCTCGACTGCTACAACAACGTGGCGTCGGTCGGCCATTGCCACCCCGAAGTGGTCGAAGCGCTGCACCGCCAGGCGCAGCGGCTCAATACCCACACCCGCTACCTGCACGAATCCGTCGTCGAATACGCCGAGATGCTGGCCGCCGTGCTCCCCGGCGACATCTCGGTGTCCAACCTCGTCTGCACCGGGTCCGAGGCGAATGACTACGCCTGCCAGATCGCCCGCCGCGTCTCCGGCAACAACGGGTTGATCATTCTCAAGGGCACCTACCACGGGGCAACGACATTGGTGCGCGACCTTTCTCCCGCGATACGCCCCGACCCCTGCCCCGATTACATTTGCGAGATCGATGCGCCCGACACCTATCGCGGCGTGTCCTCCGACAACTCGGCCCGCTTTGCCGCCCATCACGCGGCCCAGATCGACAAGGCCATCGAGACGCTGCAGCAAAGGGGCCACGGCGTCGCGGCCATCCTTGTCGACTCGATCTATGACGGCTCGGGCATCTTCGCTCCCTTGCCAATTTACCAGCAGCAGCTTTTCACCCGGGTACGCGCGGCCGGCGGCCTGGTCATCGCGGACGAGGTCCAGTCGGGTCTCTGTCGCCTCGCCGACCATTACTGGGGCGTGATGGACTCCGGCGTGGTGCCCGACATCATCACCATGGGCAAACCCATGGGCGACGGCCACCCGCTGGCGATCACGGCGACCACCCCGGAGATCATGCAGGCCTATGTCGACCGGGGCGGCGAATACTTCAACACGTTCGCAGGAAATCCGGTCTCCGCCGAGGTGGGAAAGGCCGTGCTGCGGATCGTGGAGCGGGACAACCTGCTTCGCCATGTCAAGGACACGTCCGACGACATGTTCGCCCGCCTGCGCGCACTTGCCGACAAACACGCCGTGATCGGAGATCTCAGGGGCAAGGGTTTCTTCATCGCCGCCGAGTTCGTCTCGGACCGCGCGACCAAGGCAGCCGATGCGGAGGCCTGTCTGTCCTGCGTCGAAAGGATGAAGGACAACGGTGTGCTGGTGTCGCGGACGGGCGCCCACGGAAACATCATGAAGATCCGCCCGCCGCTGGTCTTCGGCAAACCCGAAACGGACCTGCTTATCGAAACGCTGGATGCCGCTCTGGCGCGGCTCTAGGACCGCGCGGGCACTAAACTCAACCGTCGATCAACTTGCCGATGAACATCGAAAACAGCTCGCCGTGGCCGGTGACGCCCAGCTTGCGGTAGATGTTCGAACGATGGATCGCCGCAGTGCCCGGAGAGATGTCCAGAATCCGGGCAATGGATTTCGACGAATGGCCCTTGAGCAGCAGTTGCGAGATTTCCCGCTCGCGATCGGTCAGCGTGGCCGATCCGAAATCGCTCATCACCTTCGATACCGTCGCATGCACGCGCCGCCGCGCGGCCTCCGTGGCCGTGGTGTCGGGCACCTGCGGTACAAGGTGCCGCCGGAACATGCCGGTCAGAACCGGGTGCACCAGCTCGATCAGGGCCAGCGCATCCTTAACCTTGTCCCCCAGCGACACGTAGATCGACAGATGCGCACAGCGGTCGGGGCCGATCTCCATCAGCGTGCCGATCTCATGGTCGGCCGACACCTTGATCCAGTAGCGCGCAAAGGTCTCCGGCATCTCGCGGTCCTTGCTGCCCGCAAGGTCCAGCAGCACCGTACCGAAGAACCGGTCTTCCGCGAACAGGCTGTACATCGGGTCGAGCACGTAGATCCCGTTGGTGTATTCTACCATGTTCGGATCATGGCCGGGTGCATGGCTGAAAAGCGTCCGGGGCTGCATTCCGGCTTCGAATTCGAACAGTGAAACCGACTGCGTCGGAATCCAGCGTCGCACCCAGGTCACCACGGTCTCGGGAAACGTCCGGTCGCCAACCTGGGCATCCAGCGCGGCCAACTCGCCGAACAGCCGCGTCAGGGCGTCGCTCGGCAGACCTTTCGCAAGATCGCTGGTATGGGTTGGAAGTTCATTCGGCATGCCGGACTTTTTCACAAATCGAACGCACTGCACAAGCATACAAGGACAGGGCGAAAACCAGCTCTAGGGTCAACTCGCAGCGCCGATCTGGCGTCAAATTCACAGGTCGGCTGGATAACGCCGTGATCTGGTGTCGATGCCCGAAGGATCGCTTTGATCTGCGTGCAACCCTTTGCTCGCAAGCACCCTGTTGAACTCAGACCTGGTCTTCCCTCGACCGCTCCACCAGGCCTGCCTTGAGCGCGAACCAGACCATCTGGGCATCCGTTTCAAGGCCAAGCACGCTTTTGATCTGGTAGTGATTGTTTCGCACCGTCTTGAGGCTGATCGACAATGCTTCGGCGATTTTTTCAGCCGGCCAGCCGGTGGCCAGCATGCGCAGGATTTCTGTCTGTCGGGTACTCAGTTCGTCCAATCCGGTGCCGGTCCCGGCGATACGATCCCGGGCAATACCTTCTATCACGTCCGGCGAGATCACCGTGCGTCCCTCCAGAACCCCGAAGATGGCCATGATGAGGTTGGCCGGGTCGCTGCTCTTCGTGACATAGCCGGCGGCACCGGCCTCGATCGCTTTCAAGGCAAAGGCCGCCCCTTGATGCATCGTGAAGACAACGATCCGGGCGGCGGCGTCGTATTGACGGATGTGGCGGATCGCTTCTATGCCGCTGGCCCCGGGCAAGGTCACATCCATCACGACAACGTCCGGCCCTGCCTCGCGATAGCGGCTGTAAGCGCCGCGCGCGTCCTCGGCCTCGGCAACGATCCGCAACCCCGGTTGCAGGTCGATCAGGCGGCGGTAGCCTTCGCGCACCACCGGGTGGTCGTCGACGATCATGACAAGGCGCTCGGTCATGCCGCACTTCTTGCGATGGCGGCAGGTACGGTCACGTCGACCCGAACGCCAAGATCGGTTTCCCGCATCCGCAGTTCGCCGCCCATCGCGGACGTGCGCTCGCTGATACCCAGGACGCCATGCCCGCTTTGTCCCCGGACGAGCGTGCCGCCGCCATCATCCTCCACGCTCAGGGATATGCTGTCGCCCCCCTGCCGCAGCGCCACCCGAACACGGGCCGGCGCGCCATGCCGCATCGCGTTTGTGACACATTCCTGAACGATCCGGTAAAGATCCAGTGCCACTGCATTCGACATCCCCTGTTCGTCCAGGTCATAATCCAGCGTCAGCCGCGTGCCGCTTTGGGTCGCCCAGCCGTCCAGCATCGTGCGCAAGCTGGCAGCAAGGCCGACCTCCTCCAGATCCGGTGGCCGCAGGCGCGCAAACGCGCCGCGCAGGCATTCCATCATGTTGCGGATATTCGTACCGATGGCCGCCGCGTCGCGCGCGATATCGGGTCGGTCCTGCGGGGCGGCATATCCCATGGAAGCCGCAAGCGCAGCCGTCGCGGTGAGGGTCTGGCCGAACTCGTCATGCAGATCCCGCGCCAACTGCCGCCGCTCCACGTCCTCGACCTCGATCAGTTTCCGCATCAGCGACTGGCTCTGCGCGGCACTGGCGCGCAGCCGCTCGGCCAGGTGATTGACGGCCTGGGCAATCTGTCCGAACTCCTGTGCGCCGCCCGGTTCGACCCGCGCATCAAGGTCGCCGCAGGCGAGCCGGTCAAGCCCGGACACGATGCCGCGCACCGGTCCAAGCCGCCAGAAAATAGCGATGGAGCCCAGGACCAGCACGCCGGCCGCCATCGCCAATGTCTGCCACAGGGCCAGCCGCGTACGCTGCCAGGCCAGGGTCGCCGCCGCCACCGGATCGAACGAGGCCTCGACGCGAAACGCGCCGCTTTGCGAGGCAGAGCCAGACCGGACGACCGACGCGGGCGGCTCGAATACCCGTCCGGCAAGATTGCGGAACCAGCCGGGCGCGATCTGCCCGAAGACCTGCCAGCCGGCACAAAGACGGCGCTCCGAGATCATCCGCTGGTCGAACCGGATACAGGTGCCCGGCGCCATCACGCCCAGAAGCTTGATCGATGTCATCTCGGCATAAAGCGGCTCGCCCACGCGCGGCTCCATATGATAATTTCGCTCCAGCACATAGCTGGCCCGCGTCAGCGTCGTCTGGGTGTCGCTCCGCGCGGTCCGATACGCATCGGCCGCCGCCAGGCCAAGTGTGATCGCGGCCGCCAGCGCCGTCACCAGCCAAAGCGTGAAGACCAGTCGAAATCGAAGGCTCATGTCGTTTCCTCCCTGAACGGGCTGCCTCCAAGGATCGGGCAAACCGGCCGTCATGTCTCGGGCAATTTGCCCGACATGCGCCGAAAATGCCTGCGAAATCTTTTTTGCATGCCCCGGTCGTGGTTCTGTGATCCAGGCAACAGGAGGACCGCATGGAGGATATCGCAGACAGAACGACAGGCGTTCGACCCGACTCCGCGGCAATGCTGGCGGCCCGGATGGAAGCGGGCCTCGTGGGGCACGCGGTGCTGGTCGAGCGGCTGATGATCGCGCTCCTGACCGGCGGGCACGTCCTGATCGAAGGCGCGCCGGGGCTTGCCAAGACCCGTTCGGTGCGCAGGCTGGCCGACGGGGTCGAGGGCAGCTTTGCCCGCATCCAGTGCACCCCCGACCTGATGCCATCGGACGTCACCGGCACGCAGATCTACCGGCAGGACAGCGGCGCGATGGAATTCCTGCCCGGCCCGGTCTTTCACAACCTTGTCCTGGTGGACGAGATCAACCGCGCCCCGCCAAAGGTGCAATCCGCCCTGCTGGAGGCGATGGGCGAAGGCCAGGTCACCGCCGGCGGCCAGACGCGTCCCCTGCCCGACCCTTTCATGGTCATCGCCACGCAGAACCCGCTCGAGCAGGAAGGCACCTTTCCCCTGCCCGAGGCACAGCTTGACCGGTTCCTGATGCATGTCGTCCTGGATTTGCCCGATGAAGCCGCCGAGATGGAAATTCTCGACCTTGTCGAGACGGAACTGCGCAGCCATGCCGGGCGCGAAGCCCCGGCGCTGGATCACGCGACGCTCGCCGCCATGCAGGAAGACGTGCTTCAGGTCCACCTGTCGCCCGCCTTGAAACACTACATGGTGGCGCTGGTGATGGCGACGCGCGGTGCGAGCGACGCCATCGACCTGACCGACCGGATCCGCCACGCGGTCAGCCCGCGCGGCACCCTTGCCTTGGCGTCGAGCGCCCGTGCCCGCGCCTGGCTGCACGGCCGCGATTACGCCGTGCCCGAAGACATCGCGGCCCTGGCGCCCGACGTGCTTTGCCACCGCATGGCGCCGACCTGGCGGGCGCAGGCCGAAGGCCACACCTCCCGGACGATTCTGGCCGAGATCCTTTTGGCGGTTCCGCCGCTATGACCCTGCCCCGGGCCTCCGGGGCCGAGGTCTCCCTCGACCGTCTCGTCGCGATCGGCGGCCTCGTCGCGGGCAAACCTGCGCCCGGTCTCTCCCAGGGTGTCGCGGGTGGTCTCTCCGGCCCGCGCCGCGGCGAGGGCGGCGATCTCTTCGACCTGCGCCCGTTTCAGGACGGCGACGATCCGCGCCGGATCGACCCGGCCGCCACGGCCCGAAGCGGACGGCCGCAGGTCCGCAGCCGGCACGAGGAAATTGACCGCACGCTTCTGCTGGTCGCCGATTTCCGCCCTCCGATGCTCTGGGGCACGCGCGGACGTTTCCGCTCGGTCGCCGCCGCAGAGGCGCTGGCCGTGGAAGGCTGGCGTGCGGTTCTGACCGGGGGACGCGTCGGCGCGATGATCGTCACCGGCGGCGCCATCGAGATGCTGGATCCGCGCCCGCGCGAAGCCGCGATGCTCCGCCTGGCGGGTGCCTTGTCCCGCGCGCATGCGGCAGCACTCGGCGCTTCGGATACCGGCCATGAAAGCCTTGCGGCGATCCTGGAATCCGTGACCACGCGCACCGCCCCGGGCACCGCCGTCTGCCTCGCGACCGGGCTCGATACGCCCGGCGCGGATTTCGGCATGGCGGCAGCGGCCTTGATGCGGAAATGCCCGCTCGAGGTTCTCTTGGTGCAGGACAGCGTCGAGACCGCGCCGCCCAAGGGCCGGTTCTCGGCACGCATCGACGGGCGCGTCAGACCCGGCCGCTTCGGCCCCCCCGCCTCTGCCGATCGCCTCGCAGGCCACGCCATACCGCACCGGATCCTGAACGCCGCAGACCCGGTGCAGGCGGAGGCCGCATGACCCCCGAGGAGCTGACCGCCCGTCTCGCCGACATCCGCATCCCCGAAAGCTTTGCCCGCTTCGGCCTGCATGACGCGCTGGCAGCGGCGGCGCTCGGATTGATCGCGGGACTGCTCATTGCAGGGCTGGCAAAGGTCGCGACCATCCGCAAGACGCGACCGACCGAGACGGCCCGCGCCGCCATCGCCCATTTGTCCGATGCCGATCCCCAGGCCCGGCTCGCCGGTCTTGCCGCCCTTCTGCGGGATCTTGGCGGCACGCCTCCGGACGGGCTGCGCGAGGCGCTCTACAACCCGCGCCACCCGCTTGATCCGGCCGCGCTGGAAACCGCCGTCATGGCCGCTGCCCGGCAAAGGGCACACCGATGAGTTTCGCTTTCCCCTGGGCCGCGCTGCTGCTGCCGCTGCCACTGCTGCTCTTTCACCTTCTGCCGGGACGCCGGGTCGCGACCGGCGCGCTGAGCCTGCCGCCCGCCATCGCGGAAACCTTCCGCCCCGTCGATGCGGCGCCCGTGCGGCGTCATGCCGTCATGACCGCCCTGGTCCTGGCATGGATCCTGCTGGTCGCCGGCCTGACCGGCCCGCGCATGGAACGCACGCTTGACGTGGTGCCGGCCTCGGGGCGCGACATTGTCCTCGCGCTCGATCTCTCCGGCTCGATGGAACGCGAGGATTTCGTGCTGGACGGCACACAGGTCTCGCGCCTCGCCGCCGTCCAGCGCACGGGCGCGCGTTTCGTCCGCGGCCGGACCGGCGACCGTGTCGGGCTGGTCGTCTTCGGCGACCGCGCCTATGTCGCGGCGGCCCTGACGCATGACGTCTCCGCTGTCGCACAGGTGATCGAAACCGCCCAGATCGGTGTCTCCGGCAAGGCCACGGCCATCGCGGATGGCCTGGGTCTGGCCCTTCGCCGCCTTCGGGCGCGCGAATCCGAAAGCCGCGTGATCGTGCTTTTGTCCGACGGGCAGGATACCACCGGAACGGTCGATCCTGTTGCCGCCGCAGTCACCGCCGAAACGCTGGGTGTGCGGATCTACACGATCGCACTCGGCCCGGCCGATCTCGAAACCGCCCCGGCGGCCCGCGACGCGGTCGACAGCGACACCTTGCGCCGCATTGCCGAGGCCGCGCAGGGCCAGACCTTCCGCGTGCGCACCACCGAGGACCTCGTGGCGGTGACCGAGGCCATCGACCGGCTCGAACCCAGCCTGGCCGACGCCCCCCCGATCCGCGGCTGGCAGGACTACTGGCCCTGGCTGGCCGGCGCGGCGCTGGCGATGCTGGCGACGGCGCTCGGGTTGCAGGCGCGGGAGGCGGCGTGACGGACCTGTGGCAGATCATCCTGCTGCGCCCGCTGTGGCTGATCGGCGTTCCGCTGTCCTTTCTGGCCGGGGCCGCCGTCGCCCTGAGGGGCAGCGGACTGGACCGATGGCGCCGCGTCGTCGACCCGGACCTGCTGCTTGCCCTGCGCCGCCTGGGCCATGTCGTGGACGGGCAGCGCGACTCCGGGCCATGGCTGCTGGCCGTTGCCGGCGCCCTGACCGCGTTCGGGCTGGCCGGGCCGGCCACCCGCGATCCCGACGCGCCGAGGCTGCGCAATCTCGACGCGGTCATGATTTTGATGGACCTCTCCCCGTCGGTGACCCAGGGCGGCGGGTTCGATGACGCCCAGGCCGCCGTGTCGCGCCTGATCGACCGTCACGGCACGCGGCCCGTCGCCTTGGGCGTCTACTCCGCCGAAAGCTTTCTGGTCAGCGTGCCAACCGAGGATCCGGCCGCCCTGCAAACGGTCATCGCCGTGGCGGACACCGAGACGATGCCGGTGGGCGGCAGCCGCCCCGACCGCGCCCTCGACCTCGCGCGCCAGACCCTGGCCGACGCGGCCGCGGCGCATCCGGACGTGGTGCTCGTCTCCGACGGCGGCGGCGCCGGCCCCGAGGCGCAGGACCGGGCTCGCCAGATGGCGGCGGCGGGCCTGCGCGTCTCGGCCGTGTTCGTGGCGCCCGACGCCCCGCCCTACGGCATGCCCGCCGCAGACCGCGAGGCGCTTGCCTCGGTCGCAAGCGCCGGCGGCGGCGTGATCGTGGATGCGTCCGATATCGCGGGCGTCGAGACGATCCTGAGCGAGCGCCAGGGCGCCGCCGAGACAAACGACACGCTGCGCAACCTCCGCTATTCCGACCAGGGCCGCTGGTTCGTCGCCCTGGCCCTCCTGCCGCTCGCATTCCTCCTCCGCCGGAGGCGTGACGCATGAGCCGTGTGTCACTCTCGGTCCTTGTCGCGGCCCTGCTATGCGCCGTCGCCGCCGGCCCCGAGGCTTGGGCCAAACTGATCTGGCGCGCGGGCTTTCCCGACCTGGCCCTGCCGCTGATCCAGACCCCCGGCGCACACGGCGCCGCGCTCTACCAGGCCGGGCGCCATGCCGAAGCCGACGCTGTCTTCGCCGAGCTTGGCCGCAGCGCGACCTACAACCGGGGCATGACACTGGCCGCGACAGGCAACTACGGCCTGTCGGTCGCCTATTTCGATGCCGTGCTCTTCGCCGACCGGTACGATGCCGACGCCCGGCACAACCGCGAGGTCGTATCAAGCCTGATCGAGCCGGTGATCGGCGAAGCCCGGGGCCACGGGCGGATTGAGACGATCCTGTCGCAGACCGGCATCGAAACAGCCGAGTTCGATCCTGATGCGCCCGCCCAGCCGGTCGAGGCGGCGGCACGCAGGTCCGAGCAAAGCAATCTCAACCGGGCCGTCACGGGCGAACGCAACGTGGCCGCGGACACCGCCTGGCTCGACACGCTGGCAGACGCCCCGGGCGAATACCTCAAGGGTCGGCTCCAAGCGGAAATGGAGCGTCGGCGCAAGGACGGCGAGGCCCATGGCGAGGAGCGGGACCAATGGTGAGGTTGCTTGCTCTCCTGCTTCTGCTGGCGACACCCCTGGCCGCGCAAGCGCCCGATACCCTCAAGCTGGAACTGGTGCTCGATCCGCGCGACACCGCGCCGCTGGAGGGCGAGATGGTTCTTGCCACCATCCGCGGCACCTATCGCGAGACCATCACCAACGAGGAGCTCAAGCTGCGCAGCATGACCGATTTCGACTGGACGCGCCTGGGACAGGACGCCTGGAGCGACCAGCGCATCGACGGGCGCACCGCGCGGGTCTTCGAGCGGCGCATCGCCTTCTACCCGAAACGGGCGGGAAATCTGGAGGTGTTGCCGATCGTGCATGAACTGGAGATCATCGGCAACGGCGGACAGCGCGAGATCGTCCTCGTCCGATCCGATCCGGTGCGCATCGAGGTCGGGGAAAAGCCGGCAGGCGCCGACCAGTCGTGGTTCCCGGTCCGCGCACTGGAGGTTTCCGATACGTGGGATGCCGACCCGGCACAACTGGAGGACGGGCAAAGCGTGACGCGCCGGGTCGTGATCCGCGCGCTTGGGGCGACACCCGAGATGATGCCGCAGCAGCCTGCCTTGCGCGAACCCTGGCTGATCACCTTCACCCCGCCCGAGGAACGCAACTTTCAGGTCACCGCGCAGGGACCGGTCACGACACTGGTCTGGGTCTGGAAACTGCGCCCGATCACCGGCGAGCCGGGCGTTCTTTCCCAGGTGAGCCTGCCCTATTTCGACACGACCTCACGCACGGCAAAGACCGCGACGCTGCCCGCGGCGACGATTGGCTACGCGAGCTTTGCCGACAACGCGGCCTCCGGCTGGCGCGGGGATCCGGGCGTAGGATGGCTGCATCTCGCCGTGCTCGGCGCCAGTGCCGTGGCGGCGATGATCCTTGTGTTGCACGGCCGCTCGGGCGTGTCCGGCTCTGTCGCGCGACTGCGCCGCCGGATGCGCGTGCACCGGAACCTCAGACACCTGCGGTCTTATGCGCGACGTGGAGATGTTCCACGCTTCCGGGCGCTGGCCGTATGCCTCCTGTTTCCGTCCGGCCCCACGCCACCGACCCGCACGCACCCTGCACTGCGAACGGTCGATTCCACGCTGTTCGGCGAGTGCGGCGCACGGAGCGTCGATCTACCCTCTGTCCTTCGCGACGTCGAACACGCCTTGCGTCGTTCCGCACGCGAAGATGGCAAAAATGCGGGCCGCGCCTGAGTTAACTCCGGTCAGCGCCCCGGATCTTCACCCGCGACCGAAATCGCCATCACGGGTAAATCCGAGGTCCCTCATCCAGCATGTGCCACGCATGTTCCAAGCTGGATGTCAAAGCACCCAAGCACCGTGGCGTCAGAGTCTGTCATAAAGCTGATCGATACGCTCAATACAGCTCCGCAGACGCGGACTCCTCCAGATCATCGCAGAACTCCCGTCGTGATTAGCTTCCGCACTCACGCACCACAGCCGGACATACTCGCAGATGGCCAGCGCTTCGATAAAGCGTTCATCGCGTACCAGCAGCACTACGGCGCGATGAAACGCAAAAGGCAGGATCTGCCGTTCAGCCTGCATTTTCCTCACTTGCGAAAGCAGGCATTCAAGCTGGTCACGCCGGTTGCGCATCATGCCCTCTCGGTGGAAGGTGCCGCCTCAAAGCTGCCCATTCCAAAGAATATATCGAAGGTATGGCACCCGATCAATTCCAAATGCGCCCCAAGTGCAAGCCCGCCGGAGCCCAGCAGTCGCTCATCCCTAATGTGCCACTCGGAAATGAGGCGAGCCCTGTCTTCGCATCCACCGGCTGAACGGGTCCGTGGCCGGCCTTCCGGGTTCTTGACGTGATTTTATGGTTGGTGATGCGCCCCCCGCCGGATAGGCTTCACACGGGTTATGCACCTGACGTCGCGCGCAACCTTTCCTTGCGCGACAAACGTAAGTATGGTTACTATATACTTATAGAATTATTTTACATACCTAAGACAATCGGCGCGAGGTACCCATGGCGGTATTTGAACGGTTCGACAGCAGCGAAGACCACGAAGCGGTCCCTGCCGGCGCAGAGCAGGACAGCGGGAACATCCTGGGCATCCTCGTCATAGGCATGGTCTGCGGCACGGCGGCCGCGATCACCGCGTTCCACCTTGACGCCAGCACCTGGACCATGCTGCTCGCCTATTCGCTGGTCGGCTCAGTGTCCGTGCTGCTCGTGCTGGCGGTCCAGGCGATATGTTCCTCCGGACGGCGCAAGGATGACGTCAGCCTGGCCCCGCGCCGACCCGAAGGATATTGAGATCCGGCATGGCACATCGCGCCCGGACGGGTCCGCGCGGGCTCCCGTCGCCAGGCGCGGCGCGCTCCAGCCCTGGCCTGCCCCGGCGGCATGACACCAGCTTGCCCGGGTCCACGGCCCTGCGGTACTGTTAACCCTCATGACGAAAGCACACGCATCCTTCGAGGGCCTCGGTATCGTGGATCTCGTTCCGCCCATCGCAGCCCATCCCGAGGCCCCCCTGTCGTCCCTTCTGCCGCAGGCACGGGCCGCCCTGACCTATGCGCTTGCCTCGGCCGAACAGGACGCCCCCCTGCGCGTGTTCTTTTCGATCTGCGACGGCAGAACCCGCGCCCGCGTCGTGCATTTCGACGGTCCGGACCCTCAGACGATCTGGGGCCGGTTCGACTCGTGGCGCAGCGCCTGCCCCGACCCGGATCCGCAGGTCCGCTGGCTTCGTGTCGATTGGGTCACCCGCACCTGGAAACTGACATGGCAGCAGTGCCAGCTCGCCATCCGCAACAGCAAGCGCAACTATTTCCGCTATGGCATCGCGCTCGATCCCGCCTTCCGGCAGGCCTTCCTCGAGCAGGAACTGAACGCCAACGCCATGCTCTATCTCGGCAACGACCGGCCCGAGGGCGGGCTGAACGCGAAAAACGCGCAGATCTACGGCCAGCGGCGCTTCGGCCAGGGCTTTCACCTGCCCGACGCACCCACCGATCCGGTGCGTCTCTTCGCCACCGATGCATTCCTGATCCAGCCGGACCACCCGCCGGTGCCCCTGCACGGCTTCAGCGGCGGCACCGAGGGCCGCGACACCGGCCGCCGCCGGATCGATCCGCTCGATGCGGCCACGGTCGAGACCATGGTGGATCAGTCCAGCCGCTTCCTCGCCGCCCAGGTGGACCCGGAAGGCCAGTTCATCTACGGGCTGCACCCCTGTTTCGACCGAGAGATAAAAGCCTACAACACCCTGCGCCACGCGAGCACGGTCTATGCCATGCTGGAGGCGTGGCAAGTCACCCGCGACGCCGGTCTCAAGGCCGCGATCGACCGCGCCCTGCGCCTGCTGACCGAAGGGCTTATCCGGCAATACACCCTCCCCGGTGGCGAACGGGTGGCCTATCTCCTCGACGTCAACAACGAGGTGAAACTGGGCGGCAGCGCGGTCTGTCTTCTCGCCCTCGTCACCTATACGGAACTCACCGGCGACGAACGCCACCTGCCGCTTCTCGAACAGCTGGCACAGGGCATCGCCCACATGCAGGATCCGGACACCGGTCAACTTTCGCACGTCCTCGATGCCGAGGATCTCTCCGTCAAGGAACGGTTCCGCATCATCTATTACGACGGCGAGGCCGCCTTCGGCCTGATGCGCCTTTACGGCCTGACGAAAGACCCGCGCTGGCTGGCGCTGGTGGAAAAGTCCTTCGACTATTTCATCGCGCAGGAACACTGGCGCACCAATGATCACTGGCTTGGCTACTGCGTCAACGAACTGACGCTCTACCGCCCGGAAGAGCGTTATTTCCGCTTCGGCCTGCAGAACGTCGCCACCCATCTCGATTTCGTCATCGACAGGATCACCACCTTCCCGACGCTGCTGGAACTGATGATGGCGGCGCACAAGATGATCCTGCGGCTGGAGCAGAGCGCGGCGCATCGCCACCTCCTGAAACATCTCGACCGCGACAAGTTCTACCGCGCGCTGGAAACACGGGCACAGTACATGCTGAACGGGTTCTTCTGGCCCGAAACGGCGATGTATTTCCGCAATCCGCAACGCATTCTGGGCAGCTTCTTCATCCGCCATCACGCGTTCCGGGTCCGCATCGACGATGTCGAACACTACCTGTCCGGCTTCGTGGCCTATCTTCGCCACTACCTGCACCGCGAACCTGCGCCGCCCCTCCCGTCGCCTGACCCGGCCCCGGCGCGGGACCTGCCCCTGCCCGCCGACGCGGTGCTGGCCTGGGGCGGCGCGGTCAACCTCGGCCGGCGCCAGCACATGCGCACGGCGCAGCTCGGGACGGAAAACGTCCTCGACATCCCCGAACTGCGCGCCGCCGACCTTGCGGTTGTGAACCTCGACTGCGTCGTCAGCACCCTTGGCAGGCAAGGCACCGACAAGGGCGAGGACGGCCCCTTCTACTATCGCGCCCGCCCCGAGATGCTGCGTGTCCTGACCGCCGCCGGGATCGATGCCGTCGCCGTGGCAAACGCCCATAGCGGCGATTACGGCCCGACCGCCCTGCAACAGCAGCACGAAATCCTGAACGCGCTCGGCATCGCCAGCACAGGCAGCGGTGCGAACCGGCAAGACGCATTCGACCCCGCCATCTGCCGCGCGGGCAACATGCGCGTGGCCCTTCTCAGCGTGGACACGACCCAGCACCGCTTTGCCGCCGGCAGCGAGGGCTTCGGCACCGCCTTCCTGAACCCAAGGGATCCGCAGGCATGGCACCGCGTGATGGCGGACCGGATCGCGGCGGCCCGCGTTAGGGCCGATATCGTCCTCGTCTCGGTACATTGGGCCGCGCGAAGCACGCCGACCCCGGACAGCGCCATCCGCACGCTGTCTCACGCCCTGATTGATGCCGGCGCCGATGGCGTGCTCGGCACCACCGGGCAGCATCTCCACGGGATCGAACTCTATCGTGGAAAACCGATCATCCACGGTACCGGCTCCTTGCTGTCGGACGTTCCGCGCGCGTGGTTCCGGCCCGGCGGGCTGTTCCGCTTCGGCCTGGGCAGGAACGGGGTCGCTTGGGTCGAATTCCTGCCCCTCGGGATCGGCGACGGCTTCAGCCAGCGACTGAACGGCGCCTCGGCAGCGCAGGCGATCGAGCGTTTTGACAATGCCTGCCAGGCCCTGGGGACAACGCTCAGCCGCTGCAAGGATCAGGCGTTCGTCCAGGTCGATCCATCCGCTCCGCGCAGCGGCAGCACAACCGCACCTGCCGTCAGGCCCTCCGACCGCTACCGCCATGACCTGCTGGCCGGATACGCGCCCGATACCACCCTTGGACAGGCAGACTTCGTTCCGGGTGACGCGCGCATCGCGCCGGTCACTTTGAACGGGCTTGAGTTGCTGGGCATGCGGGTCAGCCCCCGTGTGATCACCGGCCGCCAGATGCTCTGGGTCGAAACGTGGTGGACCAGCCCGAAACCTGTCGCCGAGGATCTCCGCCTCAGCCTGCTTGCCTTCCCCCAGGGATCGCAGGACGCGGCCGAATGGGGCCGTGGCTCCGATCACGATCCCTGCGATTGGATGCAACCCACCACAAATTGGCAGCCGGGAGCGATCTACTACGACCATTGTGGCCTGCGCCCGCCCGCACTGGACCACATCGCCCCCGGCGCGCTCCGGGTCGAGCTGCGTGTTCTCGGCCGCGGTCCGAACACCGAATGTTATCTGTTTCCCCGGCCCGTCCCGGTTCAGCCATCCACCTGAAGCTGCGCGCCCGACATGTCGACCTTGGGCCGCGCCGACGCTGACACCTCGTCCGCACGCTCCTTCAGCAGACCGGCGACCACGCGATTCAGCCCCGTCGCGTTCGAGCCCTTGACCATGATCACGTCACCGGCCTTTGCCTCGGACCCCACGACATCCAGCAGGCCCTCCGGCCCGTCCAGCGCCTGGTGGCCGGGCAGGTTTTCGGCGCCATCGAAGCCCGGCCCAAGCGTATATACACGGTCAAGCTTCAACTGGCCCAGATACGCCACCAGCTTGGCGTGCTCCTGAGCGCTGACATCGCCCAGTTCCGCCATCGACCCCAGCACCGCAATCCTGCGGCCCCGCGTCGGCGTATTGCGCAGATGGATCAATGCCGCCCGCATCGACGCGGGATTGGCGTTGTAGGAATGGTTCAGCAGCATGCAAGTCCCGGCCCGCACGGGCAGTCGGTGCAGTTCGCCGCGTCCGCTGGTGACGCGAAAACTGGCGAAACGCTCCGCCAGCCGGTCCAGCGGCAGGCCCAGTGCGTGATGCACCGCACAGGTCGCCATGAAATTCTCCAGCATATGCGGCCCGTGCCGCAGACACTGCGCCAGTTCCAGACGCCTGTCGTCCACACCGATCGTGGCCACACCGCGCTTGGCGTCGAACCCCAGCAGAACCACGTGATCCTGCGCGCGTCGGCCGTAATGGATCACCTCCAGCCCCTTCTTGCGGGCAATCTTCTGCAGATAGGCACCCTCGTGCATTCCGCTGTTCAGGATCACCGGCGCACCGCGGCGCATCCCGTCAAAGATCCGCGCCTTGCGTTCGGCAATCGTGCGCAGGTTTTGGTGATAGAGGATATGTGCCAACTGGATATTGGTAAACACCGCGACGTCAGGCCGTGCCAGCTTGGAATTGTCCGCCATGCCGCCGATCGCCAGTTCCAGCACCACGAACCGGTCACGCTCCGACGCGCAGCCCAGATTCCAGGCCACGCCCCGGGGCCGGTTGCCACTCTCGCGCGTGGCATAGACCGGCCCGAATGCCCCCAGCGCATGGGCGGTCAGGTCCGTCGTCGATGTCTTGCCGGAACTGCCCGTGATCGCCACGACGGGCGCCTTGATCCGGCCCCGCGCAGCCTGCGCCAGCCGCATCAGCGCCTGCATCGGATTGGGCACCCGCAGGATCGCCTCGGCCCTCAGACCCTCAGGTATGTCGCCAACCGCCACGATCAGCCTTGGCTTCACCCTCTCCCTTGCCAGCGTCTCCGGCGCGATTCCGAATACGATGTCGCCGGTGCGCAGGAAAACGATGTCGCCGGGGCGATATGTCGGGAAATATGTCGATATGCCCGAGACAACGCGGCTCTCGTCCGCGACATGCGCCCACGATGCACCGGGCAGGATCGAGACGACCTCTCTCAATGTCCAGTCAGGCATGCAGAAGTCTCCCTTCCCCGGAAAGCAGCATGACATCCCGCGCGGAAATTGGCGGATGGCACCCCCGGCCCCGGGCAGCGTCTGCACCGGAGCCGGGGTCCGTTCGGTTCAAACGACCGTGTCGTCGCCACCGCCGGTCAGCCCGTCCAGCAGGCCCCCGTCCAGCAGCCCATCGGTCAGTCCGCCCAGCAGACCGCCGCCCGATGCCGGGTCACCGTCCGTGATCAGAACCAGGTCGGTGGCATCCGCCACCAGACCCTCGTCGCCGATCACCTCGCCCAGCAGGCCGTCATTGCCAGTCACGTCACCCAGCAGGCCACTGTTGCCCGTGACATCGCCCAGCAACCCGCCGTCCGACACCACGTCATCCAGCAATCCGGCGTCCGAGCCGGTCAGGCCGGCAAGCAGCCCCTCCAGCGGACTGTCCTCTCCCCCGAGCAGACCATCCAGCGGGCCGCCCTCGCCGCCAAGCAAGCCATCGAGAGGGCTGCCCTCGCCGCCAAGAAGACCGTCTGTCAGACCGCCCAGAAGACCCGCCTCACCGGTCAGACCATCCAGCAGACCACCGTCGCCGCCCAGCAGACCGTCGAGCGGGCTGCCTTCGCCTCCGATCAAGCCGCCCAGCAGGCCATCCTCTCCGGTCAGGCCGCCCAGCAGGCCATCGTCTCCGGTCAGACCGCCCAGCAGGCCATCTTCGCCGGTCAGACCGCCCAGCAAGCCGTCGCCGCCCGTGCCGTCATCCGGTGTTCCGCTTTCGCCCAGCGTGCCAGTACCGGTCAGATCACCCACCAGCCCGTCCGAGCCGGTCACATCGCCCAGCGCACCGTCATTCTGCAGCAGATCGCCCAAAAGACCGTCCGATCCGGTGACATCGCCCAGAACGCCGTTGTTGCCGGTCAGATCGCCCAGCAGTCCGCCGTCGGCTACAACGCCGTCAATCAACCCGGTCTCTTCGCCCTGCACGCCGTCTCCCAGGATCGGCTGTCCCAAAAGCTCGCCACCAAGGTCGCCCAACGCTCCCTCGGCGCCGACCAGATCACCCAGCAATCCTTCCGAGCCGGTCACGTCGCCCAGGATACCGTCATTGTCGGTCACACCCGCCAGCAAACCGCCAGCGCCGATCAGCGGATCCAGCAGGCCCTGCACATCCGCATCCGCGTCAGCATCGGCATCCGCATCAGCGTCGGCGTCAGCATCCGCATCGGCATCAGCATCAGCGTCCGCATCCGCATCCGCATCAGCATCTGCATCCGCGTCAGCGTCGGCATCAGCATCCGCGTCGGCGTCGGCATCAGCATCCGCGTCGGCATCAGCATCAGCATCCGCGTCGGCATCGGCATCCGCGTCGGCATCAGCATCCCCGTCGGCGTCAGCATCGGCATCGGCGTCCGCATCAGCGTCGGCATCCGCGTCCGTTTCCGGCGAAGAACTGCCGCCACCACCTGCCAGCGCCGCCAGCCCGATACTTCCGAGTGTTGCGGCCGCCACGATCCCTTCCTCGGAGAAGCCGGCGCCAAGCCCGCCCCCTTCCGTCGGGTCGCCATCGACGACCGGGCCGTTGCTGTACACGATACTGTGCAGCGAACCGTTCTCGGTCGGGACATAATAATCCTTGACCGTCACCATGTCGCCATTGCGAAAGTCGATGACCAGATCATCGCCCATCCGCACGTATTTCTCCTGGCCGGTCTGGTCCACGTTCAGGAACACACGGGTCTCGCCCGGAGACGCTTGAATAGTTCTGTTCGCCATTTTCTCACACTCCCTTTGATCTACGACCCACCACGGGCCTCACCCTCACCCAGAGCTTATGCATGTAATTCAACTCCATAAGGATAATGTCAACATATTTAGTATGTGTATTATAAACTTTCGTATAATCCCTCTCCTGCTGTCCCGGTATCCGTCTGTCGCACCCGTGTCACGCGGGGCGCCACCCGCCTTCGGACCGGCCGCGCTCAGGTCAGGACCGCAAGCCTTTGGTATAAAAAGGTTTTACCCGTCCACCTAAGGTTGCATTCCTGGTCGCGTCGGCCGCTTGCCCCCAAGGCCGCGTTCGGCGTCGCCCCACCGGCACGAATTTCGCCCTATTTTTCTGGACTTGAGCGGCCATTCGCACAACACTGCGACCTATCACTCACCGTGCCGTTCCCTTCTTTCTATGGAGAGAGGCGGACCATGCTAGGTGAGTGGTGGTGGGGGGTGGCACAATCCGCCTCTCTGCTGGGGCGCCTCCAGTACGGGGCGTCCCAGCGCTCGAAGAAGGCTTTCAGGGGGCCTCCTCCTACGCCTCCCTGTCTTCCAGGTCAGCGATTCCGGGTTCTCGTCTGCGTGTATCCACGCCCCTTTCGGATTGCCTCCGGGCGGCAGACCCGCCCGGAGGCATTACCTTCCGGTCCTAGACCGGTGTGTCGTCGCCGCCGCCGGTCAGCCCGTCCAGCAGGCCGCCATCCAGCAGGCCGTCGGTCAGACCGCCCAGCAGGTCGCCGCCGCCCGACGGGTCCCCATCGGTGATCAGCACCACGTCGGTGACTTCGGCCACCAGCCCTTCGTCGCCGATCACATCGCCCAGCAGGCCGTCATTGCCGGTCACGTCGCCAAGGACACCGCTGTTGCCGGTGACATCGCCCAGCAATCCGCCGTCCGACACCACGTCATCCAGCAGCCCGGTATCCGAACCGGTCAGACCGGACAGCAGGCCATCCAGCCCACTGTCTTCGCCGCCCAGCAGGCCATCCAGCGGGCTGCCTTCGCCGCCCAGCAGACCATCCAGCGGGCTATCTTCGCCGCCCAGCAGTCCGTCGGTCAGACCACCCAGCAACCCGGCTTCACCAGTCAGACCATCGAGCAGTCCATCGTCGCCGCCCAGAAGTCCGTCAAGCGGGCTGCCGTCGCCTCCGAGAAGACCGTCAAGCGGACTTTCCTCGCCGCCAAGCAGACCACCCAGCAGCCCCTCGTCGCCGGTCAGCCCGTCCAGCAGACCACCGTCACCGCCAAGAAGACCGTCCAGAAGGCCACCGTCGTCGCCCATGCCGTCATCCGGCGTGCCGTCCTCGCCCAGCGAACCGGTGCCGATCAGGTCGCCGACCAGCCCGTCCGAGCCGGTCACGTCGCCCAGGGCCCCGTCGTTCAGCAAGAGGTCACCCAGCAGGCCGTCGGATCCGGTGACATCGCCCAGAATACCGCTGTCGCCGGTCACGTCGCCCAGCAGGCCGCTGTCCGAAACCACACCGTCCAGCAGGCCGGTGTCGTCGCCCTGGACACCGTCACCCAGGATCGGCTGACCGAACAGATCGTTGCCGAGGTCGCCAAGCGCGCCGTCCGCGCCGACCAGGTCACCAAGCAGCCCTTCCGAGCCGGTCACGTCACCGAGAAGACCGTCATTGTCGGTCACACCGGCCAGCAAACCGCCAGCGCCGATCAGTGGATCCAGCAGGCCCTGCACATCCGCATCCGCGTCAGCGTCGGCATCCGCATCTGCATCCGCGTCGGCATCAGCGTCAGCATCCGCGTCGGCATCAGCGTCAGCATCTGCATCCGCATCCGCGTCCGCATCAGCATCGGCGTCCGCATCTGCATCAGCGTCCGCATCCGCATCGGCATCCGCATCGGCGTCGGCGTCCGCATCTGCATCAGCGTCCGCATCCGCATCGGCATCCGCATCGGCGTCGGCGTCGGCGTCGGCATCCGCATCAGCGTCAGCGTCAGCATCTGCATCAGCGTCCGCATCAGCGTCGGCATCTGCATCGGCGTCGGCGTCGGCATCCGCATCAGCGTCAGCGTCAGCATCTGCATCCGCATCGGCATCAGCGTCGGCATCTGCATCCGCATCGGCATCAGCGTCGGCATCGGCGTCCGCATCAGCGTCGGCATCTGCATCCGCATCCGCGTCAGCATCCGCATCCGCATCCGCATCGGCGTCAGCATCCGCATCAGCATCAGCATCAGCATCAGCATCAGCATCAGCATCAGCATCAGCATCAGCATCTGCGTCCGCATCCGCATCAGCATCTGCGTCCGCATCCGCATCAGCATCAGCATCGGCGTCCGCATCTGCATCCGCGTCCGCATCTGCGTCCGCGTCGGCATCTGTATCATCCACCGGCGAGCTGCTGCCGCCGCCTGCGGCCACCGCCGCAAGGCCAAGGCCACCGAGCACCGCCGCGGCAATACCTTCTTCCGAAAAGCCGGCCCCAAGACCGCCGCCTTCGGTCGGGTCGCCATCGACGACCGGGCCATTGTTGTACACGATACTGTGCAGCGATCCGCTCTGGGTCTCGACGTAATAGTCCTTGACCGTCACCGTGTCCCCGGTGCCCAGGTCAATGACAAGATCGTTGCCGGAACGCGCATAAACTTCCTGCCCGGTCTGATCGACATTCAGAAAGACGCGTACCTCTGTCGGGGACGCTTGGATTGTTCTATTCGCCATATTCTCCACTCCTATTTAACCCCCCTCGCACCGGCCCCTGAAATATAGCCTTAAGTATGTGCGAAAGTCTTAAGTATATATCAGACGGTCTTAAGCATTAAAAGTCAAGCCATGACCGCGCTATTACAGGTGATTTTCCAGCGCCTGCCGCCAAAGACCCGGGCACGCCGTGTCGGTTTCGGTCCCCCGGCATAAGGAACGCCCCACCAAAAGGCGGGGCGTCAAGGTGCCGATCCGGAAAGGCGGATCAGATCAGGGAGTCTTCTCCTCCGAGAAGACCGCCGAGCAAGCCGTCATCCCCTCCAAGCAGGCCATCGGTCAGACCGCCGAGCAGGCCACCGGAACCTGACGGATCTCCGTCCGTCAGCAGGACAAGGTCGGTTGCGTCCGCCACGACGCCTTCGTCACCGATCACCTCACCGAGGACGCCGTCATTGCCGGTCACGTCGCCCAGCACGCCACTGTTGCCGGTCACGTCGCCCAGCAGACCTCCGTCGGCAAGCGCCGGATCGAGCAACCCGCCGCCTTCGCCACCAAGCAGCCCTCCGGTCAGGCCGCCGAGCAGACCGTCATCGCCGGTCACACCGCTCAGCGCAGCGTCAGCCGGTCAAAACAGCAGGCCGTCGTCGCCGCCAGCAGGCCGCCCAGCAGCCCCTCGTCCCGTCACGCCGCTCAACAGGCCTTCGTCACGCATCAGACCACCCAGCAGCCCCTCGTCGCCGGTCAGGCCGCCCAGCAGGCCATCGTCACCGCCAAGCAGACCGCCCAGCAGCCCCTCGTCGCCGGTCAGGCCGCCCAACAGGCCATCGTCACCGCCAAGCAGGCCACCCAGCAGACCGTCATCGCCGGTCACACCGCCAAGAAGCCCTTCATCTCCGGTCACGCCGCCCAGCAACCCCTCGTCGCCAAGCAAACCGCCAACCAGACCGTCCTCGCCCAGCAATCCGCCTGCAAGGCCGTCAGCGCCCAGAAGACCGCCCACGGGACCGTCGCCTCCCAGCAATCCGCCTGCAAGGCCGTCTTCGGCCAACAGGCCACCGACAAGGCCGTCTTCCGTGAGAAGACCGCCGACCAGTCCGTCCTCCGTCAGAAGACCACCGACGAGTCCGTCCGGCCCAACCAGGCCAGAGGTCAGACCCGTCGTTCCAAGAAGACCGCCCACAAGGGATTCCTCCCCCAGCAATCCGTCCGTCACGCTGTCCAGCGGGTCATCCGACATCGAGCCGTCACCGATCAGGCCCGCGCCCAGCAGGGAACCGAGAAGACCGTCACTGCCGGTCACCGGGCTCAGCAGGCCGTCGTCGCCGGCAAGCGTGCCCAGCAAACCTTCGGACCCCGTGATAGCACCCAGGCCGCCCTCGTTGCCGGTGACTGCGCCAAGAATGCCATCGTCGGCAATGACCGAATCGAGAACACCGGTCGTCTGCTCCGGTTCGGGGTCAGGATCAGGGTCCGGATCGGGATCGGGATCGGGGTCCGGATCAGGATCAGGATCAGGATCAGGATCAGGGTCCGGATCGGGATCCGGATCCGGATCGAGCGCCTCGCCGCCGTCGCTGTCATCCAGGTGCGACGCCAGGGCAATACCCCCGATCCCCGCCGCTGCCGCCAGCCCGGCGCCGAGATTATCCATCCCAAAGCCTTGGCCAAGGCCTGCGACGGCCTCCTCGCCCATCACGCCTTCCACGCCGCTATAGCTGCCGTCCGCGTAGATCAGGCGATGCGCCTCTCCGTTCGCGGCGCCGCCGTAAAACTCGCTGATGCGGATGGTGTCACCATTGGTCAGCTCGACCATCAGGTCGTCGCCGGACCGCGTAAATCGGCTTACGCTGTCCTTGTTGACCGAAATTTGGACATCCACCGCGTCACCTGCCATCTGTCCACTCATCGCCATATCTTACATCCTTTTTTCACAAAGCCCCCTGAGGCCAGAACTACAAACTTAGGATTGCCCCCACAGCAAATTACGTATCAAAGGTATGTATCAATATTAACCTTTTGTCTAGTCATTATATCCTTCTGTGTTGCACTCCTGCCAGCTTCCCGGGAACCTGCGCGCAAACAACGCGCCCCTGTTTCGCGCCGCCGCGATTTCGGAAAGATTGCACGCGACAGACCCGGCGGCTCGGCATAAGGTCTCAGTGCCTTCGATCCGCCATTTCAACTATCCAACCCGGGATGAAAGCACGCGTATGACGTCCGACACGTTCAGGCCCTCCGGCAAGCCGGTGTTCGGGATGCGACCGGTGATCCAGACAATCGCGCGCATGATCGCCACGGATCGCCGTCCGTCCCTGCTGGCCAGCGACAGCGGCAAGGTGCTCCTCGCCAATCCGCCCGCGCAACGGCTCGGCCTCAGCCAGGCGACCCTGCGGGAAAAGCTCGACTGGCCCGCCCTGTGCACCCAGGCCCACCGCGCCGCCAGCACCGCCGCCTCCCTCTCGCTCGGCACGATGGAGCTAGAGGGCGAGGTGGTGCATATCTCCCTCGGTGCGCGCGACGGCTACCTTCTGCGCCTGGCCGAGAACGACCACGAGGCGTCCTGGCTGCGAAACCGCTCCCGCTCGGCCACCCTGCTGCGCGTCGCGCACGACCTGCGCACGCCGATACAGTCGCTTCTGGCGGCCGAAGATGATCGAGACCGAGCACGCCACCGAAGCGGAAAGACAGCAGGACCGCGATCAGCTGCGGCACTCTTCCGAGGTGGCGCTCGACCACATCAGCAACGTCCTCGGCGTCATTCGCGGCGACCAGAGCCTGGCGGGCATCCGCCCTGACGAGACCTTCAACATTACCGAGGAACTCAGGTCGATGCTCGTGGTGATCGGCCCGATCGCCCGGCAACGCGGCCTTGAACTGAAACTGCGCCTCGACCCGCACGAGGATGTCTGGGTCCACGGGCAGGTGCAGTTCGTGCGCGCCCTGTTCCAGAACGTGATCGACAACGCGGCCAAGCATGGCGGCACCGAGGTCGAGATCGGCCTGACCTGCCGTGACCTGCCCTCGACCGACGGCACGGATGACAGCCTCAGGATTTCCCTGACCGTCAAGGACCTTGGCGGCGGCCTTCCCGAAGACCAGAAGGCGCGCCTGTTCACGGCCCTGGGCCAGACCAGGTCGCTAGGCGGTGGCGCCGCCAACCGGACCGACCGGCCCTCGGCCGGCCTGAACGTGCTGGCCCATGCCCTGCGTCAGCTTGGCGGAAAGCTGGACCTCGAGGACCGCCACGCCGGGGATGCCCCGGACGGCGCGGTGATCGGCACCACGATCGAGGTCACGATTCCCCTGCTCCGGGGCAAAAGGGACATCCCCCCCCAGGCGGCGGCGCAGCACGGCGGGGACCGGGACGGGGAATTGTCCGGCATCGGCATCATCCTCGTCGAGGACAGCCCCTCCAGCCGCGACTGGATCGGACAGGTTCTCAGGAACGCGGGCGCCCGGGTCTGGGCGGCCGGCAACGGGGCCGAGGCGCTGTCGCTGCTGGAATGCCCGGACGTGCGCGACAAGCTGAACATCATCGTCACCGACATGACCCTGCCCTACATGACCGGCCTCGAATTCGCACATCGCGCCCGCAACGGGATCAGCGCGCCCTGGACCGGCCCGGTCATCGCCCTGACCGCGCATGTCGGCCAGAAGATCGTCGACGCCTGTCACGCCGGCGGCATCGAGAAGGTCCTGGAAAAGCCCGTGCGCCCGGCCATCCTGCGCGACGTCATCCTGAACGTGCTCGACACCTCCCGCGCAAAGGAAGCCACGCCGACGCCGACGCCCACGCCCTCCGGCACACGACAGTCGCAGCGGGGCGCGCTCAACAGCTACATCGTCGACGACCTGCTCGAACAGTTCGGCAAGTCCGGAGCCATCTCTTTCATGGAACGCGCCCTCAACGAGGCGTCCGATGTCCTGTCGCGCCTGCGCGAAGACGGTGTCGGCCCGGACACGGGCCGCATGTTGCACGCGGCCACCGGAGCGTGTACGCTTACCGGGCTTTCAACGGTCGAGAACGGATTGCGGGCGCTGGAACTGGCGCTTGAGAACCAGCAATCGACAGAGCCGGGCATCGGTCAACTGGACACCGCCATCGCGGAGACGAAAACCGCTCTTGAAAGACTTGAATGAGCGGCGTCGGCGTTCCGGAGTCTCAAAAAGCGCACACTTCCGGCCATATAGGATCCCTGAAACGAATTTCTTCATGCAGCCTTGGATCATTGCATGTAAACGTCTCCGCCATCGCGCCGGATGGTGCATCAATAATGCCGAAAGGCGTGTAACAGAGTAGAGGAAAAAGCGCGTGACGACAGCTGCATCATCTGGAGGTATCCAGGCGTCGATCATTCGTGTGTTGATTGCCGACGATCATGCCCTGGTGCTCGAAATGTTCGAGCATTTCTTCTCCAACCTGCCCGATTTCGAGGTCACCACTGCCCCCGATCTCCACACGGCCCTGTCGATCATTTCCAGTGAAGGTCCGTTCGATCTGGTTCTTGTCGACCTCAACATGCCCGGTATGAACGGCACATCGGGGCTTGCCCTCGCGATGGAGGCGAATGGCGGTCGCCCGACCGGCCTTCTCACCAGTGACCCGGACGCACAGGTGATCTCGGAAATCCTCCATATGGGCAGCTCCGGCGTGATCCTCAAGACCGCCTCGCTCAAGGACCTGGCCAACGAAATCCGCTTCATGGCGGCGGGGGGGCGGTACGTCCCGGTCGAGTTGATCGACCAGCAGCGGCTGAAATCGCGCGGTACCAACAAGGCCCCGCTGTCGGACCGCGAGATGGACGTTCTCGGCCTTCTGACCGAAGGCCGCCCGAACCGCGAGATCGCCGAGGCGCTGTCGCTGGCGGAGGCGACGGTCAAGATGCACGTCAAGTCGATCTGCACCAAGCTGGGCGCCAGCAACCGGACCCAGGCCGTCATCGTGGCGCGGGACATGAACTACATCTGACGCCCGTCGGCCGCCGCGAGCGGCCGGATCGTGTCCAGCGCCTGCAGCGCTCCGGCGATTGCCCCGGCATCCGGGGCCGCCGGCAACGTCCGGTCGCACAGCCCAAGCGACACCAGCACCGGCACGCTGTCGGACATCTCGCTTTCGATCCCGACGATGTGGATCTCCGGATACATGCGACGGATTTGCAGGCAGATGTCGGCGGCATCCTCCGGGAAGCCGAAGAAATCCTCGTCGACGATCAACACGTCCAGCGGTGCCTGGCACTTTCTCAAAAGGCTCATTGCGCGGCCCGAATCCTCCCCGCGCAAAAGCCACATCCGAAATCCCTGCCCGGGCCGGCTCAGCTCGTATGGCAGATGATCCCAGTCGAGAAAGGCCAGGACTCGCCGCTCCTCCTGCGGGGGTCGTCCGGCGACGGGTGTCGCGGTTTCCATTTCGAAATTGTACAGCCGCATGAAACATCCCCTCTGAAATACTCTGTCACGAACTCCACGCGACGTCCTTGATCGCTCCGGAACCAACCCGGGAAATCCAGTCGACGGGTGTCGATGTCGGCCTGTGGTTTCGATCGCTACACGCAGAAAAGGCCGCATCCTGGTTGACCCGCAGCAGCCCGATGACATCCGCGCGCAGGCAACACGCGCGCTCCATCTCGTCCTCGGTGCGGTGAAAAATGCGATCGGCAAGACTGGGCGCCGAAGAGGGCCCGTATTTCGCCCGAGCGGATCGAAGCCATTTCATCCTGATACCAACATCCCTTTCGGCTTCGGATCAAACCGGAACCAGATAAAAATATGTCCCGGCGCCTTGTAAAAACGGCAGCGTTCCAGACGCCTCGGATTACATACTTTTTATACTATAAGCATACTTTTGCCTAGTCTATTTGTAATATGCGGAACTTTAGTCTATACCACTTGCCGTGCTGATCGCATTCCCGCGCCCAAACCCCTTGTATAAAAGGGCTTGCCTGCTGCCGTGCCTCCAGGCACGTCACCTGCCGTCCAACGGGTACCATGCATCGACAACGGGACGCCGCGGCGCACTTTTACATGCGGATGCGCCGACAACGTCTTGAAACTCCGGTCGATTCGCACGCCAGGCCGCGGTTCCGCGCCTTGCCCCGGACAAGTGATTTTCCGCGTCGGTCCGCCGCGGCGACCGGCCCGAAATCAGAACCTCGTGGTCAGGCTCAGACCGAACAACTGCTCCTTGTCGCCCGGCTCCTTCTCGACCGGGACGGCGACGAAGACCGACACCGGCGTCTCGCCCACTTCGAACGAGACCGACAGCCCGACGGAACTGCGTCGATGAAAACTGTCATCGATCGAACCGCCCAGCGTGTCGTCCAGATCCCAGACCCCACCGGTCTGCCAGAACACCCCCCCGACCAGCGGCGCCTCGAACACGTCCTCAAGATCCCGCTGCAACTCGATGGTCGATAACAGGTAATTCTGCCCGCCCAGCGCGACCCCCTGGTCGCGCGGGCCGATCCCCCGGGGCGCAAAGCCGCGGAACCCGTTGGCGCCGGAGGCGAACCGGTCGATCGCCCGGGTCGGATTGCTGCCCAGGCTCGAAACCTTCCCCGCATCCAGGCCGAAGACAAGACGCATCTTCGATGACAACGGCACGTAGGACCGCGTTTCCAGCCTGAAATCCGACAGCCGGTCGCTGGTGCCGAGGTTCCAGAAATAGTGATCCACCCCCACGCTGTACTCCATGGAAGACCAGCCGGTCTCTTCCGCGGTCAGCGAGCTGTGCTCCAATCCCAGCCGCAGGTATGGCGCCTCGATGCCCGATGTCCGTTCTTTCAGCAACAGCGCGCTGGTCGCAGGCGCCACGTCATAAAGCCGGTGATCGCGGTATCCCAGCCCGGCCTCGAACCGCGTCGTGTCGTTCGGCGTCCAGGCAAGATAAGCTTCCGCCTGGTAGGTTTCCTGCGAAAACGCGTTGTCGTCATAGGACGTGTCTTCCCACCCCGCCTTGAAGCCAAGGTCGATGCTGTCGCCAAAGACGTCTGCACGATAAAGCCGCCCCAGCACGCGCCGGACATCCTCATTGATTTCCAGGCGGGCAGATCCGTAGGTGTCGGGGAAAAGGTTGTACCGCTCGAAGAAAAGGCCGGCGATCAGCCCGTCATCGGATGCATAGGCGATCGATCCCTCGATCCGCCCCGGCCGCGTGTTCACTTCCTCGACCTCGATCACCAGCGTATCGCCCTCGGGGATCAGTGCGACACTCTCGAACACGCCCGTCGACATCAGGCATTCCTCGATCGCCCGCAACTCCAGCTCCAGGTACGGCACGTTCGGCACCGCGCCGCAGGTATCCTTTATGTCCTGTTCGGGTATGAATTCCGAACCGCGCACCTCGACCGTGTCAAACGTCCGGACCGATTGCGCAAAGGCCGCCTGTGTCAGCGATACGGCAAGAGCGAAAAAAACAGTGAAAAATGGACGTGCCCCCGGACGTCGCCGGGAAGAAATGGTTTCTGGCGGCAGCATATTCGTCTTTCTTTCCAGTAAGCCATCGCGCGGCGGCTCCCCTGCCGCACGCTCCGGCCTCCCCCTCCTGGGCGTCTATCTCAGTCTTGCACGAGTCAGCGGCCGTGTCAGGTAGCTCAGGATGGAACGCTTCCCGCTTTCGATATCGACCTGCGCGACCATGCCGGGCCGGATGGCGTATTCCTCGCCGAACCCTTTCAGGTAGCTGCTCTCGGTCCGCACCATCACCCGGTAGAAATCCTGCATCCCCTGCGCGGTTTCTTCCTCGACCGTATCCTCGGAAATCTGCTCGACCACCCCAAGCAGGTCACCATAGGTCGCGAAATCATAGGCGGTGATCTTGACGCTTGCCGGCATTCCCGGCGCGACAAAGGCCACGTCCTGCGGCTTGACCTTGGTCTCGATCAGCAGCTGGTCGTCGGTCGGGGTGATTTCCATGATCGGCTCGCCCGGCTGCACGACGCCGCCCAGCGTGGTGATCTTGATGTTGTTCACCCGCCCCGACACCGGCGACTTGATTTCCGTCCGCTGGAACTCGTCGCGCTTCTGGATCAGGTCCTGCTGCAAGGTCGTCAGCTTGGCGCGCCGCGTGGCAAGGTCCTTGTAGGCTTCCTGCACATAGGCGTTGCGCACCTCGTTGATCTTGCCGTCCAGTTCGGCCTTCTGCTGGCGCAGCTGCAACAGGTCGATCTGGCTGACCGAGCCGCCGGCCGCCAGCGGGCTGGTGATGTCGATCTGGCTCTGGACCGTCTCCCGCTCTTCCTCCAGCGACGCCAGCGACGCATCCAGCTTCCTGCGCCGCGCTTCGAACAGGCGCAATTCGGTGGCCTCGGTCTCGGTCGGGTTCGGTCCGAAATCCAGTTCCGGGACTTCCAGAACCTCCGATTCCAGCCGCTTGACCTCCGCCGTCAGCGCGGTGATCTCGGCCTGGGTCGAGTTGAAGGCCGTCTCCGAACGCGTCGGATCAAGCCGCGCGATCAGCTGCCCCTCCTCCACCATGTCGCCTTCGCTGACATGCAGTTCCGCCAGGATACCGCCCTCAAGGCTCTGGATCGACTGCAACCGCCGCAGGGGCACGACGCGCCCATCGCCGCGCGTGATCTCGTTGATCTCGGCCACCGCCGCCCAGGCCACGGCGATGATCAGCGACAGTACGACCGTGCGGATCACCCAGCGCGCACGCCGCAATGTCTGGCGGCGATAGGTGCCGTCTATGTGGCTTGTCGTATCCAGGTCCGCATGGCTCATGTGACCGCCTGCACCGGTTTCTTCTGCACCGTGTTTGCCCGGGCCGAATTCAGGATCTGCAGCAGGTCGCCATCCCGTGCGACCCGGCCGTCCTTCAGGACAAGCGCCCTTTCCGTCAGGCCAAGCAACTCGCGCTTGTGCGTCGCGATGATCGTCGTCCGCCCTTTCAGCCAGTCCTTCAGATGCGCAATGACCTTCGCCTCGGTCACGTGGTCGAAGGCCGAGGTCGGCTCGTCCAGCAAGACCAGCTTGGGATCCTGCAACAGAACCCGCGCCAGTCCGATGGATTGCCGCTGCCCGCCCGAAACATTCGCGTTGCTCTGGATCTGCAAGTCAAGACCCCGCACATGCTGTCGGACAAAGGTACCAAGCCCCACCGCGTCAAGCGCCTCCAGCAGTTCGGCATCGGAATGCAGACCGTGGTCCAGCAGCAGGTTCTCCCGCAACGTCCCCTGGAACAGGGCGACGCTCTGCGGCAGGTAACCGATCTGGCGCCGGCGATCGATCGGGTCGATCTGGCTCAGCGCAAGGTTGTCCACCAAAACACTTCCCGCCTGCGGATCGGTCAGCCCGGCCAGCAGCCGCAGCAGCGTCGATTTGCCCGCCCCGTTGCCGCCCAGCATCGCGATGCGTTCTCCGGCGCCGATCCTCAGTTCGGGAATGGCCAGAACCGGCGGTGCTTGCGGATCGTGCCGGAACACCACATCCTGAATAAGGTAGTCGCCCTTCATGTCCGTGGCGCGCACGAAATGCCGGTCCGTCGGCCGCTCCACGGGCAGCTTCATGATCTCGTTCAGCCCTTCCATCGCCGCGCGCACCTGCTGCCATTTCGCCAGCAATCCGGCCACCTGCCCCATCGGGGACATGGCGCGCGTCGACAACAGCGTGCAGGCAATCAGGCTGCCGACGGTCAGTTCGCCGGCGCTGATCAGATAGACCCCGACGATCACCACGCCGGCATAGGCCAGCCGCTGCACCGTGCTGACCAGCTGGGTCATCAGCGCGGTCAGGTTGCGGGTCTTGACCGCCGTCGTGGCCATGGTGGCCGTCAGCTGCGCGTGCGACCGCTGCAGCCGTCCCTCGGCCCGCGCCGCCTTGACCGTCTCCAGGTTCGTGATCGTCTCCAGCAAAAGGCCGTTCAGCGCCGCCGCCTCCCGCGTGTTCTCGCGCGAGGCGTTGGCCAGTTTCTTCTGCATCAGCAGCCCGGGCAGCACGGTCAGGATCACGCCGGCAAGGACCACCAGCGCGATGGGACCGCCGATGAACCAGATGACGCCAAGAAAGATGATCACGAACGGCAGGTCGCAGATCGCCGTGACGGTGTTCGAGGTGAAGAACTCCCGCACCGTGCCGAAATCCCGCACCTGGTTGGCGAACACCCCGGTCGAGGCCGGCTGGTTGATCAGCCGCATGTTGGCGACCTTGTCGAACAGCTGTGCCGACAATCTCAGGTCCAGGTCCCGCCCCGACACATCTACCAGCGATGACCGCATCAGACGCAGGATCAGCTCCAGAACGATGGCGATCCCGACACCGCTCGCAAGGATCCACAGCGTATCCATCGCGTTGTTGGGCACCACGCGGTCATATACCTGCATCGAGAAAAGCGCCGTGGCCACCGCCAGGATATTGGCCGCCATCGAGGCGATCATCACGTCGCGATAGATCCTGAAGTTCTCCCAGACCGGGCCCAGCAGCCAGTGCCCGCGCCCCTCTTTCTTGCCGTCCAGGCGGCCCGACACGATGTCGATGGGTTTCGAGATCAGGACCCTGTCGTCGCGCAGCCGGTCCAGCTCCTCGGCCGTCCAGACGGCCCTGCCACCGCCGGATTCCGGAAGTATGACCTTGGCCTTGCCTTCCCTGTAGGCCTCCACGATGACCGTGCGGCCGCCCTTGAGAAACACCAGGACCGGAAAACTATGCTCCGGCAGGGACTGCAGCGGCTCGCGCGTCGTCCGGCAGCTCATGTTTGCCCGTCTCAGCGCCAGCGGGGCAAGGTCCGCGGACAATTGGCTGCCCGCCTGCCGCGGAAGCCCCTCGGTCAGTTGCGCCGAAGACGTGGTGACGCCCTGGATCCTGCAAAGTTGCAGCAGCCCCAGCACAAGCGGATCGTGCATTTCCGCGTCAGTCATCGCGTTTTCCCTGTCACTTCAAGCCTTCATCTTCCAACCGTGTCCGCCGACAGCATCGTGCCAAGGACCCCAAGGTCCTTTGCGGCCTCGTACTCGGTCCTCTTTCTCTCGTCATAGGTATCGATCTCGTCGATCTGCGCGTCGTAAAGGTCACGCCCCGTGGTCAGCAGGTCCAGGATCTCCCGCTGTCCCGCGATGAACTGCTCTTCGTACGAAGCCAGAACCTTTTCCGATTCCACCAGCTGGGCCGCCTTCGAGCGTTCGCTCGTCCGCAACAGCTGCAACCGTTCAAGCGCGGTCGTCGTGGTGTTCAGCAACGCGCGCTCCACCCCGCGCATCGACGCCTTCGCGCCTTCCAGCTCCAGCCGCGCACTCTGGATCTGCCGCTGACCGAAACCGCGCGAATTCAGATCGACCCCGGCCGAGATCCCCAGCGCGGTCTGCGTGTCTCCGCCGTTCAGGTCGGCGCGTCCTTGCGCCTGAAGATTGATGGTCGGAAACCGCCTGGCCTTCGCGGTGTCGATCCCCGCCTCGGCCTCGGCCACCTCGGCCCGGGCGGCGGCGTATTCCGGCGCAATCCGGATGGCGGCGCGGATCTTTTCGACGGACCCGTAATGCTGCGCAAAGCCGATCGCGGGCGGCCTGCGCACATCGCCCAGCGGATGGCCGACCAGGTATTCCAGCTGCGCCAGCGCAATCTGCCGGTTCGCCATCAGCTGCGACATCTGTTCTTCGGCCCGCGCGATCTCCAGCCGGGCGCGCGCGACCTCGCTGTTGTCACCGACACCGCCTCTGGCACGGTCCTGCGCCTGCCCCGCCAGGCGGCGGGAAAAACTCATGTATTGTCGGGTATAGGCAATCTTGCGATCCAGCACCTCGACATCCAGAAAAAAGCCCGCGATCTCGAAGGACAGGTCCTCGACCGCCATCTTCAGGTCCGCCATCGCCTGCACCCGCACCTGCGAGGCCTGCTCGATCTCCGCCTTCGTCTTGCCCCAGTCGAAAAGCAGCTGCGTGACGCTCAGCACCAGGCCGGGCCCGTCGCTGGCGGTCGTACTGGTTTCACCGGACAGGCTGATCGCGGGAAAATACGCGTCGCGCGCAGCGTCGATATCCACGCTCTTTATGGCAACTTCCTGGCGCAACGCCTCGACGCCCGGATCCGTCTGCGCGGCCAGAAGAACCGCCTCCTGCAGCGACATCTGCGCCCGCACGGGGCCGGCAATGGAAAGAAAGAAAAGAAAAGACAGGGCAATGGCCGCAACGGGCCGGATCAATGCATCGAAGGCCGCCGCCACGGAACGGCCACGGTCATTGCTTGCAAAAACGCCCCCCCTAAAAAATGACAGCGCACGCTGCATGCTCACCCCATGAGACCACCGGCGCGCCCCTCCACAAGGGCGGCACCTCCCAAATATTCAACCCCACACTGCGGTAAGTTACACGATTCAACCAAAAATAAAAGATCTCTTACAGTCGAAAGCACTATTTGTTAACGAATTCCAACAAATTGGATGTAGCGTACCATGCTATCAAGTCTCGATAGATTGCAACACGTGGGTTGTATTTATTAGATATTATCGTCCTGCGGCGAGAACAGGTCGTCCAGAAGCGTATTGTCCGCATCCATTCCACCTGCAGCGTCGCCAAACAGCCCGCCGATATCGGCCAGCAGACCGCCAACCTGAGTATCCGCGCCATCGGCGTCCGCATCGCCCAGCAGGGCTCCGATCACGTCGCCGTCCCCGCCAGTGACATCCGCGCTCGAAGGTCCGAGGATCTCGCTCAGAAGTTCATCGACCTCGCCGTCGGCCAGCAGGTCACCGCCCTTCCCGACCAGCGTTCCGGTCAGGCTGCTGTCACCGACAAGCCCAGCGAAGAGATCGTCGAAACCGTCGATCTCGCTGTCGGGCACCTCGACGCCGAACGTGTCGTCATCCCCGAGGAGCCCGGTCAACACATCATCCATCCCGTCGAGCGAAATGGTCCCGCCAATCTGCGTCAGGTTATCGGGCAGGTCCGCGATCAGGTCGTCGCCCGCCCCGACAAGGCTGTCGAGAAAGCCGTCATCGCCCGGCTCGTCCGCAATGTCCTGCGGCGCGCCAGCGTCAGAAACCGTGTCCGGGTCGGGCTGAGGATCGGTCGAACCCGCGCTCGCACCCGGCGCGCCATCCCCTGACGAGGCGTCGTCCGCACTGCCGTCCTGAACGGCATCGGACGCGACAACATCATCCCCACCGTCATCGACGATATCATCGTCGCCGTTATCTGTGTCACTGCCGTCCGGTCCATTGTCAGCCACCAAGCCGGAAATGCCGCCAAGCAGCCCTCCGCTCCCGGTCAGCGGCCCCAGCAGGCCACTGGCGCCTGTTCCGGACTCACCCTCATCCGAAGGCGCGGCATCATCGTCGCCACCATCTGCCGCCGACACGGCATCATCCTCGGAGTCGTCTTGTCCGCTGTCCTCGCCATCCGTATCCGACCCGTCGGCCAACTGGCCATCGGACGTATCCCCGTCATTGCCGCCGCCGGCGCCCAGCAAGCCGCCCGCAAGCCGTCGTCGCCAAGCACGCCGCCAAGCAAGCCGTCGGAATCAGAGCCGTCGCCGGACCCGTCAGCGTCACCGTCCGATCCCAGCGCACCGCCCAGCAGGCCGTCGTCGCCAAGCACACCGCCCAGCAAACCATCTGAACCCGAACCGTCGCCGGACCCGTCATCGTCACCGCCCGATCCCAGCACACCATTCAGCAGGCCGTCATCGCCAAGCACACCGCCAAGCAAGCCATCGGAGCCAGAGCCATCGCCGGACCCGTCAGCGTCACCGCCCGATCCCAGCACACCGCCCAGCAGCCCGTCGTCACCAAGCACGCCGCCCAGCACGCCCTCGGAGCAGAGCCATCGCCAGCGTCAGCGTCACCGCCCGATCCCCACACGCCCAGCAGCCCGTCGTGCAGCGCGCCGAGCAAACCATCGGACCAGAGCATGCCGGGACCCGCATCGTCACCGCCCGATCCCAGCACACCGCCCAGCACGCCATCATCGCCAAGCACACCGCCCAGCAAGCCGTCGGAACCAGAGCCGTCGCCGGACCCGTCAGCGTCACCGCCCGATCCCAGCACGCCGCCCAGCAGTCCGTCGTCGCCAAGTACGCCGCCAAGCAAGCCATCGTCGCCAAGCACACTGCCCAGCAAACCGTCCGAGCCAGAGCCGTCGCCGGACGACTGATCGCCGCCGCCACCGCCCAGCCCCAGCAGCCCGCCCAGCGCGCTGTCTTCTCCGATCACCGACCCGAGCAATCCGTCTGACCCAAGCAAGTCGCCGACCACGGGAATGTCTCCGACGATCTCGTCCACGAGGCCATCGTCACCGATCAGGTCGTCGACGAGGCCCGGCACGACACCGTCCTCGCCCAGCAGGTCATCGACCGCACCACCGCCGAGCACCGGGCTCAGGATGCCGTCCAGCACTCCCTCGTCACCGACCAGCGGATCCAGCAGATTGTCCACGACCCCGTCTTCGCCAAGGATATCCGCGACCAGCCCTTCGTCGCCCAGCACGACATCGATCGTGCCGCCAAGAAAACCGTCTTCGCCCAGCAAGTCATCGACCAAATCGAGGTCCAGCAGACCATCCTCGCCGACGATGGTATCGATCACATTGTCGAGAAGACCGTCCTCGCCCAAAAGACTGTCCAGGACGCCGCCTTCACCGGCAATCGCGCCCAACAGGTTGTCGACAACGCCATCTTCGCCCAGCAAAGGGTCCAGGACCGGATCGAGGACCGATCCCAACAGGCCGTCCTCGCTATCCTCGGGCTCGATCTCGACATAGACCTCCGGCGCTTCGGTCGGAGCCTGGGCGCGCGCAAGGACGATATTCTCCTCGTCGCCCTCTGCCAGCATCGCGGCCGCAGACGCGGCTGCCGCACCGGCATCCTCGATCTCCGCGGTGCCGCCCGAAGCCGCGACAGGCCCGGCCGGCGGAAGTTCCGCAACCTCAACCGGCGGCTCCGTCTCCTCCCCGACGATCTCTCCCGAGGACGCCTGGGCCATCACCTGCACATCGGGCGTTTCGGGCACCGCGTCGGTCTCCTCGACCGTGACGGTCTGACGTTCCTCGGTGCGGACCGCCTCGTCCTGGACCACGGCATCGCCACTCTCGGTGGCACGCGCCTCGGCGCGCCCGCTCTGCAGGACCAGCCCCATGCCAATGGCGCTCGCCGCCGCCCCGTTCAGGCCGGCCCGAGGCCCTGGCCGATCGGTTTCGGGCACACCCACCGAGAAAGACGGCGTACCGTTCTCGCTGGTGTGTTCCACCGAATCGCGCTCACCCTTCTTCGCCACCACGCCCTCAAGCCTCCAAGTGAACCTGCGCCACCTTCAGGCCTTCGCCTGCAGGTCCGACAGGAACATTATCCAAAAGCAGATAGAAACACTACACACTACACCACTTGGCAGTATATAGCGAATTTCGGCAGGGAAAAGCATAAATTAGTATATTTGATACATACGTTAGGTAAATTATGGCCTCACCAGGCTCTGAAACGCCCCATAACCGGCCCGGGGACAGAACCTAAGACCCGCCCCTTGCAACCTGGGCGCCAGCTTCGTTCCCCAAATGCCGCGCCTGGCCGGTGGTCGTCGAAGAAAACGTAAATACATACTTTAGCATATATTCAGCTCTGACCCCTGGTCAGGCTCTCCCGGCGCCGGGTGGCGCGCAGGGTTTCCAATGCGGACCTCGAACGATCACGCAGCAGATCTTCCCGAACCGGTCGGGTCCCGTGTCATCCTCCTTTCACCGGGTCGCCGAACGGCGAGGGAACAGTGTGTGCGCCCGCGCGTTCAAACTGCAATATATCACCCAAGGTCCGGCACCGCCGGTTCCTTGATTGAACGACCGCCGCGCAGGAGGAAGAGGGATGAAAGGCGAATTGTTTGGCAGGCCGGAACGTTCGATTTCGACGACAGTCTCAAAGACCGGTGAAGACGCTTTGAAGGAACAGGACCGACTCGGCGTCGTGCGCCGGCTGGAGCCGGAACTCTGGCAATTGCTGCGCGCCGCCTGTTCCGGGATCCGGCTGCTCGACTCCCGCGAAATGCTGTCCAGGGCGGGCGACAGGCTCGACGTCAGTGCGCTGCTGCTGGACGGGCTGGTGGCGCGCTATATCCGGGGCTCGCAAAGGGGCGAGCCGCAAAGCGCGATCGTCTCCATCAACGTGCCGGGCGATTTCGTCGACCTGCACGCCCTGCCGCTGAAACATCTGGACCACGATATCGGTGCCTTGACCGACGCGCGGCTTGCGATCTTCCCCCACGCGGCGCTGGACCAGATCATTGATCGGTCCTCCAGCTATGCGCGGCAACTGTGGGGGTTGACCATGATCGATGCCTCGATCCACCGGCACTGGGTCTTCCGTTCAAGCCGGTTGCGCGCGTTGGCGTCAGTGGCCGATTTCGTGAGCGAGATGGACCTGAGGCTCCAGCAAGCGGGGCAGATCACCGGCGACCGCCTTCCCCTGCCCCTTCTGCAGACCGATCTGGCCGAAATCGCCGGTCTCTCCCCGGTCCGTCAGTCGCGTCTGCAGGGGAGCTCCGCGAGATCAGCTGCACATGCCGGCGGATATTAGGTCCACGACAGGGCGCTCCTGCATCACCTGGCGCATTTCGATCCATCCTACCTCTATTCACCCGAAGATTGAGCGGCGTTGCAGACGAAGGCCGCCGCGATCCAGCGGTTCCCTGCATCGCGGCGGATGTCATGATCCGGCCGGTCGGCCGAAAGCGCGGCCAGCAGACGTGTTTCGACCTCCCGCGCGCTCAGCATCGTTTCCGTCGGGCCGAGGTAGCCCGCGACAAGGCACACGCCATCGGGCGCGAGGCTGTCGACAACCCGGCAAAGGACCTCGTCCAGCCCGGCGGCGGGAAGATAGTACAGAACTTCCGACAGGACGATCAGGTCCCAATGCCCCTCCGGCCAGCCCTCGGGCACTGCAGCCACCTCGAACCGGGCGCCCGGGATACGCCTTGCGCGGGCCTTTTCGATGGCCGTGGGTGCGAAATCGATCCCGACAAGGCTGTCGCAGCGGCGCGCGATCGCTTCACTCATCACCCCGATCGAGCAGCCGACTTCCAGGGCGCGGGCATACCGGCGCGGCGGCAACAGGGCGAGGCAGCGGGCGTATTTCTCTGCCTCGTAGGGGCTGGTCTCATAGCCCCAGGGGTCGGCTGTCTCGCGATAGAGACGGTCGAAGAAGGCGGCGTCGCGGCTCATGCGGGGATGAAGATTTCATCGGCCACGACAAAATGCGTGGCGAGGTCCTGCGGCATCCGAAAACCATCCGGGTCGTCGTCGATAAGCCCGGTCATCTGGGACACATGGGCGGCCACGGCGCGCGCCTTGAGATCGTGGAACGCTGTCGTTTGAAAACGCCGGAGGCCAATGCTGGACGCCCCGGCCACGACAGGCTGCACCCTGCCCCAGACCGGGCAGGCGAACATCGCGCAGTCCAGTCGGTCCGCCATCCACCGGGCAAGCCGCCACACGTGCTGGTGGTCGCTGTGCGGATCGCCGTTCCACGTGGTCCAGATTGCCGTGACGCTCTCAAGACGGCAAGACAGCCGCGCCTCGACTTCGGAAAACAACACGGGATCATCCCGCATGCCCTGATCGGGATAACCCAGCCAGATCGGCGTCTCGCGCCCGCCGGTAAGGATGCGGACCGCCGCCTCGACCTCCGCCTTGCGCAAGGCTGCCAGTGCGGCGGCGGGATAGGCCTTCGACTTGGGGTGCGACAATGCTCCGTCTGTAACGACCGCTACGTGAACGCGGTGGCCGGCAGCAGAGGCCGCCGCGATGGCCCCTCCCATCGCGAGCGTTTCATCATCGGGGTGGGGTGCCAGGACCAGCACGTCACCGGGTCCGGTCAGATCCGCCAGCTGGACATGGGGCGCGTTTTCGGCCTGTGCGACAATCCCCGTGAAGGTCATCATCCTTCCCAGACCTCTCCGATCGGGGCCTGGGCTGCGCACAGCGCCGCGCCGACCTGCCGCAGCTTTCCGTCAAGGTCCGCCTGCCGAAGGAAGAACCCGAGGTCGCGGCGGACCAGCTCCGCCCGCTGACCTTTGACGAAAGACCGGGTGCCGAGGGCGCGGTCAGCCAGCGCGATACCATCCAGACAGGCCTCCTCGACCTCCTCTCGCGCCGCGAGGCTCAGCGCGACGGCCTCCGGCCCCGCGCCGGGCGCCTCGACCCGGACAGCGGCATCCTCGACGATCAGCCGGGCACGATGGGCCAGGCTGGCAATCCGGGCCAGCCGATGCAGTTGAGCCTCGCCCGGCGCGTCCGCCCCGCCGACGGCGCGACGAACCTCCTCGGCCAGGGCCTCCAGCCCGCCGGTCTGCACGGCGGCATAGCGCCAGACCCCGCCCTGGAAATGCGGCTCGCGCAGGTAGTCATCCGCCGCCCCGAGGGCCTCTGCCGTGACACCGTTGAAATCGTAACTGCCCGAGGCCGTCGCCCGCATGCCGGAGGTGTCCCACGCGGCGGCATCCGCGCGTCCGGGGTCCCGGGCCTCCGCGATGGCAAGGCGCAGGCCATCGACATGCTTGGCCGTCACAACGGCATGGCTGACCGTCCCCAGACCCGAGGCAAAGCGCTTCCCCCCGGCCATGCGAAGCCGCCCGTCGAGTTCCGACATGACCCTCACCGGCGGGTCGGCGTCGGCACCCCATACGCCATAGATCGCCCCGTTCCGTGCAAGACTGGCGTGGCGCCGCACCTGCTCGGGCGTGCCGTAGAGGCTGACCAGCCTGAGGGCATTCATATGCCCTTCGGACAGGCGTCCAACCGACAGGCTGGCGCGGCCAATCCGGCGCAGCAAGGTGGCCTGCTCGCGTGTTTCCTCTGGATCTCCCTCAAATATGCAGAGCCGGGCCAGGATGCCGGATGACGCCAGGCGGCGCATGTCGCCCGACAGGTCGCAAAGGCCCGCATCGGCCTTCACCGCAACATCCGCGACGGCCTTCAGGGCGTCGGCTTCGGTCAGCGGCAGCATTGCTGTTGCGGGGGCTTTCCTCATGCCGTCAGCCTTTCCGTGTCCGCCTGCTCTGCGCAGACCGCCGCGGCCAGAAGGGGCAATTCGCGCTCGACATCCGACAGTCGCATCCGGATGCGGTCCAATCCGGCCAATTGCCTGTCGATACGTGCCACCTGCAACGATGCCGCACCAAACTGGACCACGCCGACACGCCGCGCCTGTCGCAGGCGCAAACGCTGCACCGTCCGGTCGGCAGGTTCGAGCGCGCTGTCCACCGGAGGATCGGGGTCGGAAATGCGCCGCGCCAGCGCCTCGGCCATGCCACCCGGCGCACGCCCGTCCAGTCGACATGAGGTAAAGACGCGGACCTTCTCGCTGTGCCGCACCCGCCAGCCACGGTCCTCCGCGATCGCGGCAAAGGCGCGGTCCTCGTTGCCCGGCAGCGCCGGGATCCCGCCGGTATCGGTATAAAGCGGCATCCGGAACGCAAGGCTGGCGCCCGCGGCACCCAGCCCGCACGGGGCGGGGTCGTGCGCCAGAGGGTCGATCAACGCACGCAACGCGAGGGTCAGTGCGACATACTCGCCCTCGGCGGCGCCCCGCTGCGAGATGATCCGGGGCAATTGCGCGAACTCGTCGGCATCCGGGAAGACGGAGCCGCAGATCAGGTCGGCCTGCGTCAGCTCCGAGAGGTTGGCGTCCAGCCAGTCGGGAAACACCCGGCTGTCGGCATCGGTGGTAAGCACCACGCCGTGGCGGGCCAGCCGGGGGGCCGCGGCGGCGACGGCCTGCCGCCGCACTGCCCCGACACCCCCCGGCGGGGTCTCGGCCAGTTCCATCAGCAGCCCCGCCGTGCCCGTGGCCGTGAACCAGTCATGGGCGCGGGGAAAGGTCACGTCGTCCGAGCCGTTGACGACCACCACGACCCCACCGCGACCCTGCAAGGCCACGCGCGCGGCCTCAAGGCAGGGCACGATCCGCTCCGCCTCGTTCCGAGCCGGGACCGTGATCGCCGCAGGCCAACGGGTCTGCGGGCCGAACGCAAGGCTGCGCGCGGCAAGAGGCCGGCGGCTCACGCCGACCGCTCCCAGAACCGCAGGTCCTTGCAGGCGGCGATGAAGTCCTCGGGCCCGCCGTCGAGGACGAAGACGCCCGCATCGGCCTCCTCCGGCACCGCGGCCGACCAGAGGGCGGATTTCGCCTCTGCCGTCAGGGCGATGAACTTCTGGTGCGCAAAGGCGTCCGCCAGGAATGCGCGTGCGCCGTGCAGGCCCGCCAGCCTGGCCGCGCCATCCTCGGACGCGAGGATCGCCACCGCGTCGAACAGGACAGACGGCGCGCCATCCAGCTTTTCGTCCGCCTCGATGGTCTTGCCGCGCGCGGTGGTCACGCCGCCGACCTTCTCGGCCACCACCGTGACCTGCGCGCCTTCCGCTTCGGCGGCCTTTTTCAGCGCGTCAAAGGCCCCGCCGTCGATACCATCGGTCAGAAGGACGCCCAGCTTGCGACCGGCAAAGCTCCCGGGCGGGTTGGCAAGGATGCTGAGCGCGGGCGACGGCTCGGTCTCGACCACCTTGCGCGCGGGCTCGGCGGGCGCCGGCATATCGGCAAGGCCCAGCCCATCGGCGACCGTCTTGGCCAGATCGTCGTCGACGACCATCAGGTGGCCGACCATGCGCTGGCGGATCGACACATTCCCGACCTTCGAAAGCTCGAAGACGAAGGCGTCGGCGATGTGGTTCTTCTCGACATCCGTCTGGCTGAGGTAGAACTGGCGCGCCTGACTGTAATGGTCGGCAAACGTCTCGGACCGCACGCGTTGCTTCGGCCCCGCCTCCTCGGCGGGGTAAGAGGTGAACCCCCGGTCGGGATCCTCGCGCGGGCCCTCGCCAAGGCTGTTCGGCTCGTAGTTCACCCTGCCCTTGGGATTGTGCATCGCCATGTGGCCGTCCTGTTGCAGGTGGGCAAACGGGCATTTCGGCGCGTTGACCGGAATGTGGTTGAAGTTCGGCCCGCCAAGCCGCTTGAGCTGCGTGTCGAGGTAGGAGAAGTTCCGCCCCTGCAGCAGCGGGTCGTTGGAATGGTCGATGCCGGGCACGATGTTGCCGGTCTGAAAGGCAACCTGCTCGGTCTCGGCAAAGAAGTTGTCGACCATGCGGTTCAGCGTCAGCGTGCCGACGCGCCGCACAGGGACCAATTCCTCCGGGATCAGCTTGGTGGCGTCCAGCACGTCGAAATCGAAGCTGTCGGCGAAATCCTCGTCAAAGACCTGAAGCCCCAGATCCCACTGGGGGTAATCGCCCTGCTGGATCGCATCCCAAAGGTCGCGGCGGTGAAAGTCCGGGTCTGCGCCGTTTATCTTGACCGCCTCGTCCCAGAGAACGGATTGCAGGCCCAGCCGCGGCTTCCAGTGGAACTTGACGAAACGCGCCATGCCCTCGGCGTTGACCAGCCGGAAGGTATGCACACCGAAACCTTCCATGAAGCGGAAGGAACGCGGGATGGTCCGGTCGGACATGATCCAAAGCGCCATGTGCATGGCTTCCGGCATCAGCGAAATGAAGTCCCAGAAATTGTCATGCGCCGTCTGCGCTTGGGGAAAGCCGCGGTCGGGCTCCTGCTTGGCGGCATGGATCAGGTCCGGAAACTTCATCGCGTCCTGGATGAAGAACACGGGGATGTTGTTGCCGACGAGGTCCCAGTTGCCCTCCTTGGTATAGAACTTCACCGCAAAGCCGCGCACGTCACGGGCAAGGTCGGGCGACCCCTTGTTGCCGGCGACGGTGGAAAACCGCACGAAGACCTCCGTCTTCTCGCCCACCTCGGTAAGCACCCTGGCGCGGGTGAGGTCCGAAAGGTCCTCGGTCAATTCGAAGGTGCCGTGGGCGCCATAGCCCCGGGCGTGGACGACCCGCTCCGGAATGCGCTCGTGGTCGAAATGAAAGATCTTCTCGCGGAAGACCTGGTCTTCGATCAGGTGCGGTCCGCGCTGCCCGACCTTGAGCGTGTTCTGGTCGTCCGAGATCGGCAGGCCGACCTGCGTCGTCATGGTCTCGTGGCTGTCACCGGCGACCTGATGGGTCTCGCCGCCGTTGCCTTTGCGGATATCACTGTCGTCTTTCATGGGAAGTCCTTTCCTGTTCAGTCCTGCATTGCGTGAAGCCGGGGCCGGTCCGCCACGTCGGCGTTCAGCAGCGCTGCCCAATGGTCGGCCACCCGGGACAACCGGAATTCGGCCCGTGCAGTGGCAAGGGGGCGCCGCCCGACGGCGCTGCGCCAGTCGACGATCCGGGCGGCGACGGCGTCGGGGTCGCCGCTGTCGATGCATTGTCCGGGGTCCGAGGCCACCTCGTCATTCGCGCCCAGGCCGCGCTGCAGAAGCGCCGGACAGCCGACGGCATTGGCCTCTGCAATGACCAGCCCGAAGGTCTCGGCAAATTGGTCCTGCGGATAGAACAGGCACAGCGACCGGCGCATCCAGCCGATCAGCCTGGGCTTTTCGAGCCTGCCAATCGGGATCACCCCGGCCGGGACCGGGCCGGTCGGCCAGGCAAGGTAGCCGGGATCGGCCACCACGAGTCGCAGCGACGGGACACGTTGCTTCAGTGTCTCGAACCGGCGGAACACCTGGCCAAGACCCTTGTGGGGCGACGAGGCGAACAGCATCAGGTCGCGGTCGCGGGGCGTGTCGTCGGGGACAAGATCGTCGTCGATCGGGTTGTGTATATGGCCGATCGACGGCGCACCTGTCCCAAGGAACCGGCGCAACCATTGGGCATGGGCGGCCGAGACGCATATCACCTCCACCCCGGATGCGCGCAAGGCCGGGGCCAGCGCCCGGTTGTGACGGCCGGGAAAGACATGCTGCCAGACGATGACACGCGCGTCGGGATGCATGCGCGCCATCTTGGGGGCAATCTTCCACGAGTTGACCACGACGATCACGCGCGGCGCTTCGGGCAGCGGGCGACCGATGTCGAACCGGCCATACCGGACCCCGCCGGACAGGGCGTCAGGCCCCTGCCGCGCGGATTGGCGGACGGTGATGCGGATCCGGGGGGCCAGGCTTTGTGCGATGCGCACCACTGTCGCCTCGGTGCCGCCAAGCCTGCTCAATTGCCCCCGTGACCCGCTGTAGGCGCGCGGCGCGAGCGTGTCGACAAAGGTGATGCCGCCGCTCATGCCACCCGGTCCCGAAGCACCGTCACCCGGGCAAGCGATTGGCGGTCGCAGAGATCCGGCCTGGTGCAGGACCGTATCGTTACGCCGGACAGATCGATCGGAACCGGATCGACCTCGCGCGTTGCGAACCAGCGGCCCACCGCATCCCACACGCGCTGGCGGTCCGCGATGCGCCGCGGGCTGTCGTAATCCGTCGCACCCGCCTGGGTCAAACCGTCCGGTGACTCGATCTTGGTCAGCAGTATCTCGGGAATGACCCAGAGCACCTCACCCGCCATGATCAGCCGGTTGCGGAATTCCCGGTCCTCCTCGATACAGTCCAGGAAGCCGCCCAGCCGGTCGAACACCGACCGGTGGAACAGGCCGGAATTCACATGTGTCCAGTCCCCCGGCACCCCGGCGGCCATCTGCAGGTTCGGAAAGAAGTCGTCGACCAGGCTGAGGCTGCGGCGGATCTCGACCCGCTCGCCATCCGGCAGGATCAGTTCATGATGGGTCAGCACGCCCCCCACCTGGATGCACGTTTCAGGCTCTCGCCCCGACAGGCGCCAATTAAGGCAGGGTGGCGCCTCGATGGTTTCGTTCCCCAGCACGCGCGCCTGCCGCATGACCTTGTCGCGGTGCGGCAGGTCGTCGGAATCGTGGAAGGTGATGGCGTCAGTCGTGCTCAGCGCGATGCCCACGTTCTTCGCCTGCGCGGTCCCGACATTGCCGGCAAGGCTGACGCCGACGAAACGCGGGTGATCGGCGTATCGGCTCAGGATCGCCCCGGTCTCGTCTTGCGATCCGTCATCGACGACCATCACCGTGGTCTGGGCATGCGACTGCCCCAGCGCCGCCTCGATGGCCTGCGGCAGCACTGGGGCGCGATTGTAGGTCGGGATGATGATCGTGACGCTGGGGGTCATCGGTGTCTCTCCTCAGGCAGGGTGAAGGGCGGTGCGGTACGCCACCAGACGGCGACGCGTGGCAAGCGCCAGCGGATAGGGCAGCGCCACAAGCACGGCCCCAAGGGCGGCAGCGGAGGGCAGTTGCGGGACGGCCAGCAGGGCAACCCCGCAGAAGACAAGCGCTGGCAGCATCGGCCCGACGGCATCGGTGGCCTGGGTCACGTCCTTCGCGGTGCGCTGGAAACCGCCTGACCGGCCCATGAGGGCATCCACCGTCCCCAGCGCCGACGGCAGGATCATCGCGATCCGTGAGGCCAGCGCGGCAAGACAGGCCCCCAATGGCGGGCGCGCGCGCACGACCATGCCGATGATCATGGGCAGGCAGACCGACAGGTAGACCAGTGCCAGTCCGATCCCTGACAGGCTCACCAGAAGGCGGCTCGCGTCAGGCTGGTGGCCGAGGGCAAGAGCGACCCCGCCGCCGATCAGCCCGGCGGCGCAGGGCAGCGCAAGGTTCGCCCAGGCGGTAAGCTGCGCGAATATCTTCAGCGCCGTGCGCGCCGGCAGGCCACCCAGACCGCCGCGGGCCGTGTCCATGTTGCCCGCCGCCCAGCGATACCGCTGCAAGCTGAGACCGCCAAGATCGAGAGGCAGCAGGCCGCGTCCGACGATCCGGTCCACGAACCGCCCGCGATAGCCCAGGCGGTGCAGGCGCAGGCCAAGCTCCGCATCCTCGGTGATGGTCTGGCCGCTCCAGCCCCCGGCGGTTTCGAATGCTTCCCGGCGGATCACGCTGAGCGTCCCGGTCAACAGCATCGCCCCCGCCACGTCCGCATGCCGCGCGTGGCGCAGGAAGTAGTCCGCCAGTTCGAGCGAAAGGCCTTGCGCGGCACCTTCATCGCCGCGATAGGCTTGGGGGAACTGGATGAAGTCGTCACCGCCGCGCTGCAGCTCCTCGACCGCGATGGCAAGGAAATCCGGCGTGACCTCGTAATCCGCATCGACGATGACGACATGCGTCGCCGCGGGATCCGTCCGCGCAAGCGCGATATTGAGCGCACCCGCCTTGGCGCCTGTGACGCCCTCTTCATGGTAGAAGCGGAACGCGGGCCCAAGTTCCTCGCACAGCGTCTCGATCGGGCGCCAGAGCGCCGGATCGGCGGTATTGTTGTCCAGCACGATGACCTCGAACTCCGGTGCCCCAACCTGTGATGCGAAGGCACGCAATGTGCGTGCAACAAGGGCGGGAGGTTCGTCATGAGTCGCCAGGTGCACGGAAAAGTGCAGCCGCCCCGCCCTCACCGGCCGCGACGCCGCATCGGCCAGTCGGCGCTTCAGGCCCAGCCCGGCATGAAGGTTGAGCGCGCCGAGAATGGCCTGGACCAGCACGGCCAGCGCGACCACGGAAACAGCCAGTGTCGGCAGCAATATGGCAAGCGCCATCAGTCCGAGAAAGGCGCTTCGCCCATCGGCTCGTGACATGGTCTGGTTCCTTCTGAGGCGGGCCGCCGTCGGGGGCAGCGCTGTGACAGGAAGCAGCGGGCGCGCCCCAAGGTTCCCGCAACATTTGTTATCCCGCGCAGCTCCCCGCGCACCCTGCCGGCGTCGGCGGTGCTCTTCCTGCGGTGCTCACCTCATCCGGTTATCGGTGCCGCCAGACACTCCTGGCGCAATCCACGGGTCAGGCGCCGGGGTCGTGGCGGGCGACGCCGCCGATCGCCTTGGTCAGGTCGGTCGCGGCCTGCATCACCGCGGCGCTGAGCCGGTCGATATCGCCGGTGCCCACGCGGCTGGTGGGGCCGGAAACGGAAAGGCCCGCGACGGGCTCGTTGTTGAAATCAAAAACCGGGGCGGCGATGCAGCGCATCCCGATGTTCTTTTCCTCGCCGTCGATGGCATAGCCGCGCGACCGGGTGAGCGCGAGTTCGCTGCGCAGTTTGTCCGCGTCGGTGATGGAATGCTCGGTATAGGCGGTAAGGGGCTGATTGTTCAGCAGGCGGGTCAGACGCGCGTCGTCCATTTCGGCCATCAGCGCCTTGCCGATGCCCGAGGCGTGCATCTGCGAGAGCGTGCCGGGGGGAAAGAAGGCGCGGATGCTGGCATGGGTCTCGACCTGGCTGACGAAAAGGACCTGTCCGGACGTCTCGACGCCCAGGTTTGCGGTTTCGCCGGTCACTTCCATCAGGCGGCGCAGCACGGGGCGGGCACGTTCGACCAGCGTGGTACGGCGCAGGAAACGCGCCCCGATGATGAAGGCCTGCGACCCGATATGCCAGGCCTGTTCCTCGGGGTCGAACTCCACCAGACCGCGCGTCTCCAGCGTCACCAGCACGCGGTAAAGCGTGGCCGGCGACTGGTCCATCTCGGTGGCAAGCTCGGACAGCGCCTTGCCCTGATGCTGGCTGACGTAATCGAGAACCTCCATCGCGCGGTCGAGCGACTTTATGGTGTTCTGGTCGGTCTTGTCGTCCCAGCCGCGGGGGCGGCCACGGGCGCGTCGGGAAGCGGGGTTCGGGGTCGTCATGATGGGCCTCGAAACTTTTTGAAATATTACTTCACAATATGAAAAATATAAGCGCCTGACAAGGCAGGAAAAATTAACTCCATTCAAAAATGAAAAACGATTTCAAAAAAATTTTCAAGTGGGCGTGCGAGCTGTAAACAAGGGGCGAGTTTTGGAGGAGATATCCATGAGTTTTCAGAATCCGGTGTTCATTCCCGGCCCGACCAACATCCCCGAAAGCCTGCGCAAGGCCTGCGACATGCCGACGATCGACCACCGCTCGGCACTGTTCGGGGACATCCTGCATCCCGCGCGGGCGGGCGTTCAGAAGGTCCTGAAATCGACCAGCGCGGAAGTGTTCATCTTTCCGTCGACCGGCACCGGTGGCTGGGAAACGGCGCTGACCAACACGCTGTCGCCGGGCGACAAGGTGCTGGTGGCGCGCAACGGGATGTTCAGCCACCGCTGGATCGACATGTGCCTGCGACACGGGCTTGACCTGACCATCGTCGAAACGCCGTGGGGTGAAGGGATTTCCGCCAAGCGCTATGGCGAGATCCTCGAGCGGGACACGAACCACGAGATCAAGGCGGTGCTGGCCACGCATAACGAGACGGCGACCGGCGTGAAGTCGGATATCGGCGCGATCCGCATCGCGATGGACGCCGCCGGCCACCCCGCGATGCTGTTCGTCGATGGCGTCAGCTCGATCGGGTCGATGGATTTCCGCATGGACGAATGGGGCGTGGACGTGGCCGTCACCGGCTCGCAGAAAGGGTTCATGCTGCCGGTGGGGCTGGCCATCGTGGGGTTCAGTGAAAAGGCGATGGAGGCCACGAAGAGCGCCAGGCTGCACCGGACGTTCTTCGACGTGCATGACATGCTGAAGGGCTATGCCAACAGCGCCTATCCCTACACGCCCGCCGCCGGGCTGATGAACGGGCTGAAAATGTCCTGCGACATGCTGCTGGACGAGGGGCTGGAGGCGGTGTTTGCCCGTCACACCCGGATCGCCGACGGTGTCAGGGCGGCGGCGCAGGCGTGGGGCCTGCCGCTCTGCGCGAAGTCGCCCGAGGTTTACTCGGACACGGTAAGTGCTATCTGTACGCCCGATGGGTTCAACGCGACCGACATCGTGACTCATGCCGCCGATGCCTATGGCATGGCGTTCGGCGTGGGGCTGGGTGAGGTGGCCGGCAAGGTGTTCCGGATCGGCCACCTTGGCAGCCTGACCGACGCGATGATGATCTCGGGCCTTGGCGTGGCCGAGATGTGCATGGTCGACCTGGGCCTCGACATAGAACTCGGTTCGGGCGTGGCCGCGGCACAGGACGTGTGGCGCAAGCGCCCGGCCCTGGCAAAGAAGGATGCCGCGTGATGAAAGACGGAGCGGAGATGTATATCCCCACATACCAGGACATGCTGGATGCGCACGAGCGGATCAAGCCGCATATCAACCGGACGCCGGTGTTGCAGTCGGCCTATCTGAACGAGCTGACCGGGGCGGAGCTGTTCTTCAAGTGCGAGAACTTCCAGGAACCGGGGGCGTTCAAGGTCCGTGGCGGGTCGAACGCCGTGTTCGGCCTGAGCGACAAGCAGGCGGAAAAGGGTGTGGCGACGCATTCGTCCGGCAACCACGCGCTCTGCCTCAGCTATGCGGCGGGGCGGCGGGGCATCCCGTGCAACGTGGTGATGCCGCGCACCGCGCCGCAAGCCAAGAAGGATGCCGTGCGGCGCTATGGCGGGACGATCACGGAATGCGAGCCGTCTACCAGCAGCCGCGAGGCGGTGTTCGCCGAGGTGCAGGAAAAGACCGGCGGCGAGTTCGTGCACCCCTACAACGATCCGCGCGTGATCGCCGGACAGGGGACATGTTCCAAGGAGTTCATGGAGCAGGTCGACGGGCTCGAGATGATGGTGGCGCCCATCGGCGGCGGTGGCATGGTTTCGGGCACCTGCCTGACGCTGTCGACCCTGGCGCCCGAGGTGAAGATCATCGCGGCCGAACCGGAACAGGCGGACGACGCCTATCGCAGTTTCAAGGCCGGGCATATCATCGCCGACGACGCGCCGGAGACGATTGCCGACGGTCTGAAGGTACCCCTGAAGGACCTGACCTGGCACTTCGTGTCGAACCACGTGAGCGAGATGTATACCGCGAGCGAGGAAGAGATCGTCGAGGCGATGAAGATCACATGGAAATACCTGCGGATCGTGATGGAGCCCTCCTGCGCCGTTCCGCTGGCGGTCATCCTCAAGAACAAGGAGGCCTTCAAAGGCAAGCGCGTGGGCGTGATCGTGACCGGCGGCAATGTCGACCTCGACAAGCTGCCCTGGATGAGCGCGTGATCCCTTTGCACCCGGTTGCGGTTTCCGATAGGAAACTTACGTAGACCATAGAACCGGCAGGGCGGCGTGGCCCTGCGTGACATTCAAGACTTCATGGATAGGGAGAGATCCGATGAAAGACATGAGCAATCTCGACGATTTCGAAGTGGGCTTCGACATTCCGGCCAAGCCGGGCATGGCCGAATCCGAGATCCAGACGCCCTGCCTGGTGCTGGACCTCGACGCGCTGGAGCGCAACATCAAGAAGATGGGCGACTATGCCAAGGAACACGGCATGCGCCACCGCACCCACGGCAAGATGCACAAGTCCGTGGACGTGCAGAAGCTGCAGGAACAGTTGGGTGGCGCGTGTGGCGTCTGCTGTCAGAAAGTGTCCGAGGCCGAGGTGTTCGCCCGGGGCGGCATCAAGGACGTGCTGGTGTCGAACCAAGTGCGTGACCCGGCCAAGATCGAACGGCTGGCCAAGCTGCCCAAGCTGGGCGCGCGGACGATCTGCTGCGTGGACGATCTGGCCAATGTCGACGACCTGTCGGCGGCGGCGCAGAAGCATGGCACCGAGATCGAGTGCCTTGTCGAGATCGACTGTGGCGCGGGCCGCTGCGGCGTGACGACGACGCCCGAGGTGGTGGAGATTGCCAAGGCGATCGACGCGGCACCGGGGCTGAAGTTCACTGGCATTCAAGCCTACCAGGGCGCGATGCAGCACATGGACGACTACAACGACCGCAAGGAGAAGATCGACATCGCCGTGGCAATGGTGAAAGACGCGGTCGACACGCTGAAGGCCGAAGGGCTGGAGTGCGACATCGTCGGCGGTGGCGGCACCGGGTCGTATTACTTCGAGTCCAATTCGGGCGTGTACAATGAGCTGCAATGCGGCTCCTACGCCTTCATGGACGCCGATTATGGCCGCATCCTGGACAAGGACGGCAAGCGGATCGACCAGGGCGAGTGGGAGAACGCGTTCTTCATCCTGACCTCGGTCATGTCCCACGCCAAGGCGGACAAGGCGATCGTCGACGCGGGCCTGAAGGCGCAGTCGGTGGACAGCGGTCTGCCGGTGATCTTTGGCCGGGACGACGTGGAATACATCAAGTGCTCGGACGAGCATGGCGTGGTCAAGGACCCCGGCGGCGTGCTGAAAGTCAATGACAAGCTGAAGCTGGTGCCGGGCCACTGCGACCCCACTGCCAACGTGCATGACTGGTACGTGGGCGTGCGGAACGGCAAGGTGGAAACCGTCTGGCCGGTGTCGGCGCGCGGCCACGCGTACTGAAACCAATACTTCCTGTGACTGTCGGGGTTGGCCAATTGCTGACCCCGCTTTTTTGAAAGGCCCCCACACATGATCATTGTTCCCGAGCGCGAGATTGCAGACCTGATGACGCGCGAGGCGGCGTTCGAGGCCGTCGAAAAGGTGTTTGCCGCGATGGCGGCGGGTGACGCGTATAACTTTCCCGTGGTGCGCGAGGCGATCGGGCATGAGGATGCGCTTTATGGCTTCAAGGGCGGGTTCGACCAGGCCGGCCTGACGCTGGGGCTGAAGGCCGGGGGCTACTGGCCCAACAACCTGGAGAAGCGGGACATCATCAACCACCAGTCGACGGTGTTCCTGTTCGATCCCGATACGGGCAAGGCCAAGGCGATGGTGGGGGGCAACCTGTTGACGGCGTTGCGCACCGCCGCGGCCTCGTCTGTGTCGATCAAGCACCTGGCGCGGAAGGATGCGAAGGTGCTGGGCATGGTCGGCGCGGGGCATCAGGCGACGTTCCAGCTGCGCGCGGCGCTGGAGCAGCGCGACTTCGAGAAGGTGATCGGCTGGAATTACCATCCCGAGATGCTGCCCAATATCGAGAAGGTCGCGAAAGAGGCCGGCGTGCCGTTCGAGGCGGTGGAGCTGGACGGCATGAGTCAAGCGGACGTGATCATCTCGATCACCTCGTCCTTTGACGCGACCCTGATGGCCGACCATGTGGGCGCGGGCTGTCACGTGGCTTGTATGGGCACCGACACCAAGGGCAAGCAGGAGGTCGAGCCGGCGCTGTTGCAAAAGGCGACGGTGTTCACCGACGAGGTGGCGCAGTCGATCAGCATCGGCGAGGCGCAGCACGCGATAAGCGAGGGCCTGATCACGGAAGGCGACGTGCATCAGATTGGTGCTGTGATCAACGGCACCCATCCGGGGCGGACGAGCGACGAGGAAATCACGCTCTTCGACGGCACCGGCGTGGGCCTGCAGGATCTGGCCGTGGCGGCGAGCGTCGTGGAACTTGCCGTGGCGCAGGGCAAGGCGATCGAAGTCGACTTCTGATCGGGAAACATGCTTCGAGAAAGGCGCGGAAAATCGCCGGACAGGGCGCGGAGGAAACTCCGCGCCCTTAATTTTACGGGCCCCAGTCAACCCGGAAACACCCCCTCGACGTTAACGGAAAGTCCATGGTTCCCCTGACGTCCGGGGTTTGCTCTCACGCCGTATTCACGCCGCATTGCCTGACGATCCCAACTGACATATTAGTTACGTATTAATTGCATATTGACCGTCGACCAAAAGTCGTTTACGACTCCGCGATGCAGGTACCCGGTGCCGTCAGGAGTCCGCCTCCGCCGACTTTTCCTTTCGAAACAGAAGGGTTTGCGGGGGAAAGACCTGCAAAACGAAACAGGGAGGAGAACCTATGTCACCGTTTAAGAAAGGCATCGCGACCATTGCACTGGCCGCCAGCATGACGGGCAGCCTGATGAATGGCGCCGCGCTCGCCGCCGAACACGAATGGAAAATGGCCACCACCGTCACCGGCGGGCCGCTGATGGAACTGGGCGCCGAGGCCTTCGCCCAGCGCGTCTCGCAGATGACCGAAGGCCGCGTCGAGATCGAGGTCTTCCCCGCCGGCACGCTGGGCAAGGCGCTCGACGTCTCCACCACCGTGAAACGCGGCGTCGCCGAGGTGGGCCACACCTGGATGGGCTACGACTGGGGCAAGGACAAGACCACCGTGCTCTTCGGCGGCTTCGCCGGCTCGATGGACAGCGAACGCATGCTGCACTGGCTCTACCAGGGCGGCGGACAGGAGCTGTGGACCGAATTCCGCCAGGATCGCTTCGGCCTCGTCTCCATGCCCCTCTTCATGCGCCCCGCCGAGGTGTTCCTGCATTCCAAGAAACCCGTCTCGACGCTCGAGGACCTGCAAGGTCTCAAGATGCGCACCGCCGGGGCCTGGTTGGAGATTGCCAGCGAGCTGGGCGCCTCGCCCGTCACCATGGCCGGCGGCGAGGTCTACACCTCGCTCGAGCGCGGCACGATCGACGCCACCGAATGGGGCTCGCTCTATGAGAACGTCTCGCCCGGCTTCTACCAGATCGCCAAATACGTGGTGGTGCCCGGCGTGCACCAGCCCGTCGCGCCCTATGAACTGGTGATCAACGACGCCGCCTGGGAGGCACTGTCCGAGCAGGATCAGGAAATGGTCAGGCTGGCCGCCGAACTGGTGACCTTCGAAAGCTGGATGCGCCTCGGAAACGAGGACGCCAAGGCGTTGAAATTCTACCGCGAGAACGGCAACGAGGTCATCGTTCTGGAAGACGAGGTCAAGGACGCCGCCAAGCGTCTCGGCATGGAATGGGCCGACCGCCAGGCCGAAGGCAACGAGTGGTTCGGGCGCGTGCTCGCCTCGCAGCGCGAGTTTGAATCCAACTGGTCCGAGGCCGACAGCTATCGCAAGATGGCCCTGCCCCCGCAGGACAGCTCGTCCAACTGAACGCCCGACCGGACAGCCGCAGCCCCGACCCACCAAGGGTCCGGGGCTGCCGCGCCGTCCACAGGAAACCCTGACATGATTACATCCATTCGCCGCTTCATCGGAGCGATCAGTGGTGTGCTGGGCTATGTCTCCGCCCTGATCCTCGTGCCCCTGATCCTCGCCTCGGTCTACGAGGTCATCTCCCGCTACGTCTTCAACCAGCCGACCATCTGGGCCTACGAGATCGGCTACATGGCAATGGGCGCATCCTTCCTGCTGGGCTCGGCCTACGCCCTGCGCGACGGCCAGCATGTGCGCATCGACGTCCTCGCCTGCCGCTTCTCGCCGCGACTCAAGGCCATTCTCGACCTCGCGGGATACCTTCTGCTGTTCCTGCCCATCGGCATCTGGCTGACCTTCGCGCTCTATCACTACACGATCGAGGCTTACGAATGGGGCGAACGCTCCGGCGAAAGCGCCTGGAATCCCGTCGTCTGGCCCTATCACCTGGTGTTCTTCACGGCCTTCGCGGCAATGGTCCTGCAAGCCATCTCCGAGGTGCTCGGCTGCGTCCAGATCCTTTTTGCACCCGACGCGAAGGAGGCCTGAGTCATGGAATACCTCGCACTCTGGATGTTCCCGGTCCTGCTGCTGATCCTGCTGACCGGCTTTCCCATCGCCTTCTCGCTGATGGGCGTCGCCACGATCTTCGGCTACATCACCTTCGGCGACACCGTCATCTACCAGTTCATCGACAAGATCGACGAGGTCGCGGGCAATTTCGTGCTCGCCGCCGTGCCGCTCTTCGTCTTCATGGGCACGATGCTGGAAAAATCCGGCATCGCCGAACGCCTGTTCGACGCGGTCCATATCTGGACCCGCCGCCTGCCCGGCGGCCTGGGGGTCGGCACGATCATCATGTGCGTCATCTTCGCCGCCTCCACCGGCGTGATCGGCGCGACCGAAACCGTGGTCGGCCTCTTGGCCATCCCGGTGATGATGAAACACAGCTACAACAAGGGACTCATCTCGGGCACGATCTGCGCCGGCGGCTCTCTGGGCACGATCATCCCGCCCTCGGTGGTGGTCATCATCATGGGGCCGATCGCCGACGTCTCGGTCGGGAACCTCTTCATCGGCATGATCATCCCGGGCCTGACCATGGCCACACTCTATGTCGTCTACATCATGGGCCGCTGCTATCTGCGCCCGCAGGACGGCTCGATCGTCTCGGCGGACGAATACCTGCCGACGCTTGGCGAACGGCTCTGGATCACGCTGACGGCCTTCCTGCCGGCGGCGCTGATGATCTTCGCAGTACTCGGCTCGATCATGCTGGGCCTCGCCTCCCCGACCGAGGCGGCGGCGATGGGCGCCCTGGGCGCCGTGATCCTGGCGGCGATCTACCGCACGCTGACCTGGACGACCCTGCGCCTCGCGCTGCTGAACACGGTCAAGGTCACGTCGATGATCCTCATGATCCTGCTGGCGGGCTCGATGTTCTCGGGCGTTTTCGTCGGCGCCGGCGGCACCCGCGTCACGACCGACCTTATCGCCGCCTCCGATCTCAGCCCATGGGCCACCCTGGCGGTCTTCCTGGTCATCGTCTTCATTGCCGGTTTCGCGCTGGAATGGATCTCGATCCTGCTGATCTTCCTGCCGGTCTTCATTCCGGTCGTCACGCAGCTCGGCTTCGATCCGGTCTGGTTCTGCATCCTCTTCCTGATCGTGATACAAACCAGTTACCTCTCGCCGCCGATGGCCCCGGCCATCTTCTACCTGCGCGGCATCGCACCGCCGGAGATCACCATGCCCGACATGTTCAAGGGGGTCGTGCCCTTCATCATCCTCCAGCTCTTCACGCTGGCGCTGGTGATGGCCTTCCCGCAGATGGTGCTCTGGCTGCCGGAGAAGATCCTTGGCTTCTAGGCCCCGGCTCCTTGTCGTGGGCGGCGGATATGTCGGCTGCGACGTGGCACGGCGGCTCGACCGGGTGATGGATGTCACCCTGGTCGAGCCGAAACCGGCCTTCCTGCATTCCCCCGCCATGATCCGCGCACTGGTCAGGCCCGGGCTTCTGCAGGCCGCGACGATCCCCTATGACGGCCTGCTTCGCCACGGTCGGGTTCTGGCCGGCCGCGTCACGCGGCTTCGGCCCGACGGCGCGACACTTGCGGACGGCACGACCCTGATCAGCGACTTTACCCTCGTCGCCACCGGCTCGTCCTATGCCCTGCCCTTCAAATCCTCGGCCGACGACATCGAGTCCTTCCTGGCCCCACACCGCGCGCTCGCCGCCCGCATCGCCCGGGCGCAACATATCGCCATCGTCGGCGCAGGCCCCGTCGGCACCGAACTTGCAGGCGAAATTGCCGCGGCCCGGCCCGGGGCGAAGGTCACCCTGATCGCCGCCGGCCCGCATCCGTTGACCGACCAGCCAAGCCGGCTGGGCCGCGCCCTCCTGACCAGGCTTCGACGGCTCGGAGTGGACGTCCTCACGGACCGCAGCGCGCCCGGCATCGCGGCCGGCATGGGGGCGCGGGACGGCCCGCTGGCCCTCTCGGACGGGCAAGACTTGGCGGCGGACCTCGTGCTTCCGGCGCTCGGCGCAATGCCGCGCACCGATCTTCTCTCCACCCTGCCGGGAATGCGCCTCGACGGCACCGGGCGCGTGATGACAGACCCGTGGCTGCGACCCGCACCGGGCGCCCTGCCGGGGCTGTTCGCGGGCGGCGACATGGCCGCCACCGGCGACGCCATGACCATCGTCGGCACGCTGCGCCAAACCCCTTTCCTGGCGAAAACCCTGCACGCGGCGGCAAAGGGCAAACCTGTCGAGACCCGTTCGCCCTACCGGCCCTGGCGCAACGCCCCCATGCTCGTCCCCCTTGGCCCACGCCTCGGCGCCAGTCACCTGCCCCTGCCCGGCCCGTTGGCTGTCGCCGGCACCATGCGTGGCCCCGGCGACGCGCTGACGCGCCTTGCCAAGGGCCATGACCTCTTTGTCGGAAAATACCGCCGACTGCTCGGCGCGCCGCGTCTCAAAGGGTCGCGCGGGTGAACTCGTAGATATAGTCGATCAGCCTGTCCGACGCCTCGCCCGCCGCGGCCTGATCGCCCTCGGCGATCTTGCGCGCGACATCCGCGTGAAGGTTTGCACAGCGTTCAAGGTCAAGCGCCACCCGGTAATTCTGGAACCAGAACCGCCGCGACAGGCCCTGCATCCGCCGCATCGACCGTTCGATGAACTCGTTGCGGCAAGCCGCCAGCACAGCGCGGTTGAACTCAAGATCAAGTTGCATGAACGCATCGTAATCCCTTGCCTCCGCCGAGGCGGCCAGCTTGTCGGCCAGTTCGGTGAAATCTTCCCGTTCCGCGTCGGTCGCCCGCTGCGCTGCCTTGCAGGCGCATAACCGCTCCACTTCCCGCCGCAGTTCCAGCAACTGCAACTGCTTGGCGATGTTGATCTCCGACACCATGACCCCGCGCCGGGGCATGACGACGACCAGACCCTCGGCCGCCAGCCGCTGCAACGCCTCGCGCACCGGGGTGCGTCCGATGCCAAGTTCCTCGACCAGTTGCGATTCAGACAGCACCTCTCCCGGCTCCAGTTCCAGCGCCACGATCCGTGTCTCGATCATCTCGTAGGCGCGGTCGGTCAGCGTCATGTTGTCTATCTTTCGCGCACGCGCAGAACCTTTTTCCTGCACGTTCTCTGTGTCTTTGTTCATAATCTGCCCGTCTGTGGCCTCATGCCCGGCCGTCCTGGGTGGATAGCCTTGTGCTCCCTGAAAATCTACGGTGCTTCGCCCCATGCCGCAAGGCTTGGGCGCTTCGCCCGGGTCACGACGCCACGGCGCCGCAGCATCCCGCGGCGAAGGCCGCCAGCGTTTCGGCAAGAACTCCGGGCTGCTCGGCCATCGGGACATGCCCGGCCCCCTGCCACAGTTCCAGCCGCGATGTCGCCAGCCCCGCCGCCAGCGCCTTGCCATGATCCGGCGGGCATTCCGGGTCGGCGGTGCCGTGCACCACCAGAACCGGCATGTCGATACTCGCCAGAACCGGGCGATAATCGACCTGCGCGGCGCTCAACCACGCGCCCGCCACCGCAATATCCGCCGCCGTGTCGGTCAGCTTCAACCGCCGCGCGCGGCCCCGCGCCTCCTCGATCAGCGCATCGGGCGTGTCGCCACGGAACCAGACAGCCGGGGCAAGCCCCCCGGCGTGCAGGCATGCGCTGGTGCTGACCAGCGCAAGCCCCGCCATCCGGTCCGATCCCTTCCGCCGGAAATATTCCAGCGCCACAAGCCCGCCCATGCTCCAGCCGACGAGCACGACATCGCCGGCGATACTGCCCGTCACCGCGGCCAGATCGTCTGCGAATTCCGTCATCCGATAGCCCCCGGCATCGTCCACGATGAAGGATCCGCCCCGGCCCCGCAGGTTCGGTGCGATCACGTGCCAGTCCTTCGCCAGCGCCGGGATCACGGCCTCCCACACCGCGCGCGTGCCCTGTATTCCATGCACCAGCACCAGCGTGGGCCGGCCGGCAACGGCGCGCCCCGCGACAGCCATCTCGATCGGACCCAGCGGCGTCTCCACCCACGCTTCGCGAATGCCGCTCACGACCCGAATTCGATCACGCTGCGGATGCTCTCGCCCCGGCGCAGCTTCTCGAAGCCGGTATTGATCTCGTCCAGGGTGATCCGGTCGGTGATCAGCCCGTCAAGGTCCAGCTGACCGTCAAGATACTTCCGGCACAGCATCGGGAAATCCCTCCGGGGCCGCGCATCACCATAGCTCGACCGGCGTATACGCTTCTCCTGCATCAGCGCGCCCCAGCGGAATGCGACATCCTTCTCGACATCCACCTTGCCCAGCCAGATCACCTCGCCGCCCGGGCGCACCGCCTCGACGCTCAGGCGAAAGGCCGGCTCGTTGCCGGCGCTTTCCAACACGACATCCGCGCCCCGGCCGTCGGTCAGGGACCGGGTCAATGCCTCCACGCTGTCCGTCTTCGGGTTGATCCGGTGGGTCGCGCCCATCCCGCAGGCCGCGTCCAGCCGCGCCTCGTTCAGGTCAACGGCAATGACGTTCCGCGCCCCGCCCATCACCGCGCCCTGCACCGCCGCCAGTCCCACCGCGCCGCAGCCGATCACCATCGCGGTGCTCCCGGGGCGGATATCGGCCACGTTCAGCGCCGCACCGACGCCGGTCATCACCCCGCACCCGATCAGCGCGGCCCGGTCCAACGGCATGTCTTTCGGGATCGGGATCGCCTGCTGGTCCTCGACCATGCAATATTCCCCGAACGCCCCGAGATACATCAGCTGGTGCAGGTCCTGTCCACCGGCCAGCCGCGCCCGCGGGCGGCCGTCAAACGCAAACCCCGCCGGGCCATTGGCCAGGAATGTCTCGCACAGGATCGGCAGGCTCTGGTCGCAGTAGAAACAGTCGCCGCATCTGGGGTTCCACGACAGGATCACGTGATCTCCCACCGCGACGCCCCTTGCCTGGGGTCCGCAGGCCGTGACCACGCCCGCCGCCTCGTGGCCCAGCACCGCGGGCATTCCCAGCCGCAGCGCGCCGTCGATCACCTCCAGGTCGGTATGACACAGCCCCGCGGCGCGGATCTTGACCATCACGTCACGCGCCCCAAGCGCGCCGGGTTCGACCTCCTCGATCGTCATCGCCTCGCCCGGGGCGCGCAGCACGGCGGCCCGGAACGTCTTGGGCATCCCCGGGCCATCCGCCGCAGGTGCCGTCTTCGGGTCGTCCAGTGGGGCCGTCATGCCTGCTCCGGCTGAACCTGGACCACGGCGGCACGGATATCCGCCTCGGTCATTTCCCAGTCATTGCCGAAATTCGCGGTGACTTCGCGCATGAACGGCTCGGCCAGGCGTCTGGCCAGCCCCGCATCGCCGGTCACGTCATAGATCAGCGCAAAGGCCAGCTGGGTCGCCGCCACCCCCTCGAAACTCCATTCGAAGCCCGCGTTGGTGAACTTGCAGATATCGGCGTAATCCGGCAGGTCCTGCCCGTCCACGGTCACGACAACACCATCGATCGTCCGGTCTCCCAGGTATGTCTTCATGACTTCCTCCGTCCATCGGCCTTGGACCGCATCACCTCCGGAAAGATCCACAGCGACCCGACGCTGAACGGTCCGAGAAAGACAATCGCCCATTGCGGTCCGGTCTGCCCCAGATGTCCCATGTAGAACCATCCCCCGATGGCCGCGAGCGCCACCAGAGTGGACAGCGCGATCTTGATCATGACGGGCATCTCTGCCTCCTCCTTGTGATAATGTTTCCGGGTCCGCCACGACCCGCGATCCTGCTTCAGGCCATCCCGGCCAGCGCCCAGGCCGAGGCGCCCAGCCCGGCCAGGACCACCGTCAGGCCCATCGTCCCGTCACGCCAGCGGCTGGGCCAGACGTTGAACAGGCCAGGCATGAACAACAGGGCGAACCCCGCGATGATGACGACACTGGTCCAGCGCAGCTGCGTCAGGCCGAAGCCGAAGGTCAGGTACAGCACCGCGCCCAGCAGCACACAGTTCGCAACCACCAGCGCAAAGCCCAGCGGCCGCTTCAGTTCGGGCCGCGTCGACAGCGGGAAAACCCCGGTCAGCACGATGGCGGCAAGGCTGGTCACGCAGGCAAACAGCGCAAAGATGAAGGCGGCGGTGATATTCGGTTCGATATTGGCCATGGGGTCGCTCCGTCCTGTCCTATGGATGTCGTTCGTGGCGCCGCCCGGCCCCGTCGCGCGGGGCCGGGCAAGGTCCGCCTTACTCTGCGGGCGTCGCCGGGGCCGGGTCCTGCTTTCCGCGAACCGGCGTGCGCGACACCTTGCGCATGTCCTTGCGGACGTGGCTGGTGTCGTACCCGTTGAACAGGTGCCCGATCAGGCCGCGGTTCAGGTCCGACGTGCCGAACAGCCAGTCCATGATCGGAAAGGTCAGGTTCATGTTCCGCTCCATCATCAGCGACTGGTCGTGATGCGCCGTGTGGTGGCGGCGGTTGGTGTTGATGAACGGCATGTTGCGCACGAACCAGTTTTCCTCGACGTGACAGCAGAAATGCATGAACTCGTAGATCATGTAGATCGAGGTCGTGGTGGCGATGAACAGCCAGCCCACATTGGCCGTGAACAGCCAGCCCATCACGATCGCCCCGGGGATCGAGATCAGCGTGAACGCCGCCAGCGCATAGGGTGGAAAGAACGTCACGCGGTAATCCTTCTGGTCCGCGAACCGCATTTCCACCTCGGTGAAGAACTGGTGATGCTGCAGGGTATGCCGGTTATAGACCGCGCGGGCGACCGGGTTCTTCGACGGCCGGTGCATCACGTATCGGTGCAGCCACCACTCGAAGAAGTTGCAGAACAGGAACACCAGCGGCACCGTCAGCCATTCCAGCGGCGTCACCTGGTTCAGGTTCGCGGTATAGATGTAAAGCGCGGTCAGCCCGATCGTGTAGATGATCACGATATGCAGGAATCCGTTGTACCAGCCCGCCACGCGCTGCCGGTAATTGGCCCGGTACTGGCGCTGGCGTTCGGTCATGTTGGTGTCTTGAAGTTCCATGGTCAGCCTCCGATATACCATCTTCCTATGTCTGATATATTAGAAATATGTTTATGTCAACGATAGGCTCCTGCCTTTCAGGGACTCTACCGACAGCCCTTCGTTCCGGTCCTGAAATGTCAGGTAAACCCGAGCACGGGGCACGTTGACCCTCCCCCCGCCTCCGGCCTGCGCCGCTGCACGCCATTGAGCGGCCCGTCATGCAGCGCCGAACGACTCCCCGCGACGCCATCGGCGAACCCGTCCCGGTCCGACTCCGGTGCGACCGGACGGCCGCCGCGCCACGCGGCGGCCGCTTGTCTCAAAGGTCGTCACACGTCGACCGATACCTTGCCGATGGGGTGCGAACAGCAGGCGAGAATGTATCCATCCGCGATATCGTCTTCGGAAATGCCGCCGTTATGCACCATGTGCACCTCGCCCGCGCTCTTGCGGACCTTGCAGGTGCCACAGACGCCGAAGGTACAGCCCGACGGGATGTTCAGCCCGTTGGCCCGCGCCGCCGACAGGATGGTGTCGGTCTCAGCGACATTCGCGCTGACACCCGACAGGGTAAACGCGACCTCGGCCTGCGCCGCCTCGTCGGGGATGACATCGTCGATCTCGGGGGCATCGGCCTCGGTTGCCACCGGCGCGTGAAAGCTTTCCTGATGGTAATGCGCCATGTCGAAGCCAAGGCCCTGCAGCGCCTCGCGCACCGCCTGCATGAACGGCTCGGGCCCGCAGCAGAAGACTTCGCGTTCCAGGTAATCCTGCGCCATCAGCCCCAGCATCAACTGATTGAACGTGCCGCGATAGCCCGTCCAGGGCGCATAGCGGTCAGGGGTTTCGACCACCCAGTGCAGGTCGATGCCCGGCACGCGGCTCGACATGTGCTCCAGCCGTTCGCGAAAGATGATCTCGCCGGGGCGCCGGGCGCAGTTGATGAAGACGATGTCGGGTTCGGTTCCGTGGTCGAACATCCATGTCGTCATCGACATCATCGGCGTGATGCCCGAGCCGGCCGAGATGAACAGGTACTTCTCGGCGGGATGGTCGAGATGGGTGAAAAGGCCCGAAGGCCCCAGCGCCCTGATCCGAACGCCGGGCACGAGGTTGTCGAGCATCCAGCGCGTGCCCACGCTGTCGGCCTGCGCCTTGACCGTGACCGAGATCGACCGCGGCCGCGACGGCGAGGACGAGATCGTGTAGGTCCGGTGCACCGTACCGCCCGGCGCGGGGATTTCCAGCGTCAGGAACTGGCCGGGGCGATAGTCGAACAGCGCCCCCGAGGGCGCGCGAAAGGTGAAAGTGGCGGTGTTCGGTTTTTCCGGAATGACCGAGACGCATTCCAGCATCTCGTCATCGGACCAGATCGCGCGGGCGGGGACATGGGACAGGTCGTTCATCGCCTCACTCCGCCGCCATCGCCACGGGGTCGAGTCGCTTGCGCATGGTGTTGCAATACCAGTCGACGAAGCCCATCACGCCGGTCTCGTGAATCGGCGAATAGGGGCCGGGTTCATAGGCCGGCGACAGGATGCCCAGCTGGTTGTCCTCGACCACGCGGCGGTCCTCGTCATTGGTGGCGACCCAGACCTCGGACAGGCGCGTGACGTCGTAATCCACCCCCTCGACCGCGTCCTTGTGCACCAGCCACTTGGTGGTGACCTCGGTCGTCATCGGCGTCAGCGGCGTGACGCGGAACACGATGGAATGATCCGGCAGGAAATGGTTCCAGGTCGTGGGGTAATGGTATTTCAGCAGCGTGCCCGCCGTGTCGTCGCTGACCCGGCCCAGCCATTTCGACACGGCGGGCTTGAGATCCATGGTAAAGCTCTTGGCGCCGGGCAGCAGCGGCATCCGCGCAAGGCGGTATTGCATGTCCTCCGACATGCGGAACTGCGACGGCACGCCCTGTGCCTCCAGCCGGTCGAAATGCGCCTGAAGATGCGGCGGCGTGACGCCTTCCTCGATGCCGGTCACGGTGGGGTCGTCGGTGAAGGAGCGGCAGAGGCCCGGATGGTTGCCGCCGCAGTGATAGCACTCGCGGTTGTTCTCCCAGACCAGTTTCCAGTTGCCGTGCTCGACGATGGACGTCTCGAAGGCGACCTTGGCATCCGTCAGGTCATGCACCTGCAAGTAGGGCTGCGCCAGTTCGGCGAAGGCGTCGAAATCGGGTGCATCGTCGGCCAGGCAGATATAGACCAGCCCGCTGAGGATACGGCTTTGCACCGGCTTCAGCCCGTGCTTGGTGGGGTCGAAGTCAGGCCCCATCTCCCGCGCCCACAGCAGCCGCCCGTCCAGTTCGTAGGTCCATTGGTGATAGGGGCAGACCAGCTTGGGCGCGTTGCCCTTGGCCACCTTGCACAGGACCGACCCGCGGTGGCGGCAGGAGTTGTGGAAGGCGCGGATCTCGCCATCGGCGCCGCGCACGATGACGACGCCATAGTCGCCGACGCGGTGGGTCACGAAGCTGCCCGGCTTGGGCAGCTCGCAGGCCGGCACGGCAAACAGCCAGTCGCGGTAAAAGATGTTTTCCATGTCCGCGCGGAACACGTCCGCATCGGTATAGAATGCCTGTTCCAGCGCATGGCCCGGCCGACGCCGCGCCAGCAGATCGCTGATCGGTTGGGTGTTCATCCTTGGCCTCCTGCCGCGCGGCGCGGCGAATTCGGGCAGGAGGTCGGCACGCGCGGTCCGCAGGTGCGGCAAGCGAGGAGCCGGACCCGAAGCAGCGCCCGCACCGCCACCCGCGGTTTGACGTCATTGCAAGGCTGGTTTCCGGACTCCGGTGCGGCCCTTGTGCGGGACCTCGTGGCGCGAAACCTTCCCGGGGCTCCTCTTCCCCAGTGGTCGTGACCGCGCCCGCTGCAACACCGTTACCGTTGCGGGGGCAGTGCCGGGATTTCACCGGCTTCCCAATTCTCCGCCCACAGGCGGCACCTTGCAACTTCTCCGATTATCACAGGCCGGGCCGCGCAATATGAGATTTGCGACACTCGCTGAAGTGAAACAGACATCCTGCACGATGGGGCGGAAATCGCCTCTGCAAGGTAAACTACATATTGACAGATTCACCCACCAAGCCCCAATATGCTGTTGCTTTGGTGCCCGCGACTCAACATCGTGGGTGAAAAGGGAAGCCGGTGCGACACCGGCGCTGCCCCCGCAACTGTAAGCGGCAAGCCAAGGTCCGGATCCACTGGTGAGGCAACACCGGGAAGGCGGACCAAGGCGCAAGAGCCGCGAGCCAGGAGACCTGCCAAGGCACCATGAACGACGACCGCGGGCGGAGGGCCCGGGCGCGTGTCAGGGGGCCTTCAGGCCTCCTGTTCCCGTGTCCTGTCCCGCCATTCGCAAACCACGAAAAAGGGACAGAGCACCATGAGCATCACCGTCTATTCCAAACCTGCCTGCGTGCAGTGCACCGCAACGACCCGAGCGCTGGACGCCCGTGGCCTTGCCTATGACATCGTCGACCTGACCGAAGACGCCGCCGCGATGGAGCACGTGCAGGACCTGGGCTACCGGCAGGTGCCTGTCGTCGTCGCCGGTGACGATCACTGGGCCGGGTTCCGTCCCGACATGATCGGCCGGCTCTGCTGAGCGCATGGCGGGGCTGGTCTATTTCTCGAGCGGGTCCGGCAACACGCGCCGCTTCGTCGAAAAGCTGGACCTGCCTGCCCTGCGCCTGCCGCATGTCGCGAGCGATCCAGTCCCGCCCATCACCGCGCCTTTCGTTCTGATCTGCCCGACCTATGCCGACGGGCATGGCAAAGGCGCGGTTCCCAAGCAGGTGATCCGCCTGCTGAACGATCCCGCCGCCCGCGCCTTGCTGCGCGGGGTCATCGCCGCCGGCAACCGCAATTTCGGCAAGACTTTCGCCATGGCCGGCGACGTGATCGCCGCCAAGTGCAGCGTGCCCGTGCTCTATCGGTTTGAACTGGCCGGCACCGAAACCGACATCGCCCGCGTGCGCGCCGGGCTCGACAAATTCTGGAGAGAGACATGCTTGACGCCAGCCTGACCGCCGACCTCGACTATCACGCGCTGAACGCGATGCTGAACCTTTACGACGATGAGGGCCGCATCCAGTTCGAGGCCGACCGCATGGCGGCGCGGCAGTTCTTCCTGCAGCACGTCAACCAGAACACCGTGTTCTTCCACTCGCTGGACGAAAAGCTCGGCTACCTTGTCGACGAAGGGTATTACGAGCCCGAGGTGCTGGACCAGTACTCGAAGAACTTCCAGCGCCAGATCTGGGACGCGGCCTATGGCAGGAAGTTCCGCTTCCCCAGCTTTCTGGGGGCGTTCAAATATTACACCTCCTACACGCTGAAAACCTGGGACGGGCAGCGATACCTGGAACGGTACGAGGACCGCGTCGTGATGAACGCGCTGACACTGGCGCGCGGCGACGAGACGCTGGCGCTGCAACTGATGACCGAGATCATCGAGGGCCGGTTCCAGCCCGCCACGCCCACCTTCCTCAATGCCGGCAAGAAGGCGCGGGGCGAGTTCGTGTCGTGCTTCCTGCTGCGGCTGGAGGACAACATGGAAAGCATCGGGCGGGGCATCAACTCGGCACTGCAACTGTCAAAACGCGGCGGCGGCGTGGCCCTGATGCTGACCAACATCCGCGAGCACGGCGCCCCGATCAAAGGGATCGAGAACCAGTCCTCGGGCGTGATTCCGGTGATGAAGCTGCTCGAGGACAGCTTCTCCTACGCCAACCAGCTCGGCGCGCGGCAGGGGGCCGGGGCGGTCTATCTCAACGCGCATCACCCCGACATCCTGCGCTTCCTCGATACCAAGCGCGAGAATGCCGACGAGAAAATCCGCATCAAGACGCTGTCGCTTGGCGTGGTGATCCCCGACATCACCTTCGAACTGGCCAAGAAGAACGAGGACATGTACCTGTTCTCGCCCCATGACGTGGAAAAACTCTATGGCTGCGCGTTCTCCGAGATCTCCGTGACCGAGAAATATCACGAGATGGTCGACGACCCGCGCATCCGCAAGAAGAAGATCAACGCCCGGGCGTTCTTTCAGACCATCGCCGAGATCCAGTTCGAAAGCGGCTATCCCTATATCATGTTCGAGGACACGGTGAACCGCGCCAACCCGATCGCGGGGCGCATCGCCATGTCGAACCTCTGCTCGGAAATCCTGCAAGTGAACGAGGCGTCGGAATTCAACGACGATCTCAGCTATGCGACCATGGGCACCGACATCTCCTGCAATCTCGGCTCCATGAACATCGCCCGCGCCATGGACGGCGGCGATCTGGCCGGGGCGGTCGATACCGCGATCCGCGCCCTCAATGCCGTTTCGGAAATGAGTGCCATCGACAGCGTGCCGTCGATCCGCAAGGGCAACGAGGACGGGCACGCCATCGGGTTGGGGCAGATGAACCTGCACGGCTACCTCGCCCGCGAGCGCATCCACTACGGTTCGCCCGAGGGGATCGACTTTACCAACATCTATTTCTGCACCGTCCTCTTCCACGCGCTCACCGCCTCGAACGCGCTGGCCCGCGAGGCCGGGCGCAGCTTCAAGGGGTTCGAGACCTCGACCTACGCCGACGGATCCTTCTTCGAGAAATACGTCACCCGCGACTGGGTGCCCCAAACCGAGCGGGTGACGACGCTTTTCGCCGAGGCCGGTATTGCCGTGCCCACCCGGGAGGACTGGGCGAACCTGCGCGACGCGGTGATGGCGGACGGGCTTTACAACCGCAACCTTCAGGCGGTGCCGCCCACCGGCTCGATCAGCTACATCAACTACGCCACTTCCTCGATCCATCCGATCACGTCGAAGATCGAGATCAGGAAGGAAGGCAAGATCGGCCGCGTCTACTATCCCGCGCCCTACATGACCAACGACAATCTGGAATTCTACCGCGACGCCTACGAGATCGGACCCGAGGCGATCATCGACACCTATGCCGCGGCCACCCAGCATGTCGACCAGGGGCTGTCGCTGACGCTGTTCTTCCCCGCCGAGGCCACGACCCGCGATATCAACCGGGCGCAGATCTACGCGTGGAAGAAGGGGATCAAGACGATCTACTATATCCGCCTGCGCCAGATGGCCCTGGAAGGGACCGAGGTGCAGGGCTGCGTCTCGTGCTCTCTCTGACCTGACGCCCCGAAACCGCACCGCCGCAATACCGCAGCGATACAGACGTGATGCCGACGTCGAAAATCCGCCCCAAAGGCCCGGAGACCGCCATGAAAGACCTTGCCAAATCCACCCGCGCCATACCCCGCGCCGTCAACTGGAACCGCCTCGAGGACGACATCGACCTCGACGTCTGGAACCGCTTGACGGTCAATTTCTGGCTGCCGGAAAAGGTGCCGCTGTCCAACGACATCCCCAGCTGGTCGCAGCTGACCGAGGACGAGCGACAGTTGACGATCCGGGTGTTCACCGGGCTCACGCTGCTCGACACGATCCAGAACACCGTGGGCGCACCGACCCTGATGGAGGATGCCATCACCCCCCATGAAGAGGCGGTGCTCAGCAACATCTCCTTCATGGAAGCGGTCCATGCCCGCAGCTATTCTTCCGTCTTTTCAACCCTTTGTCAGACGGCTGAGGTCGACGAGGCGTTCCGCTGGTCGGCCGAGAACGAGCACCTTCAGGCCAAGTCGCGCCTGATCCTCGACGAATACGACGCCACCGCCTCGCCCCTGCGCAAGAAAGTGGCCAGCGTCTTTCTGGAATCCTTCCTGTTCTACTCGGGCTTCTACCTGCCGATGCACTGGTCGTCACGCGCGCGGCTCACCAACACCGCCGACCTCATCCGTCTGATCATCCGAGACGAGGCGATCCACGGCTACTATATCGGCTACAAGTTCCAGCGCGGGCTTGAACGCCTCTGCGCGCAAGACCGGCAGGAAATCAAGGACTTCGCCTTCGCCCTCCTCTTCGACCTCTACGAGATCGAGGCCCGCTACACCGAACAGCTCTACGATCCGTTGGGCCTCACCGAGGATGTGAAGAACTTCCTGCACTACAACGCCAACAAGGCCCTGCAAAACCTCGGCTTCGAGGCGCTCTTCCCCGATGAAGCCTGCAAGGTCAACCCGGCGATCATGGCCGCCCTCTCGCCCAACTCGGACGAGAACCACGACTTCTTCTCCGGCTCGGGTTCCAGCTACGTCATAGGCAAAGCCGTCGCCACGGAAGACGAAGACTGGAATTTCTGATCGTTCGCTGCATGAAGCGGTCGGCATCGTACTGAACCATGTTCAGTGACGTCGCGATGAAGGAACCTGACCGATCCCGCGCTGTGACCGTCCTGTCCGCGCGGTCGTCTTCCATGAATTTGTGCAGCTTTCCGATAACGTCGGCTAAGCCACGCAACAAAGTCGCAACGCGTCGTAAACCGCCGCGTGGATATTCCGCGAGGCTTGCGCATCTCCGATGCGGTGCAATTCGAACCCTTCACCCTTCCCGGGTTGCGGCTGAAGGTCCTTGAGCGCATGAAGGTCGGTAACCCCGTTATTCGCGGACTGGGTACGAAGCTCCTCGAAAAGCTCGTTCATTGGGATCGTACCCATTTCGACGATGACCTGATCGAAAAGCTGACTTTCGGTGGCATGGGTCAACTCGTTCATCAGTGTCGCTTCCAGCTTGTTTCCTTTGCGAACGACGCCGGTCAGCCGCAGATTTCCCTCGGGGCGCAAGCCGGATTTCGCGAATTCCTTGTGCCAGCGCGTCGACTCCGGATAGGCAAGATCCTGGCCGATCGTCACGTCGATGGTTGTCAGGCGTACAATGGCGCCCTCGGCCTGCGCCGCATGCGCGGCCAGAAGCGCGGGATGCCGGCCCGTATTGTCCCAGATCAGGATATCGCTTGCGGGCTTGATCTGCCGGCCCACGAGGTCCCATGCGGATTGCACGAGATCGCTGCCGGCTCCGAATTCGGTTTGCGGAATGCCCCCGGTCGCAAGGATCACCAGATCGGGATCCATCGCAACGATGCTGTCGCTGTCCATGTAACGGTTGCACCTCACCGCGACACCCAAGGCCTCTAACTCGGCCAGACGCCAGTCGATGATCCCTATCAGGTCCCGGCGCCAGTCCGATGCCGCCAGCAGGACCTGTCCGCCCGGCTGCGCGGCGGCCTCATAGAGGTGCACGTCGTGCCCACGCTCGGCGAGCACGCGTGCAGCCTCCAGCCCGGACGGCCCCGCCCCCACGACAACCGCCCTGCGCGACGATCCAGCCCGCTCGATCCGGTGACCGATGGTAAGTTCCCGCCCGGTCGACGCATTGTGCAGGCATTTCGGGCGATGCTGCGACTGGCAATGACCCGCCCCGACGCAGGGGCGCACGCGGTGCTCTTCGCCGCGCATCAGCTTGGCCACCATGTGCGGATCGGCGATCTGCGGGCGCGTCAGCCCTGCCATGTCGATATGCCCTTCCGAGACGGCAAACCGTGCCGATGCAAGGTCCGAAAGCTTGGCGGCATGAAAGACCGGCAACGTCACCTCGCGCTTGAACCGGCCAACGGCGGCCACCCACGGCGCCGCGGGCGCGCCCATGCCGGGGAAAACCTCCTCCGAAAGTGAGCGTGACGTGTCCATCGACCCGAAAAGCGCATTGAAGAAATCCACCGCACCTTCGCGCTCCAGCATCTGCGCCGCCGCGATGCAGTCTTCGGCCGACAACTCCCCGTCGATGCCCTCGTCCACCACGTACCGCATCCCGACGATGAAATCATCGCTCACATTGCGGCGGATTTCCTCGTGCACCATCAGCGCGAACCGCACCCGGTTTTCCAGCGAGCCGCCGAAACGGTCGGTGCGGTGATTGGTCTTGGGCGACAGGAACTGCCCGATGATATGCCCCGAGGCCAGCGTTTCGATCCCGTCAAGACCGCCCTCCTCGCAACGTCGGGCGGCCTGCCCATAGGCTTTGACGACGCGTTCGATGTCGTGCTCGTCCATCTCGCGCGGAATGCCGCGGTGCAGTGTCTCGCGAATGGGCGACGGGCCGATGGCTGGCATCCAGTCCTGCGCATAGGGGTCACCCCGCCGGCCCAGGTGGGTGATCTGGCACATCAGGGCGGCGCCCTGTGCATGCATCCGTTCGGCAAAGCGCTGGAAATGCGGGATGATCGCATCGGTTCCGACATTCAGCTGCTGAAAGATGTTGGGGCTGTCCACATCCACATTCGACGATCCGCCGAACATCGACAGGCCGATCCCGCCCCGCGCCTTTTCCTCGTGATAGGCCTGGTAGGCGTCCTGCGGCAGGCCGTCCTTTTCCAGCCCGCACGCGTGCGACGTGCTCAGGATCCGGTTGCGCAGCACCAGCTTTTTCAGCTCCAGCGGTTGCAGCAGCGGGTCCTTGGCGCGAACGGGGCTTTGATCGGTCATCGTGATCTCCGGTTGATCGGGGCCGGTCCGGCCCGGGGGCGTGAAGGGTGCGGCACGGGCCGGGCGTCAAAGCACCTTTGACAGAAACTCCTGCGTGCGCGGGTCTTGCGGTGCATCGAATATCTGTGCCGGAGGGCCGCTTTCCACGATCCGTCCCGCATCGGTGAAATAGACCCGGTCCGAGATCTCCCGCGCGAAACCCATCTCGTGCGTGACCAGCATGCAGGTCATCCCGTCCATCGCCAGGTCTCTGATGGTCATCAGAACCTCCTTCACGGTCTCCGGGTCAAGCGCGGCAGTCACCTCGTCGAACAACATCACGTCAGGTCGCATGCACAGGCTGCGGGCAATCGCAACGCGCTGCTGCTGCCCGCCCGACAACTCGGCCGGATAGGCACCTTCCTTGTCGCTGAGCTTGACCTTCTTCAATAGCGCGCGGGCCCGTTGCTCGACGTCCTTGCGCTTTTCCTTCAGCACCAGCAGTGGCGCCATCATCACGTTTTCCAGGACGGTGCGATGCGGAAACAGGTTGTATTGCTGAAACACGATGCCGACCTTGCGCCGCAGCGCCAGCTTGTCCAGCTTCGCGTCATGCACCTCGATCCCCTCGACCTTGACCGACCCTTTGCTGACGGGGGTCAGCCCGTTGATCGTGCGAATGAGCGTGGATTTGCCCGACCCCGATGGGCCGATTATGCAGACCACTTCTCCCTTCATCACATCGATATCGATACCTTTCAGCACTTCGAAATTGCCGAAACTCTTGTGCACGTCATGCAGCGCCACGATGGGCTGCGCTTCTGTCCAGTTCTCGTTGCGGGGCATTGTGGTCGGATCTCCTGTCAGGACGCCGCGGCGAAACGTTTCTCGAGCCGGCGGGTGTAAAGCGATATCGGGTAGATGAAGATGAAGAAGATCGTCATCAGGAACAGGTAGAACGGGATCAGGAACTCGGGCCGGGACCCGGCCGCCTCCATCGCCGCCTGGGTGTTGCCCAGCGCCTCGTCGACTCCAAGAATGGCGGCCATCGGCGTCATCAGCGTCAGCAACGCGTACCAATTCATCCAAGGCGGCAGCATTCGGCGGATGCATTGTGGCAGGATGATATGGCGCAGGGTTTGCGCCCGCGTCATGGCAAGGCTTTCGGCGCTTTCCCACTGGCCCGTAGGGATCGACATGACCGCGCCGCGCAGGATCTCGGAGATATTCGCCATGACCGGCAGCGCGAAGCCGAAGGTCGCCTTCACCCAATCCGGGATCAGCATGCGCTCGCCCCCCGGCAGGGTGATCTGGAACGGGACCAGCAGCATGATGGCGAACAGGATCACCAGCCAGGGCGAATTGCGGAACAGATGTGTCACCAGCTTGGCGGGCACCCGGATCAGCGCCAGCGGGCTGATTTGCATGAAGCCGAGTATCACGCCTGTTACCGTGGCAAAGGCCATGGCCAGAACGCTCATCAACAAGTTCAGGCCAAAGCCCTTGAGGATGAAGGGCATCCACGTCACCAGCGAATCCAGCGCACTGGGGCGCGCGGCAGCACCGTCCTGCGCCACGGCGGCCAGGCTGGCGGCCAGGCACAGGCACGCGGCCAGCACCGGTGCGCGCCATGTCAGTCGGGAAACGGTCCAGCCTTGCGTCATTGTCCGTACCCCGGCAGCGCAATCTTGCGCTCGATCATCGTCATGACCCGCGCGATGATCGCGACCAGAACGATGTAATAAGCGAAAAGAAGCACCATCATTTCCGGCACGTTCACGCTGTCCGACCAGATCCCGTTCAGCGAGTATGTGATCTCGGGCACCGCGATCACGTAGGCCAGCGACGATGTTTTGGCCAGCGAGATGATATTGTTCGTCAACGCGGGCAGGCAGATGCGGAACGCCAGCGGCAGCGTCACATAAACGAAGATCTGGAACCCCGAGAAGCCCAGCGATTCCGCGGCCTCTTTCGTCGAGTCCGGCACCGCCTCGACGCCCGAGCGGAAGATTTCGACGTTGTAGCTGCCACCAAAATGCCGATGGCGATGACCGCCCAGCCGAACGATCCGATCATCGGCTCGTACCAGCCGCCCATGTCCACTTGCGGCGTGATCGCCCCCAGCCCGAAGTAGAAGAACAACAGCTGTACGATGGGCGGTGTGTTGCGGAACACCTCGATATAGGCCGCGACCAGCCCGCGCACCAGCTTCAGCCGCGAGGTCTGCGCACCCGCGCCCACCACGCCAATCACCAGCGACAGCGCGATGATGGCGGCGATCAGCTTGACCGACACGGTCATGCCTTCGACCAGCCGGCCCCAGTCGTAGGAATCGTAGAACGGTGAAAAGTTAAGGCCCGTCGTCTCGTTGAGACGCTCAAAGAACGGTGCGATCAGGTCCAGCACGAATGATATCCCGTCAGTTGTTCGGATAGGGGGGCTTGCGCCCCCCGCCTTGATCAATTGTCCAGGTAGGAATTATCGTACTGAAGCTTCTCGTTCATCTCGGCCAGCCAGGGCGAGGGCTTCACGCCCCACTTTTCCTCAAGCTCGATCAGCGTGCCGTCCTTATGCCAGCTATAGGCCATGCCGGCCAGGAACGCGCCCCAGATGCCGTCCTTTTCCTCCAGCGGCACCGCGGCGCCCCAGGGGTTGGAAAACACCGTGTCGACCGGCATTTCGTAGCCCTCCCAATCGCCGCTGGCGAGGTCCGCCGCGATCGAGGTGTCGTCATAGACCCAGGCCACGCACTTGCCCGAGCGCAGGGCTTCCTTGGCTTCGGTGTTGCCCCCGAATGCCACCACGTCGGCGCCGAATTCGACCTCGGCGATCTTGTTGTAGAACACACCCTGCTTGCCGCAGACGGGCTTGCCCTCGATGTCGTCCCAGGACGAAATCACGCCTTCCTTGGCCATCAGAGTCGGGCCGGACGTCCAGTAGGCCGGCTCGACGATGCCGACGATCTCGCGGCGGTCGGGACGGTCCGACATGGCGCCGATCAGCAGGTCGATCTTGCCCTGCTGCAGGAACTCCATCCGGTTGGCCGAGGAAATCACCACGGTTTCCAGGTCGACGCCCATGCGGTCGGCGACGGTCTGCGCCAGGTCCACCTCGATGCCCTGCACGGCGCCGTCCGGCGCGCGAAAGGCCCACGGCTTGAACGCGCCCTGCACGCCCACGCGCAGCACGCCGCGCTCCAGCACGTCCCTGAAGCGGTCGTTCGACGCCTCCTGGGCATGTCCGGCCGTGGCGGTCACCGCCGCCAGCGCCATGGTTCCCAGTATCCTGTTCATCTTGGTCATCAGTCTCTCCTTGTTGGGTTTTGATCTTGTTTTCTGTCGGATCTTCGCGAACCGATGCTGCGGTCCGACGGCACGCAGAACTCGGTTTTCTGACGCGCAAGAAACGCATCCACCTGGTTGGCCTTTTCCGCCCCGGTCCAGCCGAACAGCGGCGCCACGTCCTCGGCGACGCTTGTCGCGTCCTCGCGGCTGACCAGCCCATGCCAGATTGCCCCGGTGCGCCGGGTGAGAACGGCGTAAAGGTCCGGGGCGTGTTCATGCGTCACGGCGAACCTGGCCGGGGCCTGGTTGGCGCGCGACACCCGGCTCTGCTCTGTCACATCGCCCCCCGCCGCAGGCCCGATCCGGCCCGCAACCTCTTGCAGCATCTGACGCCCGCCGCTGCGGTGGCTCATCACCGGACCGGCCGTCATCGCCAGCACGTTCTCGAACCCCTGTTGCGCCAGGTCGTGCACACGGCGTTCACGCGCGCCCATCGGTCGGGCCGGATCGTCGGTCAGAGGGCGGACACCGGCCCAGCACTGTTCCACATCCTTCATCGTCAGGCCAAGGCCCGGCAGCAGGTGGTTGGCCTCGGCCAGCAGGAACGCGATGTCGTCATTGTCAGCCTGAGCCCGCCGCACGTCCCCGTCGAACGGGGTTTCGGTCGGGCCGAAATAGAAACGGTCCTGTCCCAGCGGCAGCCCATAGAAAGGATGTCCGCCGCGATGCAGTGTGGCGATGCCGCGATCGGAAAACCCGTCGGGCAGACGAAGAATGATATGCGCGCCCTTGGTCCCTCGGATCAGTCTCTTGCCGAAATTGCCGACCTCGTCGGCCCAGCTTCCGGCCATGTTCAGCACCATACGGGCCCGCACCTCAGTCACGCCATCGGGCCCGTCCAAGGCCACGCGCCAGCCTCCGGCGTTATCACGCTCGCGCAGTTCCGCACGGGTCATCAGGCGGATATCTGCGCCATACGCTTCCGCTTCGAGCACATTGTCGACACACAGGCGTTCGGGCGCCGCAAATAGGTATTCCCGAAAACTGACCATGCCGAGAAGATCCGCCTGGTCCCGAAGATGGCGCCCGATGGGATGCGCCCGGGCGGCGGCCGCGCCCAGTACCTTGCGATCAAGCGGCGGCTGCGCCGGGCCAAGTGCCGCCAGCAGGCGCAGGCCCGCATCCAGCTGCCGGCGCGGGAACGGCCCGTCGCGCCACACCGGAAATGACAGCTCGATTGCGCGCGTGCCGACGTCCTTGTCCTGCGACAGTTCCGCCCGCGCACGCATCGCATCGCGCGCCATGCGCAGCGCCCGGGCAAACCGGATCGGATGCCGCAGGGCATTCCGCACAGGCTTTGGCGATTCGAGGTAACGCAGGCCACAATGCAGCATCCGGGACGACCTCCCGCTGGCGCCCGCGCCCAGATCCTCGGCTTCTGCCAGCAGCACGGAATACCCCGCCCGCGCAAGTTCGCGCAGCGCCGAGGTGCCATTGATGCCGCCTCCGATGACGACAACATCGAAGTCCGATTTCTGGGATGCGGGACCGGGTTGCTGATTCATGGACGGTATTAAGAACCGCGCGCCATTAGAATCAAAATGCAAAGTTTTGCTTTCAATATGCAGTATCTGCATACCGAAGGCGTCGAAGACTAGGTCATCTGCGCAAGCACTTCGTCGCGCAGGTCCTCCGCGTGGCCGATCAGTTCGGTGGCCAGCACAGTAGGGGCCCGGGTATCCGGCCGCAGCAGGGCAAACCGGCACGGAATCTGTGGCAGGAAAGGTCGATAGACGATACCCGGGTTCGGATTGGCCCAGGCCGTGAACGGGTCGACGATCGCAAGGCCAAGCCCTCGCTTCACCATGTTGCACATCGTGGCCGACATCGTGCTTTCGATCCTCTGCCTGGGGATGATCCCTGCGCCCTGCATGATGTCGTCCATGATGCGGCGGGCGGACACAGAGATGGTCCAGCCGACAAGAGGCTCATCGCGCAGATGCTCGGGGCACACCACCTCCTCGTCCGCCAGGGGATGGCCTGCCGGAATGGCAGCGACATAGACCGTATCCGCGAAGATCCGCGTGCCGAAGCCGTGCAGTTGAAAGGGCGTCTCGGCCAGACCGAAATCGACCTGCTGGGTCGCGACCCATTTCTCGACGCTGACCGACATGCGTACATTCAATTTCACGTGCGCCTGCGGCCTGTCCCGCGAAAACCGCGAAATGACTTCCGGCATGAAATCGAGACCCAGCGCCGGCAACGCCGCGATCCGCACACCGCCATCCTGACCCTCGTCCATGCGGCGGCTAAAATCATCCAGCGACGCCAGCGACACGAAGAGCCGCTCGACCTCGTCCAAGAGCAGATGCGCGGCGTGCGTGGGCACGACGCGCCCCTTGCGCCGCTCGAACAGCTTAACGCCCACGCTGCTTTCCAGCTTGTCGATCATCCGACTCACCGCCGGCTGGCTGCGGCCCAGATCGTTTGCAGCGCCTGACATGGTGCCGGTGCGCATCACCACTTGAAAGGCTTCATATATCGACGGATGCAGTCTCATGCCCGTTCTTCCGGCATCAGAAGCGCATCGACACCCAGCGCAGGATAGCGGCTGGCAATCTTGGTCAGGTCCGCCTGCATCTCATCGACCAGCCAATCCCTGACCGCGTGAACGACGTCAGCATGGGCGCCGTCGGCCCGGGTCACCAGCCGACAGTCCCGCCCGGGCAAGACCATCTCTTCGACCGCAGGTACCAAACGGTTCTCGTTCATCCAGTAGCTCACGATATTCATCCATCCCGGGGCAATGCCCTGCCCCACCAGCGCGGCCTGCACCACCACCGCGTAGTCGGAAAACGCCAGCTGCGCCTCGCGCCGCTTGCCCGTGCCCGGCATCCGCGAGGCCATGCCTTCGGACGCATCGCCGTCGAGGCGGATCAGGGCCGGTCCGCCCTCGGGAGGCGGATCGAGATACCCCGGGGCGCAAACCGGGACATAAGCTTCGCGCATGACAAACCGCCCCGACCTGTCCGACGGACCTCCATAACGCATGGCGATATCGACGCCACCTGTCGGACCGATGACCGGCCCCGGGATCAGCTGAAACCGCAGATCGACGTCCGAGAAGGCCTGCTGAAACGTCGCAATCCTGGGCATGAGCCAATGCGTCGTGAAGGCAGTCGAGACCGACAGCGTAACCTGCGCCTTGCCCGTGCGCCGCTCCTGAAGCTGGTCCAGCACAGAATCGATCTGGGAAAACGCAGATTTCACTACTGTTTTCAATATTATACCATCTTCGGTCAATTTCGCGCCGGGCTTGCCGCGCAAAAACAAACGCGCGCCCAGATGCTGCTCAAGCCCCGCGAGCGTCCGGCTGACGGCGGGCTGCGTCACGTTCAGCTCTTCTGCCGCCCGCGTGAAATTTTCATGCCGTGCAGCCGCTTCAAAAACGAAGAGCGCATTGGCCGAGGGGAGTTTACGCCGCAAACCTTCCATAATTTCATGTTATGGAAAACCTCAGGATTTGGCAATTGCCGAAACAGGGCCGCCTGCCGCATGGTCGCATCGATACAACCGCCCGCACGGGCCATCAGCATGAGGATTTTTATGGATTTCTCCACGTTCAAGGTCCTGACATTCGACATTGTCGGCACCTGCATCGATTTCGAGAAGGGCGTTCTGGACGCCGTGCGACGCATCGGTGGCGACGCCGCCGCCCACCTGTCCGACGACGACATTTTCGGGCCCTACATGGCGGGCCGCGCGCGCAACAAAGGCAGGTCGAGCGAATCCTATTCCGGTGTCTACATGCATATCGCCCAGGAACTGGGCCTGCCCGCGACCCAGGACGCCGCCCGCGACTTTCAGCTGTCCGTGCTGGAATGGCCCGCGTTTCCCGATTCGGTCGAGGCGCTGGCTCGGCTGCGCACGCGCTTTCACCTCGTTGCCATGACGATTGCCGACCGCACCGCCTATTCCGCCTATGCGAACCGGCTCGGCCTGCCGTTCCACGATTCGGTCACCGTGGACGAAGCACATTTCCCCAAGCCGGATCCCCAGTTCTTTGCCTACACCCGCGGGCGTCTTTCAACCCTCGGCTACAAACAAAGCGAGATCCTGCACGTCGCGCAAAGCCAGCATCACGACATCGGCGTGGCGAAATCGCTGGGATACGCCACCTGCTGGATCGAACGGCGGCATGACCAAGACGGCTATGGCGCGTCGCCCGAACCGGAAACCTTTACCGAACCGGACCTGCGCCTGCCCAGCCTCGGCGCGCTGGCCGACAAGGTCATCGGCACCGCATGATACGCCTGCCGGCTCTCGCGCCGTCTCTGTGGCGCAGCGAGGCCCCGCCCCTCGCGGATTTTCCGGCCCTGGCACAGGACGCCGCCTGTGACATCGCAATCGTGGGTGGCGGCTACACCGGCCTGCACGCCGCCCTGACCTTTGCCGAGGCGGGCCTGTCCGTCGCGGTGCTCGAGGCCGGCGAGCCCGGGATCGGCGGCAGCGGCCGGAACGGCGGCGTGGTCAACGCCAAGTTCCGCCGCGGCTTCGGCGACATCGCCCGCTCCCACGGGCTGGAGATGGCAAAGCGGATGCACGCCATCGCCACCGGCAGTTTCGACCACGTCTGCGACACCGTCGACAGGTACGATCTGACCGATGCCGGCTTCCGCAAATCGGGGACGTTGAAATGCGCCCATTCCCGCAAGGCGTTCGATCACGCCCGGGCCGAAGCCGACTGGCTGCGCGACACGATGGGCGACACCGGCGCCCGCATCCTGGACGCCGACGCCGTGGCCGAGGAAACCGGCACCCGCAGTTTCGTCGGTGGCGTCTTGCAAGACGGTGCCGGCACCATCCAGCCGCTGGCCTATCTGCGCGGCCTCTGGCGCACAGCGCAATCGCGGGGCATAGATCTCTATGCCAATACGCCCGTCCAAGCGGTCACGGCGGAGGGTCGAAAGGTTCGCCTTACGACACCGTCCGCCTCCGTCCTTGCCGACCGCGTCCTGATGGCAACCAATGCCTATTCCTGGCTGACGTCTGCAGCAAAGCCCGTTGCGCGCAGTCTCGTGCCTTTCCGCAGCGCGATGATCGCGACCAAACCTCTGCCGGGTGAGCTAAACACACGCCTGCTGCACAAATCCCGCAGCTATAACGAGACCCGCCGCATGATGCGCTGGTTCCGCAAGGTCGACGGTCGCGTGGTGTTCGGCGGTCGTGGCGCGCTGGGAGCGGTCGAATCCCCTGCTGCGTTCCGCCGGCTAGAACGCGCCATGGTCAAGATTTTCCCCGAACTGGCGGACATACCGATCGCCTACCGCTGGTCCGGCCAGGTCGCGCTGACCTTCGATGGCCTGCCCCAGGCGGGCTTTCTGTCGGACCGCGTGGCGTATGCGGCTGGGTTCAACGGCGCCGGTGTCGCCATGTCGGGCTATGTCGGCCACCAGATGGCGCGCCGCATGACGGGCCAGCCGCACGATCTGGGCCTGATTGCCCGCGAAGGTATCCCGAAGATTCCCTTCTATCCGATGCGCGCCATCGCGGTACGATCCACGACATTCTGCTACGAAATGCTCGACGCCGCCGGGCTGTGACACCCCGCGGCGCGGCGGGCCATCCGCGCCTGCCGCCCGGCCTGTCGGTCAGGATGCGCCAATTCCGCCGACGTGAAACGCCTTGGTCTCGAGATATTCCTCGATCCCTTCCCGCGCCCCTTCGCGCCCAAGCCCCGAGGCCTTGACGCCGCCGAACGGGCTTTCGGCGTGGCTGACGACACCGGTATTCAGCGCCACGATGCCAAATTCCAGCGCCTCGCCCACGCGGAATGCCCTCGCCAGATCGCGGGTATAGAAATAGGCCGCGAGCCCATAGGGCGTGCCATTGGCAAAGGCAATCGCCTCGTCCTCGGTTTCGAAACGAAAGATCGGCGCAACGGGCCCAAAGGTCTCTTCACTGGCCAGTTGCATGTCGGACGTGGCGTCGGTCAACACCATCGGATCGGCATATTGCGTTGCCAGCTCGCGCGTTGCGGTGCTGCGCCGCGCCCCCTTGGACAAGGCATCCTCGACATGGGTGGTGATCTTCCGGATTGCGGCCGCGTTGATCATCGGGCCGATATCGCTGCCCTCCACGTCGCCCGGCCCGACCTTCAGGGCATCCACCCGCTTTGACAGCGCCGTCACGAAGGCGTCATGTATCCCCGCCTGCACCAGAATGCGGTTCGCGCAGACGCAGGTCTGCCCGCCATTGCGGAATTTCGACAGCATCGCCCCTTCAACCGCCGCGTCCAGATCAGCGTCGTCGAATACGATGAACGGTGCGTTGCCGCCCAGTTCCAGGGACAGCTTCTTGAGCGTGGGCGCGCATTGCTCGGCGAGAAGCGCGCCGACACGCGTGGAACCGGTAAAAGACAGCTTGCGCACCACCGGCGACGCCGTCAGCGTCTTGCCAATCTGCTCCGGCCGCCCGGTCAGCACGTTCAGAACACCCTTCGGAACCCCGGCCCGCTCGGCCAGCACCGCCAGCGCAAGCGCCGAATAAGGCGTGAAATCCGACGGTTTAATCACCATGGTGCACCCCGCCGCCAGGCCGGGAGCCACCTTGCGGGTGATCATCGCTATCGGAAAATTCCACGGCGTTATGATCGCGCAGACGCCCACCGGCTCCTTCATTGCGAGGATCTTCTTGCCCGGCACCGGTGACGGAATGATCGCCCCGTCGATGCGGCGTGCCTCTTCGGCAAACCAGCGGATGAAGGACGCGCCATAGGCCACCTCGCCGCGAGACTCGGCCAGCGGCTTTCCCTGCTCCGCGGTCAGGATTTGCGCCAGATCCTCGGTATGTTCCAGGACCAGATCGTGCCACCGCATCAGGATATCGGCACGCGCGGCATGGGTCCGCGCCCGCCAGCCCCGCATCGCCGTCTCGGCCGCCAGGATTGCGCGCTCTGTTTCCTCTGCGGTGGTGTCGGGCATGGTGCCCATCACCTGGCCGGTCGCGGGGTTCGTCACCTGCATGTCGGAACGCTCGATCCAGTCACCGTCGATCAACGCGGCTTGGCGGAAAAGATCAGAATCACAAAGCTTCATCATTCACCCTTTCATTGCGGCAACCACCGCATCTGTAATCTCGTCCGTGCCGTGGCTGCCGGGGCGAATCCCGATCCCCTGACCCGTCGTCTCGGCAATCGCCTTTTCCACCCTGTCAGCGGCTTTGTCCTCGCCCAGGTGGCGCAACATCATCGCCCCCGACCAGATGGCCGCGATGGGGTTTGCGATCCCCTTGCCAGCGATATCCGGGGCCGAGCCGTGCACCGGCTCGAACATCGACGGCGCGGACCGATCGGGACAGATATTGGCCGACGCGGCAAACCCAAGCCCGCCCTGAATGGCCGCGCCAAGATCCGTCAGGATGTCGCCGAACAGGTTGGACGCCACGATTACGTCGAGATCCTCGGGGTTCATCACCATCTTGGCCGCCATCGCGTCGATATGCACATGGCTGACCGTGACATCGGGATAATCGGCCGCAACCGCACGCGTCATGTCATCCCAGAAAACCATGGAGTACTGTTGCGCGTTCGACTTGGTGACCGAGGTCAGGTGGCCGCGCCGCGCGCGTGCCTGCTCGAACCCGAAGCGCAGGATGCGCTCCACCCCACTGCGCGTGAAGACCAGTCTGAGGCCACCTCGTTCTCCCGATGCGCACCGGCGCCGCCGGAATACTCGCCCTGTGGCGTGCACAGAATGAAGGCGCGGATTTCAACCTTCCAGCGTAACAGACGATGCGGGCGGATATTGAATTATCGAACGCCTTGCGGATCGGCAGCAGCAGACCGTGCAGCGAAACCGCGTCCGGCACCGACTCGGGCCAGCCGACCGCGCCAAGAAATATCGCGTCGAAACCGCGCAACGTCTCGATCCCGTCATCGGGCATCATGGCGCCCGTTTCGTGGTAATAGGCGCAGGACCATGGAAGGGTCTCGGTGCACAGCGTGAAACCCTCCATCCCGGCAACGGCATGCATCACCTTCATGGCCGCTTCCGTCACATCAACTCCGATCCCGTCGCCGGGGATCAAGGCAATCTTGTGTTCGCTCATATGCTGTCCTTCGTGTCGGTCATTCAGATCGTCGCCAGCACCGATTTCGTGCGGCGGTTTGCGGTATAGGCTTCGCGCCCAAGGTCCTTGCCCAGTCCGCTTGCCTTCCATCCGCCGGTTGGCAGGATGTGGTCGCGCGAACGACCGTAGCGGTTGATCCAGACCGTCCCAGCCTCGATCCGGCGCGACACGCGCAGCGCGCGGCTCAGATCGCGGGTGAAGACGCCCGAGCACAGCCCATATGTCGGGTGTGCGGCCATGGCGATGGCCTCCTCCTCGGTTTCGAAAGTCTGGAAAGTGGCGACGGGACCGAAGATTTCTTCGGTGACGGCCGGGTTGTCCGGCGACGTCCCCACCAGCAAGGTGGGCCGGTAATAACTGCCTTCGCGGTCAAACCTCATGCCACCGCACAGCGCCTCGGCCCCTTGGCCACACGCCGCGCGCACGATGCTGTCGATGCGGCCCAGCTGCGCCTCGGATATGATCGGGCAAAATCCGGATTGCGCCTCCCAGGTGCTCGCCGGCGCATGCCGGTTGAACCTTTCGGCAAGGCGCTGCGCCAAGTCGTCGGCGATGCCCCGCGCCACGATCATCCGCGACCCGGCCACGCAGAACTGGCCCGCATTGGGCAGGATACCACGTTCCAGACAATCCGCCGCAAGGTCCAGATCGGCATCCTCGAACACGATCATCGGGCTCTTGCCGCCAAGCTCCAGCGTCATCGGCTTGATTCCGCACCTGGCGACATTCTCCATGATCGCGGCACCTGCGCGGGTCGAACCTGTGAAAGAGATCTTGTCGATGCCCGGATGCCCCGTGATCGCGGCGCCGGTTCCCGGACCATCGCCCAGAACCACGTTGACCAGCCCTTCGGGAAGGCCCGCGCGCACCGAAAGCTCGGCCATGTACAGCGCCGACCACGGCGTCATCTCCGACGGTTTCAGAACCACCGCGTTCCCCGCGGCAAGAGCGGGGCCCAGTTTCCATCCGGCCATCGAGATCGGAAAGTTCCACGGCGTGATCGCGCCCACCACGCCATGCGGTTCTGACGTGATCATGCCCAAATGCCCCTCCGGCGTCGGGGCCAGCGCATCGCATTCCTTGTCGGCGAACTCCGCGAAGAACCGGATCTGCTCGGCGGTGACGGGAATGTCCCCGGCCACGGTGTCGGCCACGGGACGCGAGGAACAGACCGCCTCCAGCCGGGCCAGCGTGACGGCCTCCTCTTCAATCAGGTCCGCCCACCGATGCAGCGCACGCAATCGGTCACGCGGGGCCGCGCGCCCCCAGCCGGAAGTGAGCAGGGCGCTGCGTGCCGCCTCGACCGCATGGTCCACGACCGACCCGTCAGCCCGGGGCACGGCACCTATATTCGCGCCGTTCGAGGGCGCAGTCACGGTCATTTCTTCGCGGGCGGGCACGTAGTGTCCACCGATGTGATGCCCGCGGGGCAGCGTCAGCTCCGCAGGATCGAAGGCAAGTGTCATGGGCACCTCAAGTCATTTGCCCGCAGTCTGGCGCGATCGGGCTGACAGCATTTGCCGAAAGCGTTCGGATGGCGGCATTTTTCGCCGCCAGCGTTACACTTTGGCGCAGAAGATTGTGTGGCTCAGTCGCGCGTCTCGGCACCAGCGGCCAGCATGCCAAGCGGTACCGGACGTACCGGCGGTTGCGACCGAAGGCGCCCCACATCGGCAGGATCACAGCCCGCCCGCGCCGCTGTAACCTCCGCCGCCGCGACCTGACAATACCGTCCCTGGCAACGTCCCATGCCAACGCGGCTGAGAGACTTTGCGCGGTTCGCGTCCGGACCGGACAGGGCCAGACTCCGGCGCAGTTCGCCCGCGGTGATACCTTCGCACCGGCACAGGACCGTGTCGTCTGGCGAGGACCGGACCATCTCCGCAGGCCAGGGAAACGCGGCAGCGACCGAATTGGCGAAACGGGCCATGCGCCTTTTCCGGCGTATGTCGCGGGTCTGTGCAGCCCGGTCCAGGGAATAGCCAAGATCGGCAAGGCAGACGCGCCCGGCCAGACGACCGGCGATCTCGGCCCCGTCCGCCCCCATCAGGCTCATGCCATCCCCTGCCAGGTACACTCCCTTCCGGGCACGCCCCGCCGGGTCCGCATCCGGCAACCACTGCGCCCATGTGTCCGACCACGCAAACTCCGCGCCCGCCAGGTCGGCCAGCGCCGTTTCGGCGCGCAGGTGCCAGCCAAGCGCCACGGTATCGCAGGCCGTACGATGATGACGGCCCCGGGCATCGCGCCAGTTCACGGCGCTCGGGCTGCCGCCGTCTCCCTCTATCTCCGTCAGGCTGACCCCGGCGCGATAAAGCTTGCCAAGACCGGCCCGCAGGCGCAGCCCCCGCAACGTGACCCCCGGCCGCGCCAGCGCCATGCCGATGCCGCCCCGGAACTGCGCGCGCCAGGGTGCGGTGTCAAGAACAGCGGCCAGCCCTGCCCCCGCGGCCATCAGCTGTGACGCCACCAGCGTCAAGAGCGGGCCGGATCCCGCAAGGACAATCCGCCGCCCAAGCGCCACGCCCTGGGACTTCAGCGCTATCTGCGCGGCGCCCAGCGTATAGACACCTGCCATCTGCCAACCCGGCACGGGCGCCAGCCGGTCGGTCGCGCCTGGCGAAAGGATCAGACAATCATAGCTCACCCCGAAAACGCCCTCGGGGCCAAGCACCTGAGCCATCCCATCTCGCAGGCCCAGAACGCTGCACCGGGGACGGTAATCGACCTTGTCAGCCTGCACCAACCCGTCGAAGGTCTCATGCAGATGCATGGCCTTGCCGGCCTCCGTCCCGTAAAGCGCACGGGGCGGACGCACGAAACCTTCGGGCGGGCGGCGATAGATCTGCCCGCCCGCGCGTATGCCCTCATCCACCACAACAGGGCGCAGGCCTGCAGCGACAAGTGTTTCCGCCGCGCGGATACCCGCGGGCCCCGCCCCCACGATCAGAACGCGCGTCAAGTCCGGACTCCGGGCCAGTTTTCGGGCGAAGCTGCGCGCAATCGCATCCCTTCTTCAAGCAATGTCGAACAGGCGCGCAGCCGCGGACCATCCTCCTGCCAGAGCCAGCAGTCCTGGCACGCGCCCATCAGGCAGAACCCTGCACGCCGTTCCGGCCCGAACTCCGCGTTCCGCAGCGAGGGCGCTGACGTCAGAATGGCCGTCAGCACCGTGTCGCCCTGCAGCCCACAAAGCGCGCGTCCGTCAAAGGTAAAGGACAGCGCGGGGCGGTCCGCTTCGGCCAACCGTTGAAGACGCCCCGCTTCAGATGGGTCGGACTGGCTCATTCCGCGGCCTCAGCGGTGGCCTGCGCGTGCGGGATATCGGGAAACCGCGCGCAGGTTTCGTCGAAGGCGGCACTGACCCCTTCGGCGCCCGATCGTGCCTCCATCCGGCGGAATATCTCCGTCTTGACGAAAAAGCGCCAATGCACGGGCAGCGCCATCAGGATATCGGTTAGGCGCGCATAGGCGGCGGGGGTCCATTGCGCCTCGAACGCCTCGCGCTCGGGGCCGAAATGAAAATGTCCCTCATGCGCACGCGACGCGGCGCGCAGTTTAGCGGTCGCCTCTTCGTCCACCTCTCCGGCCTCCAGCACCACGCCATACTCTGTCCGTGCCGCCATTTCGGATACATGTCCGCGCTGCACGTCCAACGCGACGCGCCAGGTCTCACGCTCCATCGGGTCGCCGCGACCCCCACCGCCGGCCGACCGCAGCGACAGCACGTCGCCGGGCTGCAGGATTGCGGTGTCGGCGCTGCCCATCCGGCGGGCCTCGGGCGTGCCGGGATTGACCACCATCTCGGCAAGCCCCGCCGCGCGCCCGCCCAGAACACCCCAGGGGCGGAAACGCGAACGGTCGCGGTTGCGCGCCGTGATGCGCGTGTCGGGGGCAAAGACGCGGAATGCCATTTCCGTGGCCAGCCCGCCGCGCCAGCGCCCTGCCCCGCCGGTATCCTGGGCCAGGCCGTATTTCACGAACTCGACCGGCACCTCGGTCTCGGTGATCTCGATCGGCGTATTGCGCAGATAGGCGGCATCGGCACCCGACCCGTTGGTGCCATCACGGTCGGGCATCCCGCCGCCGCCGCCCACCACGGGGTTCACCGCCGCGATGATCTTCTGTCCGCTGCGCTCGTCATGGGTCATGACGTTGACGATGCAGTTGTTGCCCGCGGGCGCCGCCGGCATCCGCTCGGGCACCGCCTGGCTGAATGCGCCGAAAATGACCGAGCGCAGCCGCGCACAGGTCAGCGACCGCATCCCCACCGCCGCTGGCGCGACGGGGTTCAGGACGGTGCCTTCGGGCGCGATGCAGGTGAACGGCCGCGTCAGGCCCGTGTTAAGCAACAGCCGCGGATTGAGCGTGTAAAGCACGTAATACACGCCCACCATCAGGATCGTGTGGCGTGGGTCGCCACCCGACGGCACATTCAGCGACGAGCCCAGTTGCGGGTCCGACCCGGTAAAATCCAGCTCCGCGCTGTCGCCCCGGATGCGCAGGCACAGGTTCAGACGGCAGGGATTGGCAAAATCACTATCCTCATCGGCAAAGTCGGCAAAGGAATAATCGCCGTCGGGAATCGCCCGCAGGATCTCGCGCGCCTGCGCTTCCGCCTGATCCTTCAGCGCCACCACGCCGGACAAAAAGCCCTCCCGCCCGAACCGTTCCAGCATCGCGTGGACCTTGCGCTCACCGGTATTGAGCGCGCCCACCAGCGCCTTGATGTCGCCGATATTCAGACCTGGCTTGCGCACGTTGGTTTCCATGATCCGCAGGATCTGCGCGTCGAACACGCCTTCGTTCACCAGTTTCATCGGCGGGAACCGCAGGCCTTCCTGGTGGATCTCTGTCAGCGAGCGCGACAGCGATGCGGGCACGGCACCGCCCATGTCGGTATTGTGGATATGCCCGCCGGTCCAGGCGACGATCTCTCCTTCGTGAAAGACCGGCTTCCACAGGTGCGTGTCGGGCGCGTGCGTGGCAACGTGGCCGGAATAGGGATCGTTGGTGAAGGCCACGTCGCCAGGGCGGTAATCGTCGATCATGTCGATGGCCCGCCCGTAAGTCAGACCAGGATACCACGTCGCGCCCAACTCCATCGGCACGGCAAAGGTGTCGCCGAGGCGGTCCATCACCATGACCGTGAAGTCCTGTGTCTCCTTGACGAAGGCGGAATGTGCCGTTCGATGAAGGGTATATGCCATGTTCTCGGCCGCCGCACGGGCGTGGTTGGCCAGAACCTGAAGGGTCATATTGTCGGACAAGGGGTCACTCCGCGAATTCGAGGTGGATATTGAGGTGTCGGTCGACATGCGCCCGCGTGCCGTGGGGGATGGCCAGGGTGGTATCTTCCTGGCACACGACGGCCGGGCCCTGGAACGCCGCGCCGGAAACAAGGTCCGCGCGCTCGAACAGCGGGATCTCCCGCGCGCCGTTCAGGTGCACTGACACATGCCGAGCGGGCATCGCCGCCGCCGCGCCTGCGACATCCTCGCCGGCCATGTCGGGCTTAGGTGTGACACCGATGGCCGACAGCCGCAGGTTCACGATCTCGATCGCGCCGTTCCTGTCCTCGAAATCATAGATCTGGCGGTGCGTCTCGTGAAACGCCGCCGCCATACGCGCGGGATCGGACAGCCAGTCCGGCTCCAGTGGCGTCTCGATCTCATAACTTTGACCGGCATAACGCATGTCCGCCGACAACCGGATCTGCGCCGCGCCGTCATGCCCCTGCGCCGTCAGCCATGCCTGCCCGTCATCTCGCAGCGCGTCGAACGCGGCGCGCAATTGCGGAACGGCACCCGCGTCCAGTGCGGAAAAAACGGTCCGAAGGAAGTCGCCCCGCATATCCGCCACCAGCCCGCCCAGCGCCGAAACCACGCCGGGGCGGCGCGGCGCCAGCACCCGCGCCATGCCCAGTTCCCGTGCCAGAAACGCGCCCAGCATGGGCCCGCCACCGCCGAACGGCATCAACGTGAAATCCCGCAGGTCGACCCCCGCGCGCGAGCCCAGCTTCTCGACCTCGACGAACATTTCCGAGACCGCGATGTCCAGTATCGCCTGCGCGGTCTCTTCCACGCCACGTCCCATCGGTTCGGCCAGACGGGCAACCGCCGCGCGGGCGAGGTCCCGGTCGATCTTCAGCTGCCCATAGGCCAGTTCGGCCTGCCCCAGCCAGCCGCAGACGGCCATCGCATCGGTCACCGTGGGTGCCGTCCCGCCGCGTCCGTAACAGGCCGGGCCCGGATTTGATCCGGCGGATTCCGGCCCGACGCGCAACACGCCATGGACATCGACACTGGCGATCGAGCCGCCGCCGATGGCGATGGAACTCACCGAAACCGACGGGATATAAAGCGGAAAGTCCCCAATGCGCTCGTCCGCCCCATACTGGACCTCGCCATCCACGATCAGCGCGAAATCCGCCGATGTGCCGCCGATATCCAGCGTCAGGACCTGCGATGCGCCCGCTTGCCGGGCCAGCCATGCCGCCCCCATGACGCCTGAGGCCGTCCCCGACAACAGCATCGAGACACATCCACGCCGCCCCTCGAACGCACTCATCAACCCTCCGTTGGACTTTGTCAGCAATGCGGTTGCAGGCACCCCGCACCCATCCAGCCGGTCTTCGAGCGCCGCAAGATAACCCGCGACGCGCGGATGGACATAGCCGTTGAGGATCGCCGTCGAACTGCGCTCGTATTCGCGGATGACCGGCCAGACCTCTGACGAGGTGAAAACAAAAAGGTCAGGTGCTTCCGCCTCGATCATTGCCTTGACCGCGGCTTCCTGCGCTCCGTCGCGCCAGCTGTGCAGGAACGACACGATGATCCCTTCGGCCCCGGCTTCACGCGCCTTCGCCACGGCATCGCCCACCGCCTCTTGCGTCGGCGCCAGCGGTTCGCTGCCATCGGCCCGCAAGCGTGCCGGAATGCCGAAGACACGGTCGCGCGGGACAAGCGGCTCGGCACGATGACAAAAAAGCGAGTACATGTCCGGCATGGCCAGTCGCGCCAATTCGATCACGTCCTCGAACCCTGCATTGGTGATCAGGGCCAGCTGCGCGCCCTTGCGCTGCAGGATGGTGTTTATGCCCACCGTGGTGCCATGCACGAACCGCGTCACACAGGCCGGGTCCAGTCCCTCGCGCTCTGTCAGCAGGTCCAGACCGGTCAGCAGTTCGGCCCCCGGATCGTCGGGCGTGGTCAGGACTTTCAGCGACGCGATGCGCCCGCTGGTGGTGTCCAGCGCACAGAAATCCATGAAGGTGCCGCCGATATCGACGCCGACCTTCCAGTCCGCCGGGCCGCGAATGCCATCCATCTTATCTTGTCCTTTCGGTCATTTGCACGAACAGGACCAGATCAGGCGCGCATCGTCCAAGACGGATCACGCCAGAGTGCATAAGGGCAGCTTATGACTCGGTCAGAGGCGTGGCGTGCAACAGCTTGCGCATCGCTTCCTCGGCGCGAGACAGGCTTCTGTCCCGCGCCAACAGCAGCGAAACCGGCAGGCTTGGCGTGTCAGTTATGGGGCGGGTCACGATGCCGGGAAACTGCGTCCAGGGCAGTAGCGCATCGACCAATGCCACGCCCAGCCCGGCGCGCACGAACCCCGCCGCCGAGATCGAACTGTCGATCTCGATCTGTGGGGCAAAGCTGCTCCCGCGCCGGCGCATGGCCATATCCAGCTCTTCATGAGGCCGCGTCTGGCTGCGGTAGGAAATGATCGTCTGATCTTTCAGATCGGCGTAATCAAGCGTCTCTGCACCGGTCAGCGGATGGCCCTCGGGCAGCAGGCAACAGAAATGCGTCGTCCCGATATGCTCGACCGTGATGTCGGGCGGAAGGTCATCGTCCAGCGCCAACGCCATCGCTGCGTCGCCCGTGCGCAGCAGGTCCACCATAGCCGCCAACGGCGCTACATGCGTCCGCAGGACCACATCGGGGTGATCCGCGCGGAACGCGCACAGGGCGCGCGGCAGCAGCGACATTCCGGGCGGCGGCGAGGCCGCAACGCGCACCAGTCCTGCCCGGCCCAGGCGCAAATCGGATGTCTTGCGCCGCAATCCTTCAAGCCCGGCAAACAGGCGCTCGGCCTCAGGATAGATTTCGAACGCTTCGGGCGTGGGCCGCAGTCGTCCCTTCTCGCGGTCGAACAGGTCAAACCCCAATTGTGCCTCGGTGTGAATCAGGATCTGACTCAACGCGGGCTGCGAAATGTTCAGCAGCCGCGCCGCACCGGTGACGGTTCCGGCCCGCATGACGGCGGTAAAGACTTCCAACTGACGTGCGCGCATCATTCCTATCCCATAGGTGCGGCTTATAGTCTGCCACGTATCCGGTCTTTGACACAAGCGGCCTCGCAGCGTCTGATTGTGGAAATACCTTTGTCGAAAGGACAGTACTGCATGGATGCGATCGTTCTCGGCGGCGGCCTGATGGGAACGGCCTCGGCGTATTTCCTGGCGCGTCACGGCGTCCGCGTCACCCTGATCGAGCGCGGCCGGATCGGGGCAGGAGCAACCGTGGCGTCTTTCGGCAACATCCGGCGCAGCGGAAGACACCTCTCGCAACTGCCCCTGGCGGCCCGGTCGCTGGCGCTCTGGAACAAAGCGGAGACACTGCTAGGCCGCGACGTGGAATTCCGCCCAACCGGACATTTGCGCCTGATTTTCGACGCCGACAGTCTGGCCGACATGCGCAACTATGCCGAGGCTGGCCGCGCGCAAGGGCTTATCCTCGATGAACTGGACCCTGCCGAACTTCAAACCCGGTTTCCCGGCATCGGGCCGGATGCCATCGCCGCCTCGTTTTCGCCCCGAGACGGCTCCGCCAACCCCCGTCTGATCGGACCCGCCTTCGCGGACGCGGCGGCCCGTGCCGGGGCGACCGTGGTGGACGAGGCTCCGGTTTCCGGCATCCGCGCCAACGCAGCAGGCTTCGAGGTGAAAACGGCAAAAGGCACCTTTCGGGCTGCCAACCTATTGAACTGTGCCGGTGCATGGGGGCGTGCCATCGCCGCGCAGTTCGGAGAGGACGTGCCTCTGGAAACCTGGGGCCCACAGATGGCGGTGACCGAGCCTCTGCCTCATCGTATCGCGCCCGTGGTTGGCGTCTGGTCCCGGTCGCACGGCGCCTATCTGCGCCAGGTCGAACGCGGCAACGTGGTCTTCGGTGGCGCCGTCGACCGCGTGCCCGTCGCGCCCGATCCGGGCCACGCCACGCCCGACCCCGCCCGTTTGCCCGCCCAGGTGAAGGCGGTCCTCAGGCTGGTTCCGGCACTGGCGGACGTGGCCATCATACGTCAATGGTCGGGCTGTGAAGGCTACGTGGCCGACGCGCTGCCCGTCATGGGGCCCTCGGGTACGACACCGGGGCTCTATCATGCCTTCGGCTTTTGCGGCCACGGCTTTCAGCTGGGCCCCGGGGTCGGCGCAGCGATGGCAGAACTGATTGCGACCGGCTGCTGCGAAACACCGCTTGACGCGTTCGCCATCACCCGGTTCGCGGCATGAATTCAGAACTCGGCCACCTTGCCCCACTGCCCCTTACCGAACCGGTCAAGGCGGTATTGCCGGATCTCGGTGATCGGATCACGCCCCAGCACCAGGTCGGCAACCAGATGCCCGACGCCCGGTCCGATGCCAAAGCCGTGCCCCGAAAGACCTGCGGCCAGCAGCAGACCCGGCGTTCCGATATCGGCATCGATCACCGGCACGCCATCGGGCGTGCTGTCGATATATCCCGCCCATTGCGCCTGCACCGGAAGCCCCCGCAGCCCGGGCAAGAGGGCGCGGGCCCGCTTCAGCGTCAGGTCGACCAGCGCCTGACTCGGTCTGGGGTCGAGAATGCGCTCCCGCTCCATCGGAGTTTCGCGGTCGAACGCCCACGCCTTTCGCGTCTCGAAACCCGCGCGCCACGCCTGTGCACCCCCGGGGCGCAGGACCCGCCAACGCCTGGCGAACATGGGCAGGAAATGGCGCGCGCCCGCGACAGTGCGCGGTGTCGGATCAAGATTGGCCAGGCCCGAAACCGCCAGCGTAAAGGCGCCATCCCGGCGCCGCGTGGCGGACACCTTCGCCGTGTGCACAGCATCCGGCAGGCCCTGCGCGCCCGGCGCCACGGACAGGATGGAACTGCGCACCGAGGCCTGCGGAAAACCGATACCATGCCGATGCATAAAACTGCCGGCCCATGCCCCGCCGGCCATCACGGCAACGCGCGTCCGGATCGTTCCACGCTCGGTAATCACCGCCGACACCGCGCCACCTTCGGTCTCCAATCCACGTGCAGCGCATCCCTGCACGACGGTGCCGCCATGCCGGATGATTCCCGTCGCGATCAGCGGGGCGGCCCGCGACGGGTCCGCCACTCCGTCACTGGGCGACCAGACACCGCCCTGCCAGTGCTTACCCGTGGCCGATCCACGTTCCGTGGCCTCGGCCGCGCTCAACATCCGCGTGTCCACACCCTCACCACGCGCGAACCGGCCCCAGCGCGCCCAGCCGTCAATTTCGGCGGCGTCGTTGGACAGGTACAGCAGTCCGCAGCGACGAAACCCCAGGTCCGCGCCGATATCGGCAGTCATCTCTTCCCACAGGCCAAGGCTTCGCGTCGACAAGGGCAACTCGCGCGCATCACGGTTCTGCTGGCGGCACCAGCCCCAGTTGCGACTCGACTGTTCGGCGCCAATCCGGCCTTTCTCCAGCAGGACGACGCTTTGTCCCGCGCGGGCCAGCCAGTACGCGGCGCTGACGCCGACGATGCCGCCGCCGATGACCACGCAATCGGCGTTCTCCGGAATTTCGGTGTGCGTTTCGATATCAAGCAAAGGTGCAGGCATGATTATTCCATGTGTTTCTCGAAACCTAGCTGTAGAGTTTCGGTGCTTTGTGCCGCATACGGGAATTTGACCGGCAGATCGTTGCGTATTTGCCGGCGTTGGTGGGCGGGCAAACCACGGCATGGCGTGGCGGGCCAATTCATGCAAGGACAGGACGGATGAGCAATTCGCAAAAGCTGGACCGCATCGACGTCAAGATCCTGGCCGAGTTGCAGCGCAACGGCCGGATCACGAATGTCGAACTGGCCGATCTCGTCCATCTGTCGCCCTCGCCGTGCCTGACCCGCGTCAAGAAGCTGCAGAAATCGGGCTATATCACCGGGTATTCTGCGCTGATCAACGTCGCCAAGCTGGGCGAGACGCTGACCGTCTTCACCGAATTCACCCTGAAGAACCACCGGCAGATCGATTTCGCCCGCTTCCAGGAAGCGCTTGAAAGAATTGACAATTGCGTCGAATGTCACCTTATTTCGGGCGGCTATGACTATCTGGCAAAGTTCGTCACGTCCGGGATCAGCGATTATCAGGAGATCATTGAAGAGCTCATCGACCGCAGCGAGGTGATCGACAAGTATTTCAGCTTCGTCGTGATGAAGACACCCTTCGTCAAGCGGCAGTTGCCCCTCACCCGGCTGTTCGCCGACAATACATGACACCCTGACCCCTCGCTATCGGTCAGAGAAGGCCGCCAGCAGTTCCGGGTCCTGCTCCAGGCCGGAAAGCCAGCCGGTATCCAACTGCGGCACAGAAGAAACCAGCAGACGCGAATAGGCATGTTTGGCTTCCTCGGACATGCGCGCGGCCGGCAGGGCCTCGACGACCTCGCCCTTGTACATCACGAGAACGTCGTCGCAGATCGCCTCGACTGTCGACAGATCGTGGCTGATGAACATGTAGCTGAGGCCCAACTCCTTTTGCAGTTCCTTCAGCAGGTCCAGTATCGCGGCGGCCACGACCGTATCCAGCGCCGAAGTGATCTCGTCACACAGGATCAGTTCCGGCTCTGCCGCCAGCGCGCGGGCTAGGTTCACGCGCTGTTTCTGCCCGCCCGACAGTTCCGACGGCAGGCGGTGCCGCAGCGAAGGCGGCAGGTGAACCATGTTCAGGAGTTCGATCACGCGTTTCTCGCAGGCCTCTCCGCGCAGTCCCTTGTAGAACTTCAGGGGCCGCGCGATGATCGCACCCACCGAATGCGCCGGGTTCAGCGCCGTATCGGCCAGCTGAAAGACGATCTGAGCACGGCGCAATTCCTGCTTGCTGCGCTTGGCCAGCGACGGGTCCAATACCTTCCCATCCAGCAGCACCTCGCCGCGATAGGCCGGCAGAATTCCGGCGACGGCCCGCGCCAGCGTCGACTTGCCCGATCCGGACTCGCCGATCACGCCCAGGTTCCGGCCGCGGTACAGTTCGAAATTCACGTCGTGCATCACCTTGGCCAAGGGTTCCCCGTCCTTCATCGGGCCATAGCCCGCACACAGGTTCCGAACCTCCAGGATCGGCGTCTCCTTCTCGGGTTCGACCTGGGCCACGGGCTCGTGCGGCACCGGATCGAAAGCCGCCAGCAATTCCTTGGTATAGGGGTGTTGCGGTGCCTTCAGGATCTGCTCGGTCGTGCCCTGCTCCTGGATCTCGCCATTCTTCAGCACCACGATCCGGTCCGCGATCTGCGCCACCACGGCCAGGTCGTGGCTCACATAGACGCCGGCCATCCCCCCGTCTTCCATCACCCGCTTGAACGCGCGCAGGACCTCGATCTGCGTGGTGACATCCAGCGCCGTCGTTGGCTCGTCGAAAATGACCAGCTCCGGATCGCCGATCAGGGCCATGGCCGCCGACAGGCGCTGAAGCTGCCCGCCCGACACCTGATGCGGATACCGGTCGCCAATCGTGTCAGGATCGGGAAGTGCGAGCGCGCGAAACAGCAATCGCGCGCGCTCCCGCGCCTTTTCCAGCGGCATCAGGTCGTGGATGCGTGTCGCCTCGACCACCTGGTCCATGATCCTTTTCGAAGGGTTGAACGCCGCCGCTGCCGATTGCGGAACGTAAGAGACGTCCGAGCCGCGCAGCCGTGCCCGTTTTCGTTCGCTCATTCCGGTGATGTCATGCTCGCCCACCCGGATCGTGCCGCCCTTGATGTCGCAGCCCCGGCGCGTATGGCCCATGAGCGACAGTGCGATCGTCGTCTTTCCCGACCCGGATTCGCCGATCAGCGCCAGCATCTCGCCCGGCGCAATGTCGAAATCCACGCCGCGAATGATCTCGACGTTGCGGCCCGAGTCGGTCACCGCGCCGATGTGCAGGTCGCGGACGGAAACAAGTGGTGTATCTGTCATCAGTCTGCCCTGTCTCTGATCTTGGTGGGAAGGTTGTCGATGAACATGTTCACCGAGATGGTCAGCGACGCGATGGCGATACAGGGAAAGATAACCGCCGGCGCCCCAAGGCTCAGCCCCTCGATATTCTCGCGCACCAGCGCGCCCCAGTCGGCATAGGGCGGCTGCACGCCGAGCCCCAGGAACGACAGCCCCGACAGGACCAGAACGATAAAGACGAACCGCAAGCCCAGGTCCGCAAGCACGGGCCCCAGGATGTTGGGAAAGATCTCGCGCGCGATCATGTAGGGCGTGCCCTCACCCCTCGCGCGCGCCACGGTGACAAAATCCATCGTGTTGATATTGACCGCCAGCGCCCGCGCGAACCGGTACGAGCCGGGCATGTAGATGGCCGCCAGCGTCAGGATCAGAACCGGAATCGAGGAGCCCACGGCAGCTACGACAACAAGGCCGAAAAGCAGCGAGGGGATGCCGTTGAACGCATCCAGGAGCCGCGACAGCAGCGTGTCGAACCAGCCACCGATGACCGCCGCGATCATCCCCAGGATGACCCCGATCGAACAGGCCAGCGTCACCGACGCCAGGGCGATCCCCACCGTGTAGCGCGCGCCCATCAGGACCCGTGAAAAGATGTCCCGGCCCAGGTAATCCGTGCCCATCCAATGCGCCGCGCTGACGCCGCTGAAATAGTCCCAGTCGACGATCTCGCCCACCGGATAGGGGGTGATCCAGTTGCCGACCAGCGCGACGATCGCCCAGAACAGGATGATCGCGGCGCCGATCCTGCCGACCCAGCCAAAGCTGTAGCCCATGTTTCCGGGCGTCGGCAGGCGGAATTTGCGGGAAGAGCCGTTGGTTGTCGTCATCACTGGCGTAGCCTTGGGTTCGAGAGGATTGCGACCATGTCCGCCAGCGTGATCAGCGTCAGGTAGCTGACGCAGAAGACCATCGCGCAGGACTGGATCAGTGGCAGGTCCCGGGTCGAGACGGCATCCACCATCAGTTTGGCAACTCCGGGATAGTTGAAGACGGTCTCGACGATGATCACCCCGCCCACGAGATAGGAGAGCGACAGCGCCACCGCGTTGGCAATGGGACCCAGCGCGTTCGGCAGGGCATGGACAAGCACCATGCGCTGGCGCGAGGCGCCTTTCAGCAACGCCATCTCGACATAGGGCGTCTCGATCGTCTCGATCACGGCGGCGCGGGTCATTCGGATCATCTGTGCCGACACGACGAAGCTCAGGGTGATCACCGGCATTGCATAGGCTCGCAACATCGCGCCGATGCTGTCCACGTTGACGCCATAGCTGAGTGCCGGCAGCCAGTCGAGCCAGACGGCAAAGACCAGCACTGCCAGGGTCGCCACCATGAATTCGGGCACCGAAATGACCGAGATCGTCGCCACGGACACGGCCCGGTCAAGCCACGAGCCGCGATACATAGCGGCGATGATCCCCAGCGTCAGCGCCACCGGCACGCAGATGGCGGTCACGATCCCGGCCAGCCGGAGCGAGTTCTGCAAACGGCCGCCCAACAGGGCCGAGACATCGATCCCGTTGACATAGGAGCGCCCCATGTCCCCCGTGGCAAGCCCTGCCATCCAGCCCAGGAACCGCTGCAACGCCGGCTCATCAAGGCCCATCGCCTCGCGCAGACCGGCCACGGCCTCGGGCGTCGCCGCCTGCCCCAGCAGGATCTGCGCCACGTCACCCGGCAGCATCTCGGTCGCGAAGAACACCGCGAAGGACACGATGATCAGCGTCAGGAACGCGATACCCAGCCGTTTGCCGACAAGGATCCATGTTGTGGTCGAGCGGAGCATGAGGCGCCTCGCGTGTCAGGAATGAAAGTGGCCCGCGCATGATACCACGCGCGGGCGTTTGGTTCAGCCGTGGCCTCAGGCGTCCAGCCAGACGTACTCTGCAAAGGCATAGCCCATCTGCCCGCCAAGCGGGTTCGGGCGCATGCCCTTCACTTCCTTGGCCATGCCGTCCACGTTCGAGATGTAGGTCGGGATGATCGTGCCGGCCTCGTTGGCGACCATCTCCTGCATCTCCCAGTACATGTCGGTCCGCTTGGTGTCGTCCAGCAGTCCGCGTGCTTCGACCAGCATGTTGTCGAACTTCTCGGACTTGTACTGGCTCTCGTTCCAGGGAGCCTCGGAATGATACAGCAGCGAGAACAGGATGTCCGGCGTCGGCCGCGGGTTGATGTTGCCGAAATGGACCGGCGCCTTCAGCCAGTAGTTCGACCAGTAGCCATCGGATGGCACCCGCTGCACATCGAAGGTCATGCCGATTTCGGCACCCGCCTGTTGCACGACTGTCGCCATGTCGATCGACGCGTTGGCGGCGTCCGAGGCGATGATCGGGATCGTCTGGCCCAGCAGACCGGCCTTCTCGAACAAGGCTTTGGCCTTCTCGGGATCGTATGCCTTGGGCTGCAACTCGCTGTTGTGATAGCGGTTCGCGGGCGAAACCGGCTGGTCGTTACCGATCTCGGCCAGGTCGCGCAGAACAGATTTCTGGATCTGCTCACGACGCACAAGGTGCTTCATGCCTTCGATGAACCCGGCCTTCGCGCCCGGCTCCAGGTCCAGGCGGATGTTGAGGTTGGTATAGTTGCCGGAGGTGCTGATCATCGTCTCGACGTTCGGCTGGCCTTCCATCATCCGCAGCGACCGCGCGTTGACTGCCGCAGCCAGGTGGATGTCTCCGGACAAGAGCGCGTTGACGCGGGCGTTGTTGTCGGGAATGGCGAAGTACTCGAAGCTGTCGAGGTATGGCCCGTTTTCCTTGAAATAATCAGGGTTCTTCACCAGGATCGACCGAACGCCCGGGTCGAACTCTTCCACCTTGAATGCGCCGGTGCCGATACCTTTTGAAAAGTCGGTGGTTCCGTCGGCCACGATCATGAAATGATGCAACGACAGGATGGTGGGCAGGTCGGCATTGGGCTCCGACAGAACGATTTTCACGTTCAGATCGTCCACCGCCTCGATCTCGGCCATCTGCGATGCGATCGAGTTCACCTTCGAGCCGACATCGGGATCAAGGTGCCGCTTCAGCGTAAATACCACGTCGGCCGAACTCAGCGTCTTGCCGTCATGGAAGGTCACGCCGGGCCGCAGCTTGACGTTCCAGGTCTTGGCGTCTTCGGACTCGACCGCCTCGGCCAGTTCCATCTCGACCTCACCCGCCTCGTTCAGGAAGGTCAGACGGTTATAGACCGCGCAGCAGCGGGTGTAGTCGGTCGACAGCGACGCCTTCGCAGGGTCCAGCGTGTCGGCGGTCGAGGCGGACCAGCCCGCGGCCTTGAGGTGACCGCCGCTTTTGGGCGTCTCGGCCACGGCCCGGCTCGCGCTCATCAGCAGGCTGCCGCCGGCGCCGAGGGCAATACCGGAGCCCATGAGCATCTTCAGAAGATCGCGGCGCGACGCACCGCGGCGGATGGCATCCTCGACCATGGCATCATCGCGCCCGGTCCAGTTAGTGGGTTTGGTATGGGTCATGTCTTGTCTTCCCTGTTACTTGTTTGGTTTCTGTTTGAGTTAGGGCCCCGACCGGCTCTTTCGGTCAGTTCGAGGCATTGCGTCGGGGTCAGGCCCCGGCGGCGCGGTCAGCCGCATCGGCCAGTTCCGCAAGCGATTTGAAATGGTAGTCCGGCTCGGTAAACGTCTCGGGCTCGATCGAGCCGCCATAGCCTGCTTGCCCGTGGCGGCGCTCGATCCAGGCATTCGTCATGCCAAGCTGCCGAGAGATGCCGATATCGTGATACTGGCTTTGCGCCGTGTGCAAGATTTCACCCAGCGCTCCGCCATTTGCCTCAACATGGGTAAAGACCTTCCGGAAAAAGGCCGGATCAGGCTTTTCCGTGCCGGTATCGTCGGTCGTGAAGCTCGCCCAGAACGGATGTCCCAGCTTGGCTTCATACCGCTCGAATGCCCACCGGCGGGCGTTGGTCATTGCAATCAGCCTGTAGCGTTCGCCCAGTCGCGCCAGCGCCTCGGCACTGTCAGGGAAAGGGTCGGCATTCCCCACCGCCTCCACAACGCTCTCGCGCAGCCCAGGCGTGTCCGGCAGGCCGAACGCGGCGGCCATGCCGGCATAGCACCGACCCAGGTCGTCCGGGAAAAGGCCCGCCTCCGGCTCGCGACGCGCGCCGCGGTAATGCGCCAGAACCTCTTCGCGGTCGATCGCCACGCCATTTTCTGCCGCGATCCCCTCGAACGCACCGGTGATCGCGGCTTCGAAATCGATCAGCGTGCCCACTACGTCGAAACTCACGTAGCTGAAGGCGGTCAACGGTTTTGTCGCTGTCATCTGCGTCATGTGTACCTTTTCCTTGTCAGCCACCATCTTACTTGCGGGATGGCTCTTCCCGTTCTTCGATACTCGCCGGATCGTCAGGCGGTGTGGGGTCGAATCTCGGCTGCGGGGCAGCAGAATCTTTCGTTTTGCCCGGTGCCGCGGCGCGAAATGCCGCAGCAATCACTTGCCTCAATACCCCTTATTCCCATGAACCAGACCGGGCAGATTATTGCCCTCGCGACCAGCGCGGATGACGGCCAGGGCATGGCGTGCCCCTTCCGCGGCATCGGTCTCTCCACCGATATGCGGGGTGACAATGACCCGCGGATCCCGCCAGGCCCAATGGTCCTGCGGCAGAGGTTCGGGCTCTGTCACATCCAGCATCGCGGCCCGGAGTTGTCCATCATCCAGCGCGCTGCGCATTGCCTCCATGTCCAGCTGCGCGCCGCGTCCGGCATGAACCAGCGCGGCGCCGCGGGGCATCATCCTGAAGACACGCGTCGACAGCAGCCCCCGCGTCTGGTCGGTCAGCGGCAGCAGGCAGATCAGCAGGTCGGTCCGCGCCAGGAAAGGCTCCAGATCGTCATGACCGTAGACCTTGATGCCGGGGACGTCCGCACCCGACCGGCTCCAGCCCGCAACGTCAAAGCCCAGCGAAACCGTGCTCTCGGCCACCAGGCGGCCGATCCGGCCCAGCCCCATGATACCCAGCCGGCCCGCATTGGCCTGCTGTGGCGGATGCGGCCGCCATTCACCTTCCGCCGCCTGCGCCAGATAGCGCGGCATGTCCCGGTACAACATCAGGCTCGACATCAGGACCCAGTCCCGCACCAACTCGTCGACGCTGGGTGCCAGGGTGCGCACAAGGGCGACCCCTTCCGGCAGGGGCGGCATCTGGTCGACGCCGGCGCCCGTGCTGATCACGGATGTAAGGTTCGGGTATCGCCCAAGGTCGTCCGGCGGATTCCAGCAGGCCAGGTGTGTAATGGCTGCCGGGTCGTCCACGGCATCCTCGCCAAACACCATGGCCTCCCCGGCCTGCTCGAAAACCTGGCCCCAGACCCGCCCGCGCTCCTTCGGTCCGATCAGCAGCAGCGTCATGCGCGCAGCACTTCGCGGATCTCGGGATCTTCCAGCGTCAGGTCCAGCACCCGGCGCGTGCGGTCGACGATCTCGTCGATTTCGCCGTCGGTGCAGCACAGCGGCGGGGCAAAGCCAAGAATTCCCTGAGCAAAGGCCCGAAGGATCAGCCCGTTCTCATAGGCGCGGTCGAACAGCCGCGTGCCGCCCTCCAGGGCCGCCGCTGGCAAGGGCGTCTTTTTCTGCTTGTCGGTGACAAGCTCCACCGCCGCCAGCATTCCGCGCCCGCGCACGTCACCCACCAACGGATGATCCGCAAGCCCGGCCAGCCCTGCCTGCAGACGCGCACCCTGGCGGCGGCCGTTTTCCATCAACCCGCCTTCGTATAGCTTCAGCACCTCCAGCCCGACAGCAGCCGACACCGGGTGGCCCGAATAGGTGAATCCGTGGCCGATCATCTTCTGGCCCGCCCCGTCGGCGATCGTCTGATAGACGTGCTCGCGCATGAACACGGCGCCCATGGGGGCGTAACCCGACGTCAGGCCTTTGGCGACCGTCATAAGGTCGGGAACGATGCCTTCCTCCTCGCTGGCGAACAGCGGCCCGGTGCGGCCGAACCCGGTGATCACCTCGTCGGCCACAAACAGGATGCCAAGCTCGGTGCAGACCTCGCGCATGGCCTTGATCCAGCCCTTGGGCGGCACCAGGACCCCGCCCGACCCTTGGATCGGCTCGACGAAAAACGCGGCGACGCGCTCGGGGCCCAGTTCCTCGGCCGTGGCCCGCAGTGCCGCGACCGAGGCCGCGATGATCTCTGCCGCGTCCGACCCTGCCGGGTTGCGGTAGACATAATGCGACGGGATCTTGTGCTGCCAGTCGTAAGGCACACCGAACCCCTCGTGAAAGACCGGCAGCGCCGTCAGCCCCGCCCCCGCCGAGGTGGAACCGTGAAACCCCTGCGCGACCGAGATGAACTGATCCCGCTCGGGCTTGCCTTGCGCATGCCAGTAGTAGCGGATGAACCGCACGGCACTGTCCACCGCGTCCGACCCGCCAAGGCTGAAATAGACGTGGTCCAGATCTCCCGGTGCGCGTTCGGCCAACTCCGCCGCCAGCCGGATCGGCGCCTCGGCGCCCAGGTCGAAATATCCCGTCGCATAAGGCAGCTGCCGCATCTGCGCAGCAGCGGCCTCGACGACGCTTTCCTGGCCGTAACCCGCGTTGACGCACCAAAGACCGGCGAACCCGTCGATCAGCTGGTGCCCCTCGTTGTCGGTCACCCGCACGCCTTTGGCAGACCGCAGGACGCGCACGCCGCGCGCCTCGTGGCCGTGAAAGGACGACAGCGGGTGCACAAGGTGCCGCCGGTCAAGTTCGACAAGGGAATTTGCAAGCATGATGTTCTCCGAATTATCCAAGAGCCTGGGATACAAGCGCATATGTGGTGTATTCCCCGGCCGGTGCAGTGGCGGGCGAACGGACCATCGCCGTCCCCCCGCCGACATGTTCAAGTCCCAACGCCTCGACAAATTGCGACAGGCCGGCGCCCTCTGGCAGGTCTATGCGCAGAAACTGCCCCTCGCACCGACGCGCCGCTTCAGCGATCAGCGCGCGCGCCGTGGCGTCGTCATTCGCCACCACGGGACCGATCACGTGCCCGCGCCCGAACTCCCGCAAAAGCGCAAAGCCACCCTCAGCCAGAAGCACCTGACCTTGCGCCGCGATCCGTTCCAGCAGATCCTGCCGCTCCATCCCGCAGGCTATGCGGTCCAGCTCGGCAAGAGGGGCGATATCGGCCACGGTACCGTCCCGCACGGGAACCTCCGGATCAGCGCTCCTCGCTGTTCCCTGGTGCTGCAAGATTTGGTGCGTCGCCCGAAATCCCAGTTTCTCGTATAGTGGCAGCCCCTCGCGCGTCGCACAAAGGCGCATCTCGGCCCCGTCGCCGAACGCCATTGCCGCGCTCATCAGTTGCCTGCCAAGGCCCCGCCCGCGCATCGATTTATCCACGATGATCATGTGCAGCAGCGCCACATCCCCGAACCGACCGCACTTGGCCGTTCCGACAACGCGATCATGATCCATCGCCACGACCCCCTCGGACACGGCAAGGCCCAGCGCCCAGTCCTCGGCGCGGTGCGGCCAGCCCGTCTGCCGCGACAACGCCAGCGCGCCGGGGATGTGCTCGGGACCAAACGGGCGGATTTCCAAACTCGACTCGTCAGGGGTCTCTGCGTGTGCCTCGGACATGGACTCACTCTTGCTGATTTTTACTCATCCTAGGCAGCTCGGACCGGCATGTTTCGCCAGATGCCAAAACCGGGCGGCAGTTTTCTGTCGCACCCGGCAGGCCGCGCCGCAGGAAATGCCGTCGCTAACCAGCGCAGCGCCGGCCCAGATCCAGAATCATCGAGTGGCAGCCGTGCAGCTCGGGCAACGTCAGGTATTCCTCGGGCCGGTGCGCCCGCGCGATGTCGCCGGGTCCGCAGATAATTGCGGGGATACCCGCCTGCTGGAACAGCCCGGCTTCGGTCCCGAAACTGACGGCCGCGATGGGCGCATTGCCCGACATCTCGGCCACCAGCGCGGCCAATGGGTCGCCCGAGTCCAGCGCCAGCGGTGGATAGCTCGACAGCCACTCGGTCGCGACACCCGCCTTTTGCGCCGCATCGATCACCGGCGCCAGCAGCGCGCGGGGCTCGGCGCCTGCGATCGCGCGGGCCTCGATCTCCGCCTCCGCCCGCTCGGGGATGATGTTCAGCGCCTGCCCGCCCGCCACCGTGCCGATCTGCAGGCTGGACCACGGCGGGGCAAAGCGGGCGTCCTGCGGGCCCTCTGCCTCCAACGCGCAGGCCTGCGCCTCGGCCGCCGCAAGCACCGGCAGCAAAGCATGGATTGCATTCTCCCCAAGATCGGGCCGCGAAGAATGTCCCGCCACCCCCGCAGCCCGCAGGCGCAGAGCGGCCTTTCCCTTGTGCGCCAGCACCGGCACCATCCCCGTGGGTTCGCCCACAATGCAGCCGAGCGGCGGCGCGCAGAGTTCGGGCAATTCCGCAATCATGTGCGGCACGCCCTTGCAGCCGGCCTCCTCGTCATAGGACAGAGCGACATGGATCGGAACCGTCGGGTCCATCTCGGCCAGATCCGGTGCCGCCGCCAGGACCGCGGCGACAAACCCCTTCATGTCGCACGCCCCCCGCCCGATCAGCCGGTCGCCCTGCCGGCGCAAGATGAACGGATCGGCCCGCCATTCCGGCTCGCCCGCCGGCACCACGTCGACATGGCCCGACAGGACATATCCCGGCCGGTCCGCATCCCCGATCGTGGCGAATAGATTGGCGCGGTCGCCCTCGGGTCCCACCATCACGCGGCAGGATATGCCGTGTGCGTCCAGCCAGTCCGCCACCGCCTCGATCAGCGCTAGGTTGGGACGCCCCACCACGGAGTCATGGCCTACGAGCGTCTCTAGCATTATTTCGGGTCTGCGCGAAAATGGCATGGATGTCCTGACTCCCCTTCTTCCGGCATACGGGCCTGCATGACCGATCCTGCCCGATAACGACGGGCCCGGGGCGTCGCATCCGCGCGATACCGCGGCACCATTTGCCGCATCCCGCCCGATTAACGAGATATCCTGCGGCAAGCGTGCGAAACGCGGCAATCCATTTCGCAGGGATGCGGCGAGGATATCGGCAACTCAACTCTTTTGGAGATAACCATGCCCTTCACCCCCAAATTCATCACGTTCGACTGTCACGGCACCATGATCTTTTTCGACATGGCCCAAGCCGCGCGCGATCACTATGAAAAGGTGTTGTCACCCGACGCGATGGAGGTCTTCATCCGCGATTTCACCGCCTACCGCCTGGACGAGGTGCTGGGCGCCTGGAAACCCTATGCTGAGGTCGTCCACAATTCGCTCGAACGCACCTGCAAGCGCAACAACGTGGCGTTCGATCCAGCCGTCGCCACCGAAATCTACGAGCGCGTGCCCACCTGGGGGCCGCATCCCGACGTCACTGCCGGGCTTTCCAAGATTGCGGGCAAGATCCCCCTCGTTGCCCTTACCAACGCGATGAACAGCCAGATCCCGCACAACATCTCCAATCTCGGCGTTCCGATCACCCATGTCTTCACCGCCGAGGACGCACAGGCCTACAAACCGCAGATGCAGGCCTTCGAGTACATGTTCGACCAACTGGGTTGCGGCCCCGAGGATATTCTGCACGTCTCGTCAAGCTTCCGCTACGACCTGATGACGGCGCATGATCTCGGCATCACCCACAAGGCCTGGGTCAATCGCGGCCACGAGCCCGCCAATCCGTATTACGGATATACCGAGATTCCGGACATCTCCGGATTGCCCGCGCTGGTCGGGCTTTGATGCACGCGGAGACGAACATGAAATACACGTCCTACTGGCTCGACACCGCCCCGCCCTTCGAGGGCGGCCAGGATGGCCCGGTCGAGGGACGGTTCGAGGTCGCCATCATCGGTGGCGGCTTTACCGGCCTCAGCGCCGCGCTGCGACTGGCGCGCGCGGGCGTGTCGGTGGCCCTGCTCGAGGCGGTGCATGTGGGCGCGGGCGGCTCGGGCCGCAACGGGGGGCACCTCAATAACGGTCTCTCGCACGGCTACGCCGCGGCCAAGGCGCATCTGGGCGAGACGCGTGCCCACGCGCTCTACAAGGCCTACGACCGCTCGATCGACATGATCGAGGATATCATCGCCGAGGAACGCATCGCCTGCGACTTCCGCCGCTCGGGCAAACTCAAGCTCGCCTCGAAACCCGGCCACGTCGCCGGGCTGCGCGCTAATTGCGAGCTCATCGCCCGCGAGGTCGACCCCGAGGCGCGCTGGCTCGAACCTTCGGACCTGAAGGGCGAGATCGGCTCACGCGCCTTTCACGGTGCCACGCTTCAGCCGAAATCGGCGATGATGCATATGGGCCGCTACGTCGCCGGCCTGGCCCGCGCCGCCTTCGGCCACGGCGCACGCATCTGGGAAGGTGCGCCAGTGACAGATCGGCGCAAGGAAAATGGCGGCTGGCGACTTGACACACCGCGCGGTTCGCTTCGGGCAGACCGGGTCATCGCCGCGACCGACGCCTATTCCGGCGTCCACCGCGGCACGCCGCTCGCACCCTTCCGCAAGCGCATCATCGCGGTCGGCTCCTTCATCGTGGCCACGCGCCCGCTGGACGACGCGGAAGTCGCGGCAACCCTGCCCGGCAACCGCACCTGCGTGACTTCCATGAACATCGGAAACTATTTCCGCCTGTCGCCCGACAACCGCCTGATCTTCGGCGGACGGGCGCGGTTCTCGGCCACGTCCGATCAGCGTTCGGACGCCAAGTCTGGGGCCATCCTGCGCGCCGGCATGGCGCAGATCTTTCCGCATCTCGCAGATGTGCAGATCGACTATTGCTGGGGCGGGCTTGTGGGCATGACCAAGGACAGGCTGCCCCGCGCCGGCGAGATGGACGGTATGATCTACGGGATGGGATATTCCGGGCACGGCGCGCAGATGTCCACCCTGGTGGGCGCGTCGCTCGCGGACCTCGCGATGGGCCGAAACGATACCAACCCGCTTGCAGGGCTCGACTGGCCGACCGTACCGGGCTATTCGGGCCGTCCGTGGTTCCTGCCCTTGGTCGGCATGTGGTTTTCGCTCAAGGATCGCTTGACCTGATCCCGGACCGCGCTCAGCCCAGCGAATGGGCCGCCAGTCCGAACATCCTCGGACCGTCCAGCGGACGGCGCTGGCGCCCCAGATACATTTCGGTGACCGTGTCGTAGACGCCCATGCCGATGGCGGACAGGAAGGCATTGAACTTCTCGCTGTCCTCCGGCGTGTCCAGCCGCACGAACTCGCCCTCGCTGCGCTTGATCAGCGGGGCGGCCAGCATCATCGCGATGTCCTCGGTCTCCGCGACCACAGGTCCGACAACCCAGCCACGTCCGAAACGGCGGCGCAGCGCGAAACCGCAGATCGTGCCGTCCCGCTCGACGACCATGCCGTCGGAAAGGCGCAGCATCTCCCGCTGGGTTTTGTCCCGTGCAGCCCCGTACGCCTGCGTATCCAATGCCGTGATTGCCTCGATATCCTCCGGCTCCAGCGCACGCGCCGTGACGCCCGGCACCGCATCGGGCACCTGCACCCGACGGGTAATGCCCTGGTGCTGCCGGATCGTCGTGAGCGGGACAAAGCCCGCCTCCTTGTAAAGCCTGTACCCCTGGCGCGTCGCGCTCAGCCGCAGGTCCATCTTCGGGCATTCGTTCATCACCCGGCGCAACAGCCAGCGCCCCGTGCCCATGGTCTGAAGCCGCGGCGCGGTGACCATCATGCCCAACATGGCAAAATCCGGCTCCGCGCGAAAACACATGGCAGATCCCATCGCGCGGCCAATCTCGTCCACTGCGAGGTATCCTTCGCCCAGCGAGATGAACACATCCAAATCGCGCCAGCGATGCGGCCAGAAGACCCCGACGGTCAGTTCGTGCAAGAGCGCCCTGTCTGCCAGGCCGATCCGGTGCGCAGTCGCCACGAATTTGTCCACGCGAAAGCTGTCTTCCGCTGGCTTGACCGCTCCGGAAAGCGCCTCACTGCCGGTCTCGCCAACCTGTTTCACCATGCGCGCACATCCTTGTTCTCCCGCAGCCAGGGCACGCCTGTGCGTGCCGCGCGAGGGCGGGTACCACTTCCTACACAGTATCCACCAATCGTCACGGTTTTTTCTGCGGTTTCCACCCCGGATACCACAGCATATGCGCTTTGTAATTTGCAAAGCTGCCCACGAGCCCCGCCCCGGCAACCCGGGCCAGGCCGGTACGACGCGACTGCCAATCAAAGGAAACCAGAACAGATGCGTGACGATCCCTTGATGCAACCCCTTCAGATTGGCCCTCTGAAGCTCAGGAACCGCCTGCTGATCACCGGGCACGAGCCGGGCTATTCCGAAGACGGGCTGCCCAAGGACCGTTATCGCGCCTATCACGTCGCGCGGGCGCGCGGCGGTGTGGCGCTGACGATGACCATCGGCTCCGCTGCGGTCGCGCCCGACAGCGCCCCCAGTTCCGGCGGCGTGCAGGCCTATCGCGACGAGATCGTGCCGTATATGCGCGCCATGGCAGATGAATGCCACGATCATGGCTGCGCGGTGATGATCCAGCTTACCCATCATGGCCGACGCACCCGCTGGGACCGGGGCGACTGGCTGCCCACGATCTCCTCCAGCCACGAGCGGGAGGTCGCGCACAGGCACGCGGCCAAGCTGGCCGAGGACTGGGATATCGCCCGCATCATCGACGATTACGCCACCGCCGCCGAACGGATGCGCGACGCAGGCCTCGACGGGCTCGAATTTCTTGCCACCGGCCACCTGTTGGATCAGTTCTGGTCGCCGCGCTCCAATCACCTCGACGCGCCCTATGGCGGATCGCTCGAAAACCGCATGCGACTTGCGATGGAGGTGCTGACCGAGACCCGCCGCCGTGTCGGGCCTGACTTCCTTCTGGGCCTGCGCTACGCCGGCGACGAAATGTGCGGCGACGGCATCGACGCCGAAGAGGGGCTGGAAATCTCCCGTCGCCTCAAGGACAGTGGCCTGCTGGATTTCATCAACGTGACACGCGGCCATATCGACACCGATGGCGGGCTGACCGACATGATCCCGGTCCACGGCATGCCCAGCGCGCCGCATCTCGACGCCGCCGCCGGCCTGCGCAAGGCAACAGGCATGCCCGTCTTTCACGCTGCCAAGGTGGCCGATGTCGCCACTGCCCGGCATGCCATCGCCTCCGGCATGGTCGACATGATCGGCATGACGCGCGCACATCTCGCCGAACCGGAGATCGGCCGGCTCATCGCCGCCGGGCAGGAAGACCGCATCCGCCCCTGCGTCGGGGCCAATTTCTGTCTCGACCGCCGGTTCCAGGGCGCGATGGCGCTCTGCGCCCACAACCCCTCGACCGGGCGCGAACGTGAACAGCCGCACCGGATCGAACCGGCCGAAACGCCCCGCCGCGTGCTGGTGATCGGTGCCGGCCCCGGCGGGCTCGAAGCGGCGCGGGTTGCTGCCTTGCGCGGCCACCAAGTCGAACTCCACGAGGCCGCCAATGACCCGGGCGGACAGGTGCGTCTTCTCGCCCAGTCGCCGCGACGTCGTGAGATTCTGTCGCTGATCGGGTGGCGCATGACCGAATGCGAACGGCTGGGCGTGCGGTTTCACTTCAATAGCTTGGCAGACACCGGAACCGTCACGGATGCCGGCGCGGATGTGGTCATCGTCGCTACCGGCGGCCTGCCGCACGAGGTGCCCCTCGCCTCTGGTCAGGACCTAACGGTTTCCAGCTGGGACATCCTGTCGGGCGACGCGCAGCCGGGGCGAAACGTGCTGGTCTTCGACAACGCCGGCGACGCGGCAGGCCTGCAGGCCGCCGAGATGATCGCGGCCACCGGCGCAAGGGTCGAGATCGTCACGCCGGAACGCGCGCTTGCCCCCGAGGTCATGCCGATGACCCTGACGCCCTTCCTGCGCGAAATGCAGGGCCGCGACGTGACGTTTACGGTCACTTGGCGGCTGCGCTCGATCGACCGTGCCGGCAACCGGCTCGTGGCGGAACTGGCCAGCGACTACAGCAGCGCGCAAGCCACGCGAGAGGTAGACCAGATCGTGATCAACAACGGCACCATCCCCTTGGACGACCTCTATTTCGACCTGAAACCGCTATCGCGCAATATGGGCGAAGTAGACCGTGACGCCCTGCTCTCCGGACGCCCCCAGACCATCATCCGCAACGCGCAGGCCGCTTTTTCGCTCTTCCGGATCGGCGATGCCGTCGCCTCCCGCAATATTCATGCGGCCGTTTACGACAGCTTGCGGCTTCTGCGGACATGCTGAAAACCGGTTTGCGCCAACCTACCGGCCGAGGTGCCGCCGCATAACCACGCCACTTCCGCCTGCATTGCCGGAACTGGTGGCGACGAAAGGAACTTACTCTGCGAGACCGATCCGGTATCCGCCCCGGTCCGCGTTGACGTGCGGTCCGTCCGCAAGGGCGAGACCGTCTCCCTGACCCGGTCAGAACATTTCAACAGACCTGAGACGTCGTCCTGTTCGGCAACCGGAACTCTGCCGGATCCGATCATCGCTCGATTTGCGCACCCCGTCTTTGCCACCCGTCGTCGCTGACGACATACCGTGTGCGTGCAGAACACCGAAAGCGACCGTCTTCCGCCACCATCCGCGTCACGGTGACGTCGTCAGCCCCGCAATCCAGCACGGCAAAGTCGTTCGGGTGTCCGCGCCGCCGTGTCGAAAGACCGGTTCCGCAATGCAACTGCAGGGTCATATGTGCCCCCTTTCGACGCACGAAAGGTTCCACCAGCCACTGGTGCAGGTGGCCCGACATGATGACATGCGGCCCGCATTGCGCCCAGTGTTCCAACGCTTTGGACGCCCCGACCATCAGGTTTTTCTCGATGTCGGCTGTATGGTGAAACGGGTGATGTGCGGCGATCACGGTCAGACCATCGGGATGGGAAGAAATGGCTTTGCCGATCCTGTGCATGTCATGCGCGCTGACGCGTCCCCGCTGATGGGCCCAGCGATCGGTCGTGTTCAGCCCCAACACCTTGACATCACCCAACTCGACGCAGGGCTCAAGCTCTTCGCAAATCCAGCGCCTGTATCTTCGAAACGGGTCCACGGCCCGCAGCAACAGGTTGTATAGCGGAATGTCGTGGTTCCCGGGAACGCCAAGCCAGGGCCGTCGAAGCGAGTTCATGAAATCCGCCGCAGGCCGAAACTGCGAGGCGCGCGCGCGCTGGACGAAATCGCCGGCCATGACTACAAGATCCGGCGCCGCCGTCTGTATTGCGGCCCTGAGCGGTTCCAGAAGGTCGGGATCCTCGCGGCCGAAATGCAGGTCGCTGATCTGCACGATCCGGATCATTCCGCACGCTCCGGCCGGCTGATTTCGGCGGCAGGCAGGCGAACACGGATCGCATCCTTGAGGATGGTGAACTCGAACGGTCCCTTCATGCGCCGACGCTCTCCGTCCAGGGCGACATCCCGGGTTGACCTCCGGGTCTCGACCGTCGCGTGCTCTCCGGTCAGCAAGGTGAAATCCCGGCCTTTCCGCACGCCACGCAGCGCGACAAGCAATGCCTTCCAGATAAGCATGAAGCGGCCGACATCGGGCGCAAGCAGGATCGCGAACTTGCCGTTTCGAACCGCATCGGCCCCTTCGATGCCGAATTCATCCAGCTGATACGCACTCATTCCGACAAACAGGGTCGGCGCTTTCGCGCTTTGCAGCTCGCCGTCAACCTCGATGCGCATCGTCATGGGGCTATATACGGTGGCCATTGCCACGAGAACCGACCAGTATGCCGCGAGCCTTGACCGACCCCATCGCCGGTATATGCTCTCGCGCTGTTTCAGGATCGTGGGATACAGCCCGATGCTCGCGTTGTTTATGAAGACGCGCCCATTCACACAGCCCAGGTTGGTCGCCTCGCTTCGTCCGGTGCAGATCGCCTCGATGGCCTCTTCCGCCTCTTCGGGAATGCCGAACCGCCGCGCGAAATAATTGAACGTGCCAAACGGAAGAACGCCAAGGTCGATGCCGCTGTCGGCAAGTGCCCCGGCGACGGCACAGATCGTCCCGTCCCCGCCCGCGGCCACGACACATTCGACACCCGGTTCTTCGATGGCCTCCCCGACCTTCGCCGCGATGTCGTCGCCTCCGGTAACCGGCACGATCTTCACCTGCGTCGCATGCGCGTGGAACATCGCTTCGATGGCATCGGCGCCCGGATTGACATCTCCGTTTCCGGACTCGGTGTTCAGGATCACTATGTGGGACATGTCAGCTTTCGCGTGCTCTGGTTTCTTGATTGTTGCCACGCATCCGATCCGGGGCATCAGAAGGCTCAACTGCGCCAGCTCGGCATCTGTTCCTCAGGCACGGCGGCAATCTTACGGGCTACACGTCCGCGCGCCGCCGCAATTCACGGTATTGCACGTGGTACATACACATTCCCGACAACTTCGATTTTGCGGAAATCACCGCACACCGAATCTGCCGAATCCTTCCACCGGACGCTGGCACAAGGCGCGCAACGCTTCGAGACGCTGCATCCGTAACTTTAACGGGAGTTAAGCTGTTGGCTCGTCGGCCAAAGAAAAGTCCCGTTACAGGCATGTTTTGACCGGCCTTTTGGCAGGTTCCCCCCAATATTGGGGTATCCTGAATTGTCCGACCGCGTACCGTTGAAAAGATATTTTCGCTTGATGGTTGCAAACGACATCAAGTTGGCGGGGCGATTTTTAGGGGGACTTTAACCATGGCAAATTGGAACGTGATCTGGGGCTCCGTGCAAGGTGTCTGGACTGGCGGCACACCGGGTTCGGACAACGGCGATTTCGCGCAACTCATTGGAGTGAACAAGGGCAAGGCCCTGGGCGGGAACGACCATGTAAAGGGAAACGACAATCCGAACGTCATCTTCGGTAACGGCGGCGCGGATTTCCTGCGCGGCGATGGCGGTGGCGACTCCCTGAATGGCGGCGGCGGGGATGACATCCTTCTCGGCGACGAGCTTGACGACGACCCCCAGGGCGATGACCTGCTGCACGGCGGCGCGGGCTACGACATGCTGGTGGGCGGCGGCGGCAACGACTCCCTCTACGGCGCGTCCGACGACGACAAGCTGATCGGCGGCGACGGTGACGACAAGCTGGTCGGCGGCACCGGCATGGACGTTCTGCTGGGCGGCAATGGCGACGATACGGCAAATGGCGGCTCGGGCGACGATGTGGTGCTGGGAAACCTCGGCGACGACTTCCTTCGCGGCAATGCCGGCGACGATTCCATCTCGGGCGGCCGCGGCGAAGACGTGCTTTACGGCCATGATGGCAACGACCAGATGTGCGGCAATTCCGGCCACGACTATCTGCACGGCGGGGATGGCAATGACAACATGCGCGGCGGGTCAGGTGACGACACCCTGCGCGGCGGCAACGATCAGGACACGATCATCGGCGGCGCGGACGAGGACGTGTTGCTTGGCGAACGCGGCGACGACGTGCTGTTCGGCGACAGCACGATTCCGGGGCTGCATGGCGGCGCTGCGGACAACATCCTTGGCGGCGGCGGCGACGACTCGATATCCGGCGGCGACGGCGACGACCGGATCGAAGGCAACGACAATGCCGACTGCATCGACGGCGGTGCGGGCAACGACAAGATCTGGGGTGACAACTCCGATGGCCAGCCCGCGCAGGACAAGGCCGACGACCTGATCAACGGCGGCAGCGGCGACGACACGATCTGGGCCGGCGAAGACAACGACCAGGTCGAAGGCGGCACCGGCGACGACGTCATCTTCGGCGGCGAGGGCGATGACCTTCTGCGCGGCGACGAAGGAAACGACACGGTCAACGGCGACGA